>QPIN01000015.1 GCA_003666385.1 Methylococcales symbiont of Hymedesmia sp. n. MRB-2018
TTGTTAGCACGACGATAGAACCTAGTGCTTGTATATATGATGAATATTCGATTTACTCGCTTTCAAATGCTCTTGCTGTAACAGGGCGTGGTTGCTTAAACTCTATTACTTTCCATGTTTTCCAGAACGTTACTTTAAAACGATAAAGTTTTAAAAAGCAAGGTGTTAAAAAATACACCTACAATGTAACAAAAAATACTGCCCTGTTACTACCGATCCAACCGTTTCAAATACCCTTAAAAAGTGGGAATGCCACGAACAAGAACACGGTGAAGGCTTTCTATTTACCGATACTTTGTAGGATGGTGACTAAGGAAAATTTAGAGTACTAACGCTAAGCTAAGCTGCGCTTGACGGCGACCGACTGGAGCGGCAGCGAAAGAAGGGCGCAGTCAAGCGTCAGCTTGAGTGTTTTGTTATGCCTTAATTTGTCAATTTATTCGATATTTCTATATCTTTTTTGAGAAGCGAATTAACAACTTCGCCAAGGGAATATTGATCGCTTTTATTACGCATTTTTTTTATAAAGAAATCTTTTACTTCTCTATCGAGATAAATGGGTATATCTAGCTCCTCCAGTGGCCTATAAAATTTACCTTGCTCAGCATTTGTAAAATCGTATTCATCTTTCATTTTGGATACCTATTTTGATATGTTTGTTGTTCGTGTTTTGTGGCTTTTCTTGCACTAATAACTCTGACAAATTCAATTCCATCGTTATTTCTGAATGTATGAGCAACAACAAGTACGACTTCATTCAGTGATTTTCCAAGCAACAGCCACCGATCTTCATTTTGAGAGTGCCCTTCATCATACTTATTCAAGGCATAGGGATCAGAAAAAACATAGGATGCCTGTTCAAAAGATACACCATGCTTTTGGATATTTAGTCTTTCCTTTTCTGTATCCCATTCAAATTTCATGTTATTAGGTAAGTCATTTTAATTATACCGAAGGATAATTCAGTGTAAGGCATAACGCCTAGTATCAGCGGCAGTTAAAAGCAGAGTGTAGCGAAGCGAAACGCCGCTTTTAACTGTCCGCTGGATGCTTTTGTTAGCTCTTAATTGCATGATCTCAGTGAATCCTTGAATACGTTTTACCGCTCAATACCCGTTCGACCTGAGCGACGTTCTTTGCTTTTACCCTCTCAGTGATTTTTTCTACTGGAATTGATAACTCATTAAGTTCGCGTATTTTCCTAACTTGATCTGCCGACAACCGTCCTTCAACTCCACAAATTACTTTCAGGGCGTACTCTTCGTTATTCCATAGCTCACTTATTATTAAATTAGGGATGCCAGCGCGGGGGTGCAGAGCCTGATATTTAATGATTGCAGCATCACGCTCTTTTAGAGAAACTACAGGCTTATTTGTTAGCCGATGCTCATGGAGGTGCTTCATTCCTTTAAATCCACCAAGGATCATATTTAATGATGTTCCATTATCCATTTGTTCATCTACCGCCCATTCTTCCCAAGCCATGATCTGCTCAAATGTATGGTTGGTTGTAATTAATTCGGATGATAATAGAACATCACTCCGCCCTGCGTATTCACGCCATGCTCGGTGAAATGTTTTATTGCTACCAGACCTGATTTCATTGAAATGCTCACTCATTCGTTTAAGCCAGTTTCTCTTTGTTATTCCTATGTAATGATGCTGGTTATTTTTTGGATTACCCTCTTCATCGCATAACGCTATACTGTGCGAATATCCAATGTGTTCGTTTTCAATTGAAGGGTATCCTTTCATTACTAATTGCACAGGGAAAGATATTGACCATTCAGTTCCTTCATATGTATTGAACCGCAAATGAAATACGACACGATGATCTTTCTTTTGGCGAGAGAATTCAGTGAAGTAAAAGTATGCATTGACATAAGATTGTGTGGATTTTGAGCTTTTCTTTGTTATAGCCCCTGTTTCATGAACAATATCAAAATCTAACCCTTGATATAAATCCCACTGCGACTTCTTTGAATGAGATACATTATGGTCAAGTAACCTATCACTAATACCGATCAAGGCTTCTGATATTTCAGGTTCATCACTTTTGAATCGACCTCTTCCTGCCTCGGTATGCACGTAACCTTGATTTATATTATCCAAAGCTTCTTCGATAATTCTCGAAAACAAGAAAGAGTTTACTGGAGCGAATTTGCCAATAATTCGATCCACAGACTTTGGGTTTACATACTTGAATTTCATAACCCTCCATTTCTTTCTTTGTAGAGCTAACGCCAAATTCAGTGGCCGCTGGCAGATATACGGTGAACTCTGCAAACACACAGAACTTTGATAAAAAATGACCTTTGAAAAAAAACCGTGCTGCCAGCGGTCGACTGGAATTTTTTGTTAGCACGACGATGGAACGTGGTGCTTGTATATATGATGGACATTCGATTTACCCGCTTTCAAATGCTCTTGCTGTAACAGGGCTTGGTTGCGTAAACTCTATTACTTCCCATGTTTTCCAGAATGTTACTTTAAAACGATAAGGTCTTAAAAAGCAAGGTGTTGAAAAATACACCTACAATGTAACAAAAAATACTGCCCTGTTACTACCGACCCAACCGTTTCAAGTACCATTGAGAGATGGGAATGCCACGAACAAGAACACTATGAAGGTTCTCTATTTACCGATACTTTACAGGATGGTAACTAAGGAAAATTTAGAGTACTAACGCCAAGTTCAGTGGCCGCTGGCAGATGTTCGATGAACTCTGATAACACACTGAACTTTGATAAAAGATGACCTCTGAAAAAAACTGCGCTGCCAGTGGTCGACTGGAACTTTTTGTTAGCCATTGATTGACTCACCAATTTTAATTTTATTGGTGGAAATAATTTGCGCTCTCAATCCTCCACGACCAACTAAATGAGGTAAAACTAATTGATTTACAGTTTCCGCTAAATGTGAACATGGCTCACATAAGCGAATTCCTTTTAGTTTTACATTTCCTATATAAAATATTTTACCAACTAAATTATTTAGTTTAATTCCTTCCGTTACAATATTTCTACGAAAATCACCATAATCAAGCTGTTGATTGTGATTACTATTGAATTTATCTATTTCTTCAATTTCAATTAATGAAATTTCAACAGCAGGATTTCCCTTTAGTTTCTCAGAAAACGTGCCTAGCCCAGTGTAATATCTATCGCCTTCAATTCCTTTTCCAGAAACTATTGATGCAACATTTAATGATTGCATAGGTTCACCAGATGAAGTTGCAATAAATATGTATTTAATTTTACCCGACACTGAATTTCCTTAAATGGTTAACGCCTTGCTCAGCGGCAATTTAAAGTGGCACGTTTTTGCGAATGCAAAAAAGTGCCACTTTAAATTGTCCGCTGGAGCTATTTGTTATGTGTTTTTAACGCCAGCTCTAAAGAAGTCACCCATTCAAAACATGGTTCATCAATAGGTGCAATCTCTCTTCTTTTTTGGGCTAATGACTCAGCGTAAGCAAATAACCAGTTCTTTGACAATTCTTCACTATTAGATAATCCTGATTCTTCTACTCTCTTAAAATTCCATTCTATCCATTCTTTAAAAGACATTATTATAATATCAAGGTCATACAAATCTTTTACATCATTTATTTTTGAATTTATTTCAGTATTTCTTACAGGAGAGTCAGTTGTTATAAACCCAACCGTTTCCACTTTGTCGTGATATTCTAGCTTTTCAGACACTTCGTCTATTTCATCTCGGAGGTAATTTTTCCCGTATTTTGCATCCCATGACTCAACAATTTCATTGTTTTCTAATAACTCGATATCACCGATATTTCCATGTTTTTTATTAGCCGAACGCATTTGTGATAGAGGTTTTAACTCATAAGTTACAAACACACCTGTAGATATTACAGACTGCATCAGGGAGTGCATTGCTACTTCCATTAACCTAGCCGCATAATCTGATGTGTCAATATGGGCGTTTATCAAATCCAGTATGGATTTACTAGAGTCGTTACTAGATAAATATTTATTTGTTTCATCAAGTAATGAGTTACAGGCATCATCAAAATCAGATGCTTTGTTTAATAGCAAGGTAATTAAATACTGTAAGGCTAGAAGTGGATCAGTATTATCCGCCTCAATAGACTCTACGATATTCAGCCACTGTTGCCTTGCACCTCGTAACTTTGCCTTATACAACTTAGTATAGGGATAGTTTTCCGCCAAACTCCTTGTCATCATAAAGCCGTCAGCATTCAACTTTAATAGATTGAATTTTCTTAAAACAGGGGTAACGAAATTTTTATCAAGAACTCTCATTGATATTCCATCAACCCATGAAAAGGAATTACTATTAACGCTCCCCTTATGCAATCTAATGTTTTGCTCTGGTGAAATCGACTTAATTGAAAGTTGCATAACAGTCAAGCCAACTAATGCCCTTCCAACCTCACTTGTAACTGAATTTACCAAGACAGTTATATTCTCCTTTACATTGTTATCTAGCTCATCGACTGCAATTTCTACTTTTGAATGCTTTAGATCTGAGATAGTATTTTCAAGAAATCCAGATTCTAGAGAGTCTTTAATGTCTTTTATTCGCGCTTTTGAAGCGGAAGACACTTTCCCTTCTTTAAATTCCTGTGTATCACCTGAAGATGAAACATATTCACTTCTATCTTCGAATATTTTCAAAAATCTTTCCTGTTCGGTTTCTTGCTTGTATTTCATTATAAACTCGTCAGTCTTTGTAAGCTTCGTTCGTTTAATGTAGGGAATTGATATGGTATTAGATAGCAATCAACATCCAATTGTGGATTTGTATTATGGTTTCTAATTTCATAGCCAATAGCCTTTAAATCTTTAATTGAATTTTTAAATAAATTATTTTCAAGCTGAAAAATATCCGATATTTCATTTATGTGCAGCGGCATACCAACAGCTAACCCCTCTGTTATATTTTTCGCCATATTCCAATATGTAGAATCCTCCAGCGTATTATTATTAAAAGCAAATATAAAGTTGCTTCTTTGGCGGTATTGGTAATACCCAAATAATTGAATTAAATCATCCTTATGCGCAAGTTTTTTTAATGTTTTTTCTAAATATTTCCACAAAGAAACTAATGAACTGGGTTTTTTACTAAAGGAAATAAGTTTTATTTTTTTTGTATTAAGAATCAAAGAGTGCGATTTCGAAAGAAGTATATCTATGAAGTACTGTTTTTTATTTTTTTCTTCCGGCTCTTTAACAGTAAAAGACCATACGTCAGTACTGATATTGAATGTAATATCATACTCAGTACAGTCGCTTTGTTTTTCAGAAAGTAATTCAATACCATTAACTAAATACTGTTTTTCTTTTCCTTTTGAAGGAGCATTAGGCTTTGTTTCGAAATGGCCTTCTATTGTTTGTATTGCAATGGCATCCTTTGCTTTTTTTGCGTATATTTTTGTCAAGGATGATTTTCTCTTTCTGAAACTCAACACCAAGTTTTTCGGCATATATTGTATTGGAAATGGCAGTCCAACATTAAATAATTGATCCAACACAGCTAAAGCGAGTATACGACCAGCTTGAGGAGGTACCGAGTTGCCAAGTTGCATAACTGCGACCTGTCGATTTCCTATTAATCTATAATTATCTGGAAATGTTTGTAAACGCTTTATTTCCTCTAGGGTGAATGGTCTGTTATTCCAACTAAATGGACCAGTATACTGACCACCTTGCGCTTTAATCGTCCTGACTGGAGTTTTAGGGTCAGCTTTATATAAATAATCAGAAAATTTAGACCTCCATCCAAATATCGGGTTAGGGTGACCAAGTTTTTCTGTATAAAAGCTATAGTTCAATCCGGGAGGGATAGCATTTAAAAGATGTCCATGCCTACCATTTATTCCAATTTTGCATGATGATATATCAACTCCTTTTACTGCCAATTCTGCACTATAAAAAGGGCGATTATCTTGTGAATCTGGCCCATGCGTGGGATATGGAAATAAAAACTCACCTTCTTGAACGCCTACAATAATTAGTCTCTCCCTATGTTGAGGGACGCCGTAATCAGCGGCATCAATGATTCTCCAGTGTAGTTTGTAGCCAGCGGCTTGAAAGGCTTCCTGAATAAGCTCCCATGGTTTACCTCCTTGTGCGCCAACTATTCTATAAACATTTTCAAATAAAAAACCTTTTGGTTTTAATTGCTTTACTAATCGTACATATTCTTCAAATAACGTGCCTCTTTTGTCATCTAGACCTTTTACTCCCGCTGCTCTCGCACCTGCCGCCGAAAATGTTTGACATGGTGGGCCACCAATAATGAAATCTATTTCATTAAAACTAGGCTCATACTCTCTAATGTCTATACAAGTTATTTTAGTATGATTTAACTTTCCATTACTTTTTGCATTTTCTTCTAAGGTCTTTACAAATCTATCCTCAATTTCTACGCATTCAACTATATTAAAACCAGCATCGCTAAAGGCTATATCTAAACCTCCACCTCCACTAAATAGGCTTAATGTTTTTATAGAACTACTTTTTATCGATGTACGTAACTTTTCGCCGAAAACATCAGGCCAGCTCTGTTTATCATCAGAAAACCTCAAGGTATCAATAGCATCGCAGAACCAACTATGGTTCTTTTCATTCTCTTTAAAAAGACTAGATTGCTTCATGTTGTTAAATCTCTTTTCTCTCTTTACATATAACGCCATGCTCAGCGGTACAAAAAATTGGCACGATTTTTTGCGACAGAAAAAAACGCGACAAGTTTTTGTATCCGCTGGAGCTATTTGTTAGGTGGTTTTTATACTATTTTTACACCTAAAGTATAATTAAAAATTAAACCTCGCTCCAACATAAATATTATGGCTAGAGTTAGAGTACTCTATATTTAGAGGCTCATATTCAACATCTGAAGTTCCAAAATAACGGTATTTTATTCCAATATTCATATTGTCGTTTATAGCATAATCAAGTCCTCCTCCTACTTGATATGCAAAAACAAAATCAGATTCACTGCTTGTATCTGGAGCCTCCAGCCACACATTTGCAAAACCAATACCCCCACTTATATATGGGGTGAAATCTGTGCTATTTTTAAAATCCCAATAAGTATTGGCTAATAAAGAAATACTTATTGTATCAATATCAAATGATTCAACATTTATTTGAGCAATCTCCTCTACTTCATTTTGTTGATAACTAACCTCTGTTTCTAACCTCATATTATCAAATTCATAACCCATAGCTAAAGATGCTGCAAAATCAGTGTTTAATTCAGCATTAGTAACTTTTTCTCCAGCAAAAGTAATATCTGAACTCTCAGGTATTGCTACCCCTAAATTTCCACTTATATAGCCACCCGAAAATGCAGTACCTGAGCTTAAAATTAGTACACATAGCACTATAAATATTTTTTTCATTTTTTTCTCCACACTCTCTATAAATAAAAATAGAGAGATGGAGAGCTAGGCACCTAACGCCAAATTCAGTGGCCGCTGGCAGATATACGGTGAACTCTGCAAACACACAAAACTTTGATAAAAAATGACCTTTGAAAAAAAACCGTGCTGCCAGCGGTCGACTGGAATTTTTTGTTAGCAC
>QPIN01000060.1 GCA_003666385.1 Methylococcales symbiont of Hymedesmia sp. n. MRB-2018
TACTTGCCCAACCGTTTCAAATACCATTGAATGGTCAGAATATGCCACGGACAAGAACACGGTAAAGGTTCTCTATTTGCCGATACTTTGTAGGATGGTGACTAAGGAAAATTTAGAGTACTAACGCTTTAACTCACTTGCTGCGTGGCTCTATCGCGCAGTCAGGTGCAGTTTTTTGTTAGGGGTTTGTCTATGAATATAAACATTATTTGCCGAAATTGCAGGAAGCTGATTGGTGAAGCGGCATATAAAACTGATGGAGTTAATTATTACCATCATGACTGTCCTGAAGTTGGCTCTGGGTATATAAATCCAATTGGCAGTGAACCATCACCAGACACAATAAACTCTACATATGTTAATGGCACCGATATGCGCATTTCATCTTCAATTGAACCATCACACATTTCTGGTTTAAATGTCATATCAAGAAAATAACCATTTTGTTGAGCTGTATTGCAATATATGTATTTACCAATACTGCCTTCTTTCACATATGGCTCTAAAACTTTACCGAGAATCTTATATGCGTCCTCATTTAACAGAACACCACAAATACCGCCTTGGCTCATGTTCATATACCCCTAACGCCGAGGTAACCTGCCGCCGACTGATACGCTAAAAATAGCATAAAAACACCTAACACTCAAAATCATCAGGTTTTGTTAAATTAACTTGCGTTAGGCGGTCAGGTTGACCGACTTGTTAGTGCGGCGATGTAACCTAATGTTTGTAAACACAACAAGTGCTACGCTCCGCTTCTTTATAAATGCTCTTTGCTGTAACAGGGCTTGGTTTCTTAATGCCCGTTACTTTCAATATTTTTGACACTAAGTTTGTCTAACAAATCATGTTTTGTAAGTACTATTTTTCTAAAACACATTAGATAACAGCGTACAACATTTTAGCCCGGTTACTACTTGCCCAACCGTTTCAAATAGCATTGAATGGTCAGAATATGCCACGAACAAGAACACTGTGAAGGTTCTCTATTTGCCGATACTTTGTAGGGTGGTAACTAAGGAAAATTTAGAGTACTAACGCCAAATTCAGTGGCCGCTGGCAGATATACGGTGAACTCTGCAAACACACAGAACTTTGATAAAAAATGACCTTTGAAAAAAAACCGTGCTGCCAGCGGTCGACTGGAATTTTTTGTTAGCACGACGATGGAACGTGGTGCTTGTATATATGATGAACATTCGATTTACCCGCTTTCAAATGCTCTTGCTGTAACAGGGCTTGGTTGCTTAAACTCTATTACTTTCCATGTTTTCCAGAATGTTACTTTAAAACGATAAGGTTTTAAAAAGCAAGGTGTTAAAAAATACACCTACAATGTAACAAAAAATACTGCCCTGTTACTACCAACCCAACCGTTTCAAATACCCTTAAAAAGTGGGAGTGCCACGAACAAGAACACGGTAAAGGTTCTCTATTTGCCGATACTTTGTAGGATGGTAACTAAGGAAAATTTAGAGTACTAACGCCGCAAATCACCGGCGGCAAAAAGCAGAGCGAGGAACGAGCGGCGCTTTTTGCCGTCCGAGTGCATTTGCCTTGTTAGGTATCTTGTTTTTCTATGCTATCTCTACATATTAGGGATGAATGATAAGTAAATAACTCTGTTGCCACAAACGGAAAAAACCTAAGCAAATATTCTTTTATATAGAAATTTATTAACCCCTTTCTTCCTTTTTGAAAAGTGTAAGTATCCTTTGATGGATTTGTTGTTAGTTGCTCTATAACTTCAAGGTTGCAAGTTTGAATCAGTCTTCGAATTGTTTTTGGTGAGTAGAAATTAATATGCCCGACTTTATCAAAAATAAAATCCTGTGATAGCCTCAACGAATCTTCAAGCGGCATTTCTACAAAAACAAATTTGGCAATTCTCTTGGCTTCATAGAGGAGTTTTCTAGGATATTCAACATGCTCGATAACGTGACTCAATATCGCTAAGTCGAATTTTTCATTCTCATATGAAATATTGTATCCATCAAATAGAGTGCATTCCTGTAGATTAGGAATATTTTTGTTTTTGATGGTGGCAACCCCTGTAGGTGATATTTCAAGGGCATAAAACTCTGCTGCAAATTTTAGTTCTGATAGCCTTTTCAAAATTGATCCTTCTCCAGCTCCAATTTCGATAACAGAGTTGATTGGTAGACCTTTACACAGAGTTGAAATATTTTGCGCTTTATCTATTGCTCCAAGCCAACGCCACTCAGAATCACCCCCTTCATAGTAATCTTCATAATTACCCTTCAAATCTTCACTTATTTTAACTTCATTCATTGAATACCCTCTTTATCTTGGTTGTGACACCTAACTATTTATTAGCTTTCACATTATACACAAATCTTAATAAAAACTAACCAATAAATATTTTAGATATATTTTATAAATAAATATCTATAGTAATTTACTAAAAAATTCTATAATACTGCTTATATTATTATAAATAACATACTATGGCTAAAAAATTATTAGAAGTTGCTAGGGATAAAATTAGACTTAAACATTATAGTTATCAAACTGAAAAGACTTATCTTGGGTGGATGAAGCGTTATGTTTTATTTCATGGTAAAAAACATCCTAAAGACATGGGTAAACTTGAAATTGAGGAGTTTTTAACTGATTTAGCGGTTAATCGTAGTGTTTCACCTAGCACTCAAAATCAAGCTTTTAATGCCTTGTTATTTTTGTATGAGAAGGTTTTAGAGATTAGCATTAAGAATGAAAATATATCAGCTTTACGTGCTAAGGAAAAGATACATATTCCAGCGGTGCTAACAATAGATGAGGTTAAAAGTGTTATTTTTAATTCTAAAGGAGTTTATCAATTAATGCTTAAACTTATGTATGGCTGTGGTTTGAGGATGAACGAATTACTTAGATTAAGAATTAAGGATATTGATTTTGGCTTTGATAAGGTTTGTGTATGGGATAGCAAAAGTCAGCAGGATAGAGTGTTAACCTTGCCGCAAAAAATTAAAGAAGATTTAGGTATTCATATTGAAAATGTTAGGAAAATTCATAAGAATGATATTCTTGCTGGGTTTGGATATGTTAACTTGCCATTTGCACTTGATAAAAAATACCCTAATGCTAATACTGAATTTAAATGGCAATATTTATTTCCGATGAATAACATTACTCAAGACCCTAGAGGAGATAAGAAAATTCGCCATCATATTTTATCACCTACTTTTGGTCGGAATATTAAAGTAGCTGCTAGATTATCTTATATTGACAAGAAAATATCCGCACATACTTTTAGGCATTCTTATGCGACGCATTTACTGCAAAATGGCATTGATATTCGCACAATTTCTGAATTGCTTGGGCATAGGAATTTACAAACTACGATGATTTATACCCATATTGTTAAAGAGTTAAATAAAGATGGGGTAAAAAGTCCGTTAGATTTTTAGAGTTGTGGGGATTAAAGGGGTACTTTGTTTTTTAGTGGTCGGCTGGGATGATTCGTTATGCCTTATTTTACAATTGGTGTGCATAATTCCAGCAAAATTCCTGAAGGGCAACGAATGTTATACTTATGGGTTGAATTCGCCACTTATTAAATTCCTTTCATAACCTGATGTCTCAACCTGTAGTAAAACTTGTTTTGAATACACACAACAATAAAAGAAAATCTAACGATCAAATCCACTTGGTGTTATACCTAAAATTTAAATTATTTATTAGAGGAAATTAAAATGGTTAAACTCAACAGAATTACTTTTCTAATATTATGTGCATCTCTAGTTAGCTGCACAGATAATGAAATTGGCGTAATGAAGTTCCCTGATGGTCAAGTGCAACATATAGTGCGTCACGGCGAGGTTAAGTGGTTACCATGCCCTCCTCATCTGCCTGCTGGTTGTGAAATCAGTATTCTTGAAGGTCATCCTAAAAAAGCCGATCTTTTTACAGTTCGCTTCAAAGTTGATGATACTTTTTTTATGCGGTCACATACACACCCTAAAGATGAGCGAGTCACAATCATTGCAGGTAATGTTTCAGTTGCATTTGGAAGGAATGCAAAACATGAAGATGCAAAGCACTTCAAAGCTGGAGATTATTATATTAATGCAAGAAATTCGATACATACAGTCTGGATAGATTCGCCTTCAATTATTCAAATAACAGGAATAGGACCCTGGGAGGCAAATTTTGTTAATAATAAATAATATGAAAATTGGTGAAAAATGTTCATCTCTCCCTCTTTTAGATAGCCGAACACCAGATGAAATTCTAGCTATGAAAAAAATGGATTACCCACATAAATGGTTATAGATTCTTAGTTTTAATAGCCATCCTTGAAGCGGAGTCTAAGGCAGAACAATTACCGAAGCTATTAAGCAAGATAAAATTCGCCTTATATCAGCAGCTTCAGTTGTAGAAACAACCATCATAATTGAAAACCGACGGAGGTAAAAAACGTGTATTTCAAATTCAAGAGGATGGTCTATTTATTTAGTTGCTGTTATAGCAGTTATATTTGAAAAAATAACAGAAATAAACGCACAACTTACTATGGCTCCTTCTCAAGAGGTGCATAGAGTAATTCCTCATACAGATAATTCAATCTGTTGTTAAATGCAGAAAGTCATTTTCTAACAAACAAGCATTAAATCAGATTTTATCCAGAAACTTCTAAATATCATAAAACTTACGTTTCCGCCAAAAAGTAGCGCGACTAAAGCCTAATAATTCTGCCGCTAAATTAACTTTTCCATGGCTTTGTTTAAATGCCTGGCGAATTAAATCAACCTCTTCATCCGCAGAGATTACTGGCTTTGCTTGTATCTGCTGTATTTGAGGTTTTGATTCTCTAAATTCTGGTGGTAAATCGGCTAAATTCATGGTATTACCCTGCCCCACAACAAAAGCATATTCCACTACATTTTGTAATTCTCTGATATTTCCTGGCCAATGATAATCCATCAATACCCGCATTGCTTTCGGATCAATTTTATCAATATGTCTTATCGCATTATCACTATGTAAACTGATAAAATGCCAAAGTAATAAATTGATATCTTCTCTCCGTTCCCTTAGTGGGGGTATAAAAATAGGAACAACCCGTAATCTATACATAAGATCTTCACGAAAGCGTCCTTTCTTTACCTCCTCTCTTAAAGAGCGATGAGTTGCAGCAACGATTCTGACATCTACATTAAAAGCATGATCCCCACCCACGGGAATAAAACTTTTTTCCTGTAAAACTCTGAGTAATTTTGCTTGCAGTTCCAGAGGCAGTTCAGCTACCTCATCTAAAAAAAGCGTACCACTATCGGCTCGCTTAAATAAACCATTATGATCCTTAATTGCACCTGTAAATGCGCCTCGCACATGACCAAAAAGTTCGCTTTCAAGAAGGTTACTCGATAAAGCTGCACAATTTACCGCTAAGAAGGGTTTGTTGTTTCGAGTGCTAATGTCGTGAATAGCCTTTGCTACTAATTCTTTCCCTGAACCACTTTCTCCTCGCACTAAAACAGTCACCTCCGTTGTCGCTGCATTTTTAATCAACTGAAACACCGGTTCCATCTTTGGTGCTCGACTCAAAATACCATGAAAATTCAGATGTGCTTGAGCAAAAGGAGGCTCAACAGATGCTTGTTCTTGTTTTTCTTTGAGCAATCCTATGGCACCAACAAAATCACCTTTTTCATTATGTAAAACTTGAGTGTATCGGATTAACTCCATTGATTTACCCTCTTTTCTGGGCAAAAAAATGGTTTTTTCCTTAGCCTCTGAAAACTCATCAATAAGCAATTCATCTAGGCAACGATGACCTATTGCCTGTTGCGAGCTAATACCTGAAAACTCAGCCATTTGCCCTTCCCAAAGTAGAACATTTTGCTTAGTATCAACTTTGTATATTGTCATTGAATCAAAAAAAGCGATACATGTATTTAAAAGAGCAAGGCATTCTACTTTTTCTATTGAATCAAAATTAATCATCTGCTTCTGTTTTTTTACTATGTTTCTATTGAAACACATAAACGTTTCAATAGAAACATTATGAAACATAACTTTACCTTAACTTAATCACAAAATATTATTACTCTATTACAAAACAATATAAATAAAGTAACTGCTTAGATTGCCCTCTGTTCTGTTCAAGATCAAGGCGTTCAAGAGTAAGGTGAAAGCACGGAGTTTACAAGTGTAAATGCACACTTTCAACGCGGCTATTGGACAAAATAGAGGGTAAGCTGAGTAGTTACTAAATAAAAAAACAATGTGTTGGCATGATCCTAGCTATCATTAACTCCGATAACTTGGATTTTTACTAAAAAAGATAAGTTGTTAACGCGTTTGATAGGGGGATTGATTGCTCAGTCCCCCTATCACTTTATACTCTTATGGAGAAAACTAATGAAATTTAAAACTCTTTTGCTTAGTACCTTATTACTTTTATTAATAGCTTGTGAAACAGCAGAAACAATGTCTTTTACTACAGAAGTAAAAACATATAACGAAACATTTAATCCACGCCAAAAAGAATATCCAAATCATTTAGGTTTTAATGATTTACATATTCAGGCTATCAGGCATCTTATTCCAGATACTGACGATGTGCATGATCCAAAACTACAGGTCATCGTGCATCATCATTGTAAAGCTTACGAAGATTCGACTTTACTTTGCTTAATGTTCCATTCTGGCATGAAAGATCAGGATAAACCCATTGGCTTTGAATACATTATTACCACGGCACAATTTAATGCATTACCTGAAAGTGATAAAAAATACTGGCATTATCATAAAGAAGAGGTGCCAAAAGCACATGCCACTTTCCCAGATTTGACCGCAGAAGAAGGCGCTAAATTATTACCAGCCATTAATGAAACATACGGAAAAGTGATTTATTTCCAGCAACCAGATGACAAAATGCCATTAGGCGAACCTTATGTAGTTATTGTTCAGGATATGCCAGAACAAGATTAGTTGTATACCTCCGTCTCATTCTGTGTAGTAACACAGAGCTTGTCTCAGTGGAGTATGCCACCTTTACTCCACTGACTTTCAGGAATTTAGATGCCTCTATATATTATCATTACTATCGTACTTTCTTTTCAGGTCAATGCTAATGATAATTTAGGATTACCTGAATTAAATATTCCTCGCAATAATCTTCAGAGCAAGCAAAAAATTGCTTTAGGCAAAGCATTTTTTTTTGATACTCGTTTTAGCAAAGACCATTCAATTAGCTGTGCAAGCTGTCATCAACCTGATAAAGCTTATACAGATTCTGTACCACAGGCTATAGGCATCAATGGAAAAAAAGGCAGAAGAAACTCACCCACTTTAATTAATTCCGCTTTTTTTAAAACACTTTTTCTTGATGGTCGAGAAAATAGTCTGGAACAGCAAGCGTTACAGCCCATGCTCAATTCTATTGAGCACGGTCTTGAGAATGAACAACAAATTCTTCAAGTAGTATTAAATGATGGTTTTTACAAAAACCAATTAATAGAAATTTTTAATGTTTCTGAACAAGAAATAAAACCAGAACATATCGCCAAAGCTATCGCTAGCTTTGAAAGAACTTTAATTACAGGAAATTCAGCATTTGACCAATATTATTTTGACCGCGATAGAAACAAACTAAACATTAGTGCCGCGAGGGGTTTACGCATATTTAGACGCAAAGGAAATTGTGCCAACTGCCATGAAATATCCTGGAACAATGCCTTGTTTACTGACAATCGGTTTTATAATATTGGCGTTGGTTTCAATAAAATACAAAATGAGTTAGACCGTATTATCGAATATTTACAACGCAGTAATAACAAAAATAAACCACTATTAACAACGATACAGAAGTCTGAATTGGGTCGTTTTAATGTTACAAAAATTATTAAAGATTTAGGTAAATTTAAAACCCCTACTCTACGAAATATAGCTTTAACATCCCCCTATATGCACGATGGTAGTATGGAAACACTAGAACAAGTGGTTGACTACTATGATAAAGGCGGTAATAAAAATCGTTTTCTTGACCCTGCAATTTTTCCTTTGCAGCTAACTGATCAAGAAAAAATTGATTTAGTCGCTTTTATGCAATCTTTAACCAGTTCACAATTGCTAATAAAAAAGTGACTGCCATAACCATTATCTGACAGCTAAAACTCCCTTATTTTTTGCAAGCTGGTTGAATACAGTAGGCAATTAAATTTATAAGATCAGGTAAATTAAGGTAAAATACCTCCCTTTTTTAACTGCACAGGATTTACCTTTCGGTCTGCTGAAGCTAAACATGACAAATATCGTTGTATCTGCATTATATAAATTCGTCATCCTCGATAATTATGAAACCATCAAAGCCCCGCTTCTGACCTTGATGATTAAACATCAAGTCAAAGGCACTTTATTACTGGCTAAAGAAGGCATTAACGGTACTATAGCTGGAGATAGAGTGGCAATAGATACGATTATTAAATGGTTACGTTCTGACCCACGTTTTTCAGATCTGCAAACCAAAGAATCCTATGAAGATGAAATGCCTTTTTACCGCAGTAAGGTCAAATTAAAAAAAGAAATTGTCACTATGGGTATCAATGGTATTGACCCAAATCAAATTGTTGGTAGCTACGTTAAAGCAGAAGACTGGAATGCGCTAATTTCTGATCCAGAAGTTTTACTGATTGATACCCGTAACCATTACGAAGTACAAATCGGTGCCTTTAAAGGTGCTGTTAATCCTGTTACCGACACTTTTAGTGAGTTTCCCCAATACGTTAAGGACAAGCTCGATTGCAACAAACATAAAAAAGTTGCCATGTATTGCACTGGTGGCATCCGCTGTGAAAAATCTACTGCCTTTTTGAAAGAGCAAGGCTTTGAAGAGGTTTATCACCTAGAGGGCGGCGTTTTAAAATACCTAGAACAAATCCCTGTTGAAGACTCTTTGTGGCAAGGTGAATGCTTTGTATTTGATAATCGGGTCGCGCTGAATCATGCCTTAGAAAAAGGCCAATATGATCAATGCTATGCCTGTCGCTATCCGATTACCGAAGAGGAGAAAAAAAGTGAACATTATATACAAGGAGTTAGCTGTCCTCGTTGTTATGACAAGGTTTCAAACAAACAGCTAAACCGTTTTAAAGAACGGGAAAAACAAGTGGCAATGGCTAAAAGCCGTGGTGAAGAACATATTGGATCTTCAAGCAAGGATATTTCCTCACAACGTCGCGCCTTAAAATATCAATTTAAAGATCAGCAAAGACAGCGTAAACTGGCTTCTTAGAAGCTGTTCAAGATCGTCACCAACTGCTGCCAGTCGCATGAGGAGGAGCGCAGGAAGCGGAGTTTATATCATTTATTTTTGAATATGGTATTACACGAAGTAAATGAGGATTTTGAGTGCCAACTAGGCACAAATGGCAGTGCTGGAGTAGATATTGAAAATTATTTTCAATCTTTTTTTCTAATGTAAAAAATTTGTTTTTCCTCATCTTTAAAAAATTCTATAATTTTATGTCCCACTTGATCTGTATAAACACCAATATCCAGATACGCAGCTGGGTCTGTAGCAATCACTTTAACCACCCCGCCGTCTTCAGTTTCCATTAAACCTTTTTTTAAGCGTAGCAACGGTAAAGGGCAAATTAGACCACTGGCATCAACTTCTATGTCAAACTCCACCATGTTTTGTTTTCTCAATCTCTTTTAGAGTAGCTTATAATATCACTCTCAACAGCATAGCGAGAATTAAACAATACACATGGATTATTTTCCTCTTTTCATCAAGCTAAAGAAACGTAACTGTCTGGTCGTTGGAGCGGGAGGGATAGCGGCACGCAAAATAGAATTATTGAGTCGGGCAGGAGCCATTGTTACTGTCATTGCTAAACAGGTAAGCCCAGCAGTCAAGGCAATGGAACACACCCATCAACTGATTATAAAAGAAAAATCATTTGCTCAAACTGATGTCACTGGTTTCCAGCTGATTGTCTCTGCCACCAATGATAGTACCACCAATAGTTTAGTATCAGCTTCAGCAACAAAGCTTAATATCCCCGTCAATGTTGTTGATAATCCCGACCTATGTAGTTTTATTTTTCCTGCTATTATTGATCGCTCCCCTATTATAGCTGCGGTTTCATCAGGCGGCTCCTCACCTGTTTTAGCTCGCCTGTTAAGAGCCAAAATTGAAAGCATTATCCCTCCTGCATTTGGTCAGCTTGCTAAACTGGCTGAAAAATTTCGACAAGCTGTTAAACAACATATTATTGAGCCTTCTCAACGCCGTATTTTCTGGGAACAAGTACTACAGGGAAGAATTGCAGAACTTGTTTTCTCTGGAAAAATCTCAGAAGCCGAAAAACAACTTGAATTATTGTTGTCACAGACTGAACCTGTCGATAATAAAGGTGAAGTCTACTTAGTTGGAGCAGGCCCTGGCGATCCTGATTTATTGACATTTCGAGCACTGCGACTTATGCAACAAGCCGATGTGGTTATCTATGATCGTTTAGTCTCACCTGAAATACTGGATTTAACACGCAGGGATTCAGAAAAGATATATGTAGGAAAACAACGGAAAAATCATAGCTTACCTCAACATTCTATTAATCAATTACTAGCCACTTTAGCAAAACAAGGAAAGCGCGTAGTCCGCTTAAAGGGCGGAGACCCTTTTATCTTTGGACGTGGTGGTGAAGAAATTGAAACCCTAGTAGAAGAAGGCGTTGCTTTTCAAATTGTCCCTGGTATTACCGCAGCTTCCGGCTGTGCTACCTACGCAGGTATTCCCCTAACCCACAGAGACCATGCCCAGTCTTGTACTTTTGTTACCGGACAGCGTAAAGATAATTCGATTAACCTCAATTGGTCACAGCTATCAGCAGCCAATCAAACGATTGTTTTTTATATGGGACTTTCTGTTCTGGACAAAATATGTCAATCCTTGATTCAACATGGCTGCCCTAAAAACCATCCTATTGCCATTATTCAACAGGGAACCACGCCTAATCAGCGTGTCATCACTGGCATACTCGAATCCTTTCCCAAGCAAGTCGCTGATGAGGGGATTAAAGCCCCTACTTTGATTATTGTTGGAACCGTTGTCTCATTACATAATAAATTAGAATGGTTTAAAACAGAATCTTTTAATTAATCACTCCCTCTATTCAACATGAACCCAAAAAAGCCTGTTGGCATATCCTCCTGCTACGACCCTTTTTATACTATTTTCAAGAACAAATGGTATTACATTGCCTTTTACCTCAAATAACAAAAAATTTTAGTACGCTGAGTAGTTGCAAATTTTATAGCTTTACTTGCAATGGTTGTTTGCAAAAATGGGGCAATTAATTCAGTTAATATTCATATAAAACAAGGACTGTATACTAATTATTGTTTTAAATAAGCATTGAATTTATGATCCAAATAGACTATTATTTTATGGCTTTATAAATTACTTATGCTGACTATTATTTTTAACAATGTGGTCAGTTATTTTTTAATCAAAATGAGAGACATAAAATGAAAAAATCATTAGTTACAATCGCTGGCGTTGCTTTAATCGCATTAAGTAGTCAAGCTTTTGCTGACGACTTAGCAGTAGGTAAAAAAATATATGACCGTGCATTTGGTCGTGGCTGTGGTGCTTGTCACGATATCGCCTCTAACCCTCAATTAGCCAGCTTAATCAAAGCTGGTGAATTAGACTTGGCTACTTTCTCAGCGACCATCAAAAATGGCAAAAATGGTATGCCTAAAGCTGTAGCTGCAATTATGGCTGTTGGTCCTGTAAAAAAAGCTGGCATGTCTGAAGATGAAGCTATTGCTGCTGTCTATAAATTCTTGAGCAAATAATATTACTTAATAAGCAAGCACCCAAAAATAATTAATTTAACATTTTTACCTGTCTTTTTGCCATATTCTGCATTGCATAAATTGTTGCTTGGCTTGCTGTGCGCTAATTTATCCGCCTTGAATATGAAAAAAATCTCGGGTAAAAATGCGTTAATTAATTATACCTAGGCACTGATACACAAAAAGCCGCTCTTGTAGCGGCTTTTTGTGTATAAAGTAATTCAAAGTTCGGAAAATAAATCCTTGATTATTTTCTTCTTTTCTCCAGCTTGACTTTCGATAGTTGCTGACTCAAACGAAAACTATTCTTAATCCATATCCCACCTATTGCGGCAATAATTAAACCACACGAAGTCAAAGTAAGATAGATCAGATCTTTTAACTGAGAAACTTCTTTAAGAACCCTGTCACTCAGTTGTTTTTTCCCTTCTCTGCGAACAGAAGCAGGAGAATAAGACTGCAATACTTTTATATCATTCTTTAAATCTTGAATAGCACCCAACGAAGTATTTACATGCCCCATTTGAATACTTTCTTCCAGAATTCTCATTTTACTTTCAATCGAACCACTAACCAGACCAACAAACTGCCCCTTTAAAAGGTTTAGCTCATCCGTTAATACAGGGTTATTGATAGTATAGACAGCTGACTTAGGGTTTTGGCTTGCTTTATAGTTTTCCAACATGTCATTTTTGGGCAAGATTAAAAACCCCAACAGCAAAATAACAAGCATCAGCGAACATACCACTAACAATAATATCTTATTAGCCTTCACCAGACCTTGATGTTGTGGCAGATTCTGCCGAATTACAATATTGTGTTTTGCCACAACATCAACCAATCCTGATTTCAGATCACGCATATTACACTCATTATTGTTATTATTTTTCCTCTATACAGGAGTTTGTAATAGACATACGACCCCACAGTATACAAGCTTAAGAAAAGTCTGCGCGACTAATTTATTGTTTATTTTCTTAACACTATGAGAACTCAGCATAACTCTGGACGGATAAAAAAAGTGATAGATTTTTTCAGGTTTTAGTCAAAATATAAGTGTAATAGTGAGCTATTGCTCGTTATTTTGGCTGACCTTTTTTATCCGTTCATGAGTTATGCTGAGTTCTCACTACAGTTAAAACCTTTTATTCTTAGCTGCAATTCTCAAACGTAAAGCATTCAGCTTTATAAATCCTGTCGCATCTTTTTGATTATATGCGCCATCATCATCTTCAAAAGTGGCAATACTCTCATCAAATAAGCTATCCGCTTCTGACGCTCTTCCAGTCACTATCACGTTACCTTTGTAGAGCTTAATTTTTACTTTGCCATTAACAGTCAATTGAGATTCATCAATCATACCTTGCAAAAGTGTTCTTTCTGGACTCCACCAGTAACCGTTATAGATTAACGAGGCATAACGAGGCATCAGCTCATCTTTTAAATGTGCGACTTCTCTATCTAAGGTTAAAGATTCAATAGCTCGATGCGCTTTTAGCATAATAGTACCTGCTGGGGTTTCGTAACAACCTCTCGATTTCATACCGACATAACGGTTTTCAACAATATCCAGTCGCCCCACGCCATTATTGCCACCGATCTTATTTAATTTTTCCATCACTTCAGCAGGACTATGAGCGTTACCGTCAATAGCGACAATATCCCCTTTTTTATAACTCAATTCTATATATCTTGGCTGTTCAGGTGCATTTTCAGATGACACACTCCAGCGCCACATATCCTCCTCAGGCTCAGACCAGGGGTCTTCCAAAATTCCACCTTCGTATGAAATATGTAATAAATTAGCATCCATAGAATAAGGTGATACCTTTCCCTTTCTCATTTCAACTGGAATACCATGTTTTTCGGCATACGCCAGTAAAGATTGACGTGAATTAAGATCCCATTCTCTCCACGGTGCAATAATTTGAATATCAGGACGTAAGGCATAAGCACCCAATTCAAACCGCACCTGATCATTTCCTTTGCCAGTAGCGCCATGAGCAATAGCTTGTGCACCTGTTGCATTAGCTATTTCTATCAATCGCTTAGCAATCAAAGGTCTTGCTATAGATGTACCTAGTAAATATTCACCCTCATAAATAGTGTTAGCGCGAAACATGGGAAAAACATAATCTTTAGCAAATTCTTCCCGTAGGTCTTCAATATAAATTTCTTTTATACCTATTGCTGCCGCTTTTGCTCTAGCTGGCTCTACCTCTTCTCCCTGACCAATATCAGCGGTAAAAGTAACCACCTCACAAGAATAAACATCTTGCAACCACTTTAAAATAACAGAAGTATCTAAACCGCCCGAATAGGCCAACACAACTTTATTAATATCCGACATAACGCCATCACTTAGATTCAAAAAAACCGTGCATTATAACTCAATTATGCGTAAATTTAATAAATTTGAACACTTTGCTTAATAGCAATCAGCTAGCTAGTTCCAGTGGAATAAAAACGGACAAAGATTGTTTGAAAAAAATTATAAAAATGGTGAACTGCTCGACAAATAAATCAAGGGTCTATGCCATTTGATATGGGTACTCAAATTTCAGTCTTCCACTATTTGGCAGAGATCCATTATTTTGTATGGAGGCGACAGATATTTACCACTTGTTATTGGCTACGCAGTAATGGGGACATAATGATTATCCATCACATTAAAATGGACAATATCAGAACCGTCTGCTAATAAACACCAGCACCCACAAAAACAACCTCTGAAACACGCTTAATATAACTTAATTTAGGCATATCTTTACCCGTAGCAGGGTCGGTAAAGTGATATTCTATCCAACCTTGTCCGTATTGATTGATAATATCCAACATACGCTGAATATATTTTTCCTCTAATACAGTATGCTGACCAATAATATCTTTTTGGTAGGAGTGTGCCAAAACAGTGCCATCTGTACTCAAAGCAAAAACATAGCTATTCGGGGTAACAAATTGGGCTTTATTGATGGTGTCAAAAAGTGATAATTGATCATGATGTTTGGCAAAAGAAGTCGC
Organism: Methylococcales symbiont of Hymedesmia sp. n. MRB-2018; assembly: GCA_003666385.1. GTDB lineage: Bacteria > Pseudomonadota > Gammaproteobacteria > Methylococcales > Methylomonadaceae > QPIN01. Next base: position 14,860 of record QPIN01000060.1, read on the forward strand.
TTCTAGTACCAATTTTTTGGCAACTTGCCAATTATGTTTATCGTTTTTACTCTCAGCATGAGCTGTCATACTACTCAATAAAAACAAACTTATTACCAATATTTTAATCATATTTTTCTCCTGTTAAGATAAGATTTTTGCCCGTCATTTCTTGTGGAACTTCTAAATCCATTAAAGTTAAGGGACGTTTAACTTTAAGGCAAGGGTAAATATTTTGCCACCATTCATCTCATTCAATTGATTTTTATTTGAAGCAATTAAACAAATTTTATCTGCACGACTTAGTTGCTTAATTTCATATTCTCGTTTACTGGCCGATGATCTGTCATGGTCTAACTCCAAGTAAACTAGCTTCTTGGGTTTTTTAGCTCTAAAGTATTTAGCTCCTTGTTGTGATCTATGTTGTTGAAAACGTTTTTCCATATCTGTTGTGATCCCAGTATAGAGCGATTCATCAGTACATTGAATAATATAAAGCAACCAAATTTTTACCATTTTAGCAAAAAATCAATCGATCTTATCGGGTTTACCAATATGATAGCCTTGGGCATAATCAATACCAAATTCTCTGAGCACTTGTAAAATGGTTTCATTCTCAACAAACTCTGCTACCGTTTTTTTACCGAGTGCTTGAGACACTTCCGTTAATGCTTTGACAAAGACTTTATCTTCAAAACTTTTAGCTATATTTTTTATAAAAGAACCATCTATTTTTACGTAATCAACAGGCAAATGTTTTAGGTAGTAAAAAGAAGAAAAACCCACACCAAAATCATCCAGAGCCAGTGCACAGCCTAAACCCTTTATTTGTTCGATTAAATCTTGTGCTGCTGAAAAATTGGATACCGCTGCTGTCTCTGTAATTTCAAAAATAATCTGTTCAGGTTCCACTTCTGGGACATTAAGTAACTTTGCTATATCGTCAAAGATACCCGTATCATTGAATGATTGTCCAGATAAATTGACAGCCAGCTTAATATTTTTCCCTTGTTTTTTAAACTTAATATGTTGCTCAATGGCTTTTTTAAGTACCCTTCTATCAATCTGTCCTATCAACCCTAAGTCTTCGGCAACAGCAATAAAATCGCCAGGCATTAAAATGTTCCCCTCTTTACTTTTAATTCGAGTTAAACATTCATAATGACTAATTTGTGCTGTTTTTAGATCTAAAATAGGTTGATAAAGCAACATAAATCGATCATTGGATAATGCCTCTTCTATAATATCTTTCCAATGCAATTTATTAGTTAATTCTGATTGATAATCGTTTTCCAAAGAAAATAAGTGGTATTGCCCTCGTCCTGTTTTCTTAGCCTGGTACATGGCTAAATCAGCATTAGACAATAGCTCATGCATATCTTTCCCATGTTGAGGGTATAGCGCTATACCAATACTACAACTTGTTTTATATATTTTTTCATCAACCTTAAACTCTAGCGTCATTAACTTTTTGTTAATTTTATCAGCAACTTGTATTATCCCTTTCTCATCAGTATTGGGCATAATAAGGGTAAATTCATCACCACCTATTCTACTTAATATATCTGCTTCCCTAACCACACTATTGAGGTTTTTAGCCACTAGGCTTAATAATCTATCCCCAGCTTGGTGCCCACTATTGTCATTTACAATTTTAAATTGATCTAGATCCAGATAAAATAAAGCGAGTGGCGTGTTATAACGCTTAGCAATTGACAACTCTCTATTAAACGCCTGCTGAAAGTTATGCCTGTTACCCAGCTTTGTCAATTGATCCTTTGTTGCCATTTTAAACATTTCTATTTCTGCTTGCTTTCGCTCACTAATATCGACACCCAAAGTCAAGATAATGGGTTCTTGCGAGCTGTTAGTAGATTTAATGCACGAATGTATCCAGGAAATATAGCGTTTTTTCTTAGGATTAAGCAATATAACGCCATCAATTTTCAAATATTCTTTTTTTTCTCCACAACGTATTTTTTTTAACTGTTTTATATGTTCCACTTCTATATCAGCAATAAAAGTGTCAAACATACTCCCCACGATTAAACTTTCATCGCGTGAAAACTCATCAATTCCCGCTGGATTAATGGATAAAATCCTGCCACTTGTATCTTGTGTGAGTACCAAAATGGGTGCCACATCAATTAACTGTTGAATGAAATCTCTTTCAGCGGTTAGTTCATCTCCTTGTTCAATTAGTTTTTGAATACTACTTTTAATTTCCCTTCCCAAACCTTCGAGTTGATCTGTTAATATCATCGCTGTGTGATTTAATACATCCAGTTCATCATGTCCGCTTGTTAAACGAGGTTTGTCTTTAAATGCTTGCTGCCTAAACTCTTTATACCTTTGCTGAGCTAGTAATGGTAATGAATGAGATAATTGAGCCACTCTGCTTAGTGAAAAAACCACAATGACCAACAAAAATATTAGCGATAAAATTAAACCGAAAATACCATAAATCCATATCATTTGTATCCGCTTATTTATGGCGTACAACTCATCACTAATCTCATCCATCACTAAGAAAAAAGACTGCCCAGTTTGTTCTTTACCTGCATTGATTGGAAAAACACTCATTTCAAAAGTTTCCCCCTTGTCAGTAATGTTTATTAATTGATCAACAAGTTGTTCAAATGTATAGCGCTGCATTGCTTGATTAATAATCTCATGATTACGTTTAGCATGAGTCAATACTGATATTTTATAAGGCCATCGATCAATAGAAGAGTCCTCAGACTTGACTAAAATACCTAAATCCGAATCCGTTGCTCGTTGATATTCAATGATAGTATCTGCAAAAGAACGACTCACTCCAAGCGAACCAATTAACTCAGTATTTGCTATGAGAGGAATTAATACAAATTGAAAACACGATCCTGGACAAAGAATTTGATGATTCGGTAATTCATCTCGTAGCACTTGTGTTACCTGAGCAGAGTCTGGTTTTAATAAACTGCCCCATTGGTTTAAAAGCACGCCTTTTTGATTATAAAATACAACACTTTCAAATCCCCAGATAAACTGCCATTGTTGCCAGTTTTTATTTAATGTGGCTATGATTTGTGTAGGTGCTTCCTCTTTACTGCTTTCAATAACAGAAAATAGTTCAGCAAACTGCTCTAACATTAAAAAAGAGTCCTTTGTTAAAGCATGGGCAATATTCTTATAACGACTTTGAATGTTTTGTCTGTTTTGAACCAGATCATCTCTGGCATCAAGATAAACAAGATAAGAAAAAACACTGTGTAGCAGTAAAAAAATACCACCTACCAAAAGGGCTATCTTCCATTTTAAACTGAAAAAAAAACCATTTTTATCCATTGTAAATTAAAACCTGTAAGAAACCTGCAAGGCATACAAATTCCAATTTTCTCGAGTTTTTGAACGATCTTGATTATCCGCTTGAGCCAGCCATGCTGTACCATGAATACGATGATATTCCGTTCTCATCATCAACGATGAAGTAATATCCCAGCGTAAGCCCAGCATCCAGTCTTTAGAATAAGCAATATGCTTAGGCAGGCCAAAAGCGACAGCATAATTTCCACTTCTATCATCTATTGTCAATGATAGTGTTTCATAACGAACGATACCTTGTAATTGGGAAATAAAGCGATAGCTTCCCTGAATAAACCAGCTTTCAGTAATTGAACGATTATCAGGAATAGCATCATAATTTTTAGAATGATTCCATCTATATAAATACTCAGCAGCCAACCCCAGTTTCTCACCATTGTATTGTGCAGAAAATAATAAAGGTCGAATGGTGGTATATCCAGAAGAAAATACTTCATTGTCAGCAGAATGATATTTAAGTTTCAAATCCAAATAACTCACAGCAAAAACGTATTCGCCTCCATTTAAATCATACATAATTTGTGTAGCAATGGCTGGATTAGCTTTAAATTCTCCTTTCGCATCAGGAGATAGAATAGTAGCCATTATTTCTTCATTATTCCCTAGCGCTAATCCATAATTAAATTTAAAAGAAAAATCTCCCCAATCTGTACGATGTTGAACATACAGTGATCCACCGTCAGCAGATGTGAATAAAGAACGTGACCTGTCAAAATAAACCCCCTGCGGTAATAGGATAGTAGGGTTTGTAAATGCCACATCTCTGGTTTCATTATACAAACCAAAAGGAATTTTTATTCTGCCACCTCGTATTCCAATATGACCATTCTGATAATTAAATAGATTCAAGTCTGCCAAACCATAATCCAGTCTGACACTTCCTTTATCTACATACCCTGCTCGCCTGTATAAACCTTGGGCTGAAAATGTTAATCGATCAAAAGCTTGGTAAGAAATATTTAAACCAATTTCTGTTCGCCCTGGGCTAATGCCGTCATCACTCAATCCATTAACATTATTATCAGATGAGTGAAAAAAATCTTGTGTTAAAAAACCATGAATTTGTATTTCTTCAGGCAATAACTCCGCTTGCCCATTAATAGAAATGAGCAAAGCACAAAACAACAGTCCCCATCTACTCATATTCAAATAACCGTATATTTTCATAGCCTGATCCCTTTGTTAGATAGCCAATTGCATTCTTTGTATTTGCTATTTTTTCTAACATTTCTTCTTCTGTTTCTACCAGATCAGGTGCTTGACCTGTACCTGAAAAAACCATTCGATCCCACACACGCCTTAACTGATGAGGGAACATATTAAGTTTATTTTTAGTAAATTGTTTATGCAGTGGATGATCATCCTTGAAAATGAACACTCTTGTTTTTTCGCCATTAGACCAATAATTTAGTTGCTGTGCGAAAATGGCGCGTGTTTTATTTAAGGAATTTCTTTGTATAGGAACAGAAGTATTAACAATTATATCGATTGAAAAAGCGACAGGCACCAAGACAGCATAAAGCAAAAAACCAAGTAAAAGTTTTTTTGAAAAAGCAACGATAAAAAATTTAGGCAGTAAGGTCAATAAAGTCAATTTTCAGTTTCAAATACGTTGTTTCAAGATCAGTCTATATGCAGGTTATTAGTGTAGCTTAATCCAGCGTAATCGGTTGGCATTTGTTACTACTGTCACTGATGACATTGCCATAGCCGCTCCCGCAATCATTGGACTTAACAAGATTCCAAAAAACGGATAAAGCACACCCGCAGCAACAGGGATACCAATGCTGTTAAAAAAGAAAGCACCCAGTAAATTCTGTTTTATATTAGCTACTGTGGCTTTGGACAAAGCCATAGCTTCAGGCACCTTCATCAACGAGCCTTGTAAAATAACAATATCAGCACTTTCAATAGCCACATCGGTTCCCGTACCAATGGCAAAACCAACATTGGCTTGAGCCAATGCAGGGGCATCATTAATACCATCTCCAACCATCCCGACAACTTCACCTTGCTGCTGTAGTTGCGCTGTAACTGCAGCTTTATCTTCCGCCAATACTTCTGCTCTCACTTCACAAACCCCTGCCTGTTTTGCAATAGCCAATGCTGTGACCTCATTATCGCCAGTCAGCATAATAATACGTACACCTTGATTCTGTAGTTTTTTTATAGCATCTGCAGAGTCTTTTTTAATAGGATCAGAAGCACTAATAATGCCCGCAATTTTATTATCAATCGCTAGCAGCATAACCGTTTGACCTTGAGCCGAAAGTGTTTCTATTTTTTTCTTATGCTGGGCATATTTTACCCCTTTCAAATCCATTAAAGCTTGATTACCAAAAAACACGTTTTGTTGAGCAATTTTGCCAATAATGCCATGTCCCGTAATCGCTTCAAAAGCAGTTACTTTCTCTAGTTTTAATTGTTGTTGTTCTGCGGCACTCAAAATAGCAGCCGCTAAAGGGTGTTCTGAACCCGATTCAATACTCGCTGCCCATTTTAAAATAGTTGCCTCTTGGTGATTAGTCAGTGCAATAATTTCAGACACTTCTGGTTTACCTTCGGTCACTGTGCCTGTTTTATCTAAAATCAAACAACTTAATTTTCCAGCACTTTGTAACGCATCACCATTTCTTATTAATATGCCTGATTGAGCAGATCGTCCTACCGCAACCATGACAGAGATAGGTGTAGCCAATCCCAAGGCACAAGGGCAAGCAATAACCAGTACGGTCATTGAGGTAACAAAGGCATAGGCAATTGAAGGATCGGGCCCGAAGGTATACCAAAGAATAAAAGTCAGGATAGAAATAACGACCACAACGGGCACAAATATACTAGAGATTTTATCGGCTAATTTTGCAATTGCAGGTTTACTACTTTGTGCGCTACGCACACTATTAATTATTTGGGCTAATGCAGTATCCCACCCTATTCGTGTCGCTTTGAATAAAAAACTGCCTTTTTGATTCATAGTGCCAGCAATAACTTCCGAACCTTCTGTTTTTTCAACAGCAATAGGTTCACCCGTGAGCATTGACTCATCTATGGTGGAATGTCCCTCTATCAGAATGCCATCAACTGCAATTTTTTCACCAGGTCTAACTCTTAAAATCTCATCTAAACCCACTTCTTCAATAGCAATATCCTTTTCTGCCCCATCCCTTACTACACGTGCTGTTCTAGGTTGCAAACCTATTAGTTCCCTGATTGCAGAAGAGGTTTTTCCTCTGGCTTTAGTTTCTAATGCTGTGCCGAAATTAATAAATGCCAGTATAATCACCGAGGCTTCAAAATAGGCGTGCGGTGCCAAACTGGTTAAATTACTCGAATAATCAATAACAACACAGGAGTACAACCAAGCAGAACCAGTCCCTAGTGCTATCAAGGTATCCATATTAGCCTGACCTAATTTTAATGATTTGATAGCAGCAGAAAAAAAATGACCGCCTGAGTAATATAATATGGCTAATGTACTTGCCGCAATAATAGGCCAAAACCATTGTCCCGACACTGAGCCGATGGAGGGCAGCACGGCAAAATGCCCTAGCAACATCAAAGGCACACCAAATGAAGCGGCTACTTTTGCTTTATTCATCACTCTTAAATAACGCTGCAACTCCATCGCTTCCTGCTCTTCTGGGTCTTCCATTTGTTCCATCGCCGCCGCATCATAACCAGCAGTCTGAACCGCTTTGATTAACAATTCAGTGGTCACTTCACCTTTTACCACAGCCGAACGATCAGCAAAATTAACATTTACCTCGGCTACACCGTCAACGGCATTGAGAGCAGTTTCTACCGCACCCACACAGCCAGCACAACTCATCCCCAAAATGGATAATCGCAACACCTTATTTAATGAATCAGCTTGATTATTAGAATCCATGACTTCCTCAAAATATTATCAATCGACAACGTAGCCCGCATCGCTAATGGCTTGTGAAATTGCTGCTACATTAGTTTTTGAAGAATCAAAAGTTACTTCAACTTTGTTCTCTTTAGTTGAAGCATTTACTGTTATAACACCCTCTATTTTGTTTAATTGTGTGTTCACATTGGATTCACAGCCACCACATTTTAAACCTGTTACCACGAGTGAAATTGATTCTGCCATGTTTATACTTCCTCTTTATAATTTTATACCTGTAAAACGACTCAGTCTCATTCATCTGTTAAGATAAGACATTATTTAATGCATAATAGTCCAAAACCATCACAGCGTAAACAGGGCTTTTGTTCAACAAATAATATAGCTTGATGAAATCTGCTCATAAAATAGTAAAAACATGCTCCCGTCAATCTTCTTGTTAATAACACTCTTATGTCCATAAAAAATACAACAAACCAAACCATTGCTCTCGCAGGTATTTCCCAGGTTTGTATGCTGGTTCAACAACTGGCTACCAAGGGTACAGCCGATTCGACTGTGTTAGAAACCAGTATTGCCAGCACACTTAAAATTGACTCTGACAGTATAGTTGATATATATGGCGGACTTCCATTTTTGAAACCGGGTTTGCAACGGTTACAACAACAGATGACGGGGAGACAAATAGCAGACCCAGAACAAGGACGCTATGCAGCACAATTAGTCTTCCTTGAAATGCAATTATCCAATCGCCCAGATATGCTAAAACAAATAAAAACGGGGATTGAAAAAGCACAAGCACAAGCACAAGGTTTTGGCATCATGCATGAAAATGTTTTAGCTAACTTGGGGGATTTATACCTCATTACTATTAGTACTCTACAGCCTCGTATCATGGTCAATGGAAATGAGGAATTTCTTGCACAAACTGATATTGTCAACAAGATAAGAGCATTATTATTAGCGGGAATCCGATCTACCTTATTATGGCGACAATGCGGTGGCAGTCGCTTAAAGTTTTTATTCTTTCGTAAAAAAATTCAGGATGAAATAAAGTTTCTTCTATCTCAGATTTAAGCTATTAAAGTAAATATGGCTGTTTTGAAATATAAACCAACGATAAATTTTACATGCCCGAATTACCTGAAGTCGAAACCATCTGCCGAGGTATTAGCCCCCATATTACAGGAAAAACTTTTGCCAATATTATTGTGCGACAAGCACAATTACGCTGGCCTATACCTGATAACCTTGATGTGCAATGCCAGGGCTATTCAATAAAAGGCGTTAGCAGACGCGCAAAATATTTATTACTTGAAATAAGCTCAGGGCAGACAATAATTATTCACTTAGGTATGTCTGGCAGTTTACGCATCACAGATAGCAAACACAAAGCAGGTAAACATGATCATGTAGACTTTGTTTTTACAGATAACGCCCTGCTACGTTTTAATGATCCCCGAAAATTTGGCTCAATTTTATTGACAACACTCCCTGTTGACAAACATAAACTGATTAGTGCCTTAGGGCCAGAACCGCTGTCTGAGCAGTTTGACGGACAGCATCTTTACCATATTTCAAAGAACAAAACCACATCGGTTAAAAGCTTTATTATGAACGGGCATAATGTCGTTGGCGTTGGCAATATATATGCTAGTGAATCATTATTTATGGCAGGTATTCATCCTACTAGACAAGCAGGAAGAATTTCTTTAAAACGCTACCAAAAACTGGCAGAGTGTATAAAAATTATCCTGCAAAAAGCGATAGATCAAGGTGGAACTACATTACGAGATTTTGTTAATGAACAAGGAAAACCTGGTTACTTTCAACAGTCATTATCTGTTTACGGCAGAAATAGTGAAGCCTGTGTAAATTGCTCAAGCACGATAAAGCAAATAAAAATAGCACAACGCGCTAGTTATTTTTGTCCAAAGTGCCAACATTAGAAGCTAAAAAAATCACAGCACATATTTATAAACAATACTGCCCGCAACCACTAAAACAATAACAATCCAGCCTAAAATATCCATATACTTTCTTAATTTGGATTCTAATTTTTCTCCACCCACCGCTAATAAAAGTGAAACCAGAAAAAAACGTGCGCCACGACCAATAAATGATGCCACAACAAAAGGTAAAAACATCATCTGCAATGCACCCGCCGCAAGGGTAAAAACTTTATAGGGTATGGGAGAAAACCCAGCTATAAATATCGCCCAAAAACCCCAGTCTTTAAACCCGTTTTCAGCCATCAGATATTTATCCCAGTAATGTGTTTCCTGTAGCCAGGGAGAAATTGAATCAAACATAAAAAAACCAATGGCATACCCTAACATTCCACCTAATACAGAAAAAATGGTGGTAAAAAAAGCCAGCCTGAACGCTTTATCAGGCGTAGCTAAAGCCATAGGTGCCAACATCACGTCTGGCGGTATGGGAAAAAACGATGATTCGGCAAAACTTAATGCACACAAATACTTGCTGGCATGTTTATGTCTAGCCCAAGTCAGTGCTTTATCATATAATTTTTTAAACATTACTCTCTCCCTGCTAAAAATGGCACAAAACTCACTGATTCTATAATTGCATCTTCATAGCCTGTCTGCGTTCTGATTATTTTATGTAATTCTTGTTGACGAGTACCTACAGGTATTAACATTACACCCCCTACAGCCATTTGTTCTAATAATGTTTCAGGAATTTTAACAGGAGCAGCAGCGACCAGAATGCCATCATAAGGCGCCTGATCTGACCAACCCCAACCGCCATCATTGTGCTGAAAACTGATGTTTTTTAATTTTATATCCCACAGATGGTCTTTTGCTTTTTTTAACAAGGAACCAATCCTTTCTACTGAATACACTTTTTCAACTAATTGAGCCAATATTGCTGTTTGGTAACCACATCCAGTACCTATTTCTAATACTTTGGATAAGTTGCCTTCTGCCAACAATAATTCTGTCATTCTTGCCACAATATAAGGTTGTGAAATAGTCTGGTTATAACCAATAGGTAATGCAGTATCTTCATAAGACCGACTGGCCAGTGCTTCATCGACAAAGATATGTCGCGGGATATTACCCATAACCTGAAGAATCTTATTATCTCTAATACCTTGCTGTTTTAACCGCTCAATCATTCTATCGCGTGTTCTACGCGATGTCATGCCAATACCTTGCAAATTATGATTCACTGTTTAAGCCCCTGAATCATCCATTGTTTTAAATCGTCCATTCTGTCATATCGTGTTAAATCCAATTGTAAAGGTGTGATTGATACATAACCTTGATTGATCGCATAAAAATCAGTACCTTGCCCTGCATCTTGTCCTTTACCTGGGGCCCCCACCCAATAAATTTCTCTACCACGGGGATCGGTTGATTTAATAACAGGTTCAGCTTTATGTCTTTGTCCTAGTCGTGTTACTTGAAATCCTTTTAAATCAGAAAAAGGAAGGTCTGGCACATTTACATTTAAAACGGTATCTTTAGGTAATGGTAGCTGAACAATTTTTTCAAATAAAAATGTAGCAATCTGTGCCGCACAATCAAAATGTCTTGCTTGATTTGATGCCAAAGAAATAGCCACAGCGGGCAAACCAAGAAAGCGACCTTCTGTTGCAGCGGCTACTGTGCCAGAATAAAACACATCATCCCCTAAATTTGCACCATGATTTATACCTGCAAAGACCATATCTGGTTCATTATCTAATAAGCCGGTAATAGCCAAATGCACACAATCTGTTGGTGTCCCGTCAACATAAATAAAACCATTGTCAGCCTTCTGTGCTCTTAATGGCATTTCCAATGTTAGTGAATTACTGATTGCACTTCTATTTTTATCGGGGGCAACAACAGAAATATCTGCCACTTTGGATAACGCTTCAGCCAAAGCACTCAAGCCTGCAGCCAAATAGCCATCATCATTACTTAATAGAATGTGCATAAATCATTAAAACGCTATAAAATCGGTTATTTTAGCAAATAACCGCTTATCCATCAGATATATCATGGTAAAAAAAACATTATGTTGCAAAGACTCTGATTTATTCCGAGCCACTATAGGCGAAGTTAAAGCCATAAAAAATGATAAGCTGTTGATAGAATCTGCAAACAAGCCAAAACCCTATCCACAAACTCAACTTCAAAATAACAACAACCATTTTTCAGGTGCTAATCATTCAAAAATAGAAAAACTTGAGCAGGAAGATAGCATCCGTTTTATCGCACCAGGATTACAAAAGAATGTCCTAAAAAAATTAAGAAGGGGGGGTTTTGGTTTACATGCATCAGTTGATTTACATGGATTAACAAGCCGAGAAGCCAATATTCAATTATCTCGCTTTTTACAAAGCAGTATTGAAACAGGTTGTCGTTGCATTCACATTATTCATGGCAAAGGATATCGTTCAGCAAATAAGCAACCGGTATTAAAAAATGATATCAATGTTTGGTTACGACAACATAAAGAAGTATTGGCATTCTGCTCTGCCCCTCAAAAAGAAGGTGGCACAGGTGCGGTTTTTGTATTATTAAAATTATCGTAACTACTCAGCGTACTCCGTAACTGCTTAGATTGCCCTCTGTTCTGTTCAAGATCAAGGCGTTCAAGAGCAAGGCGAAAGCGCGGAGTTTACAGGTGTAAATGCGCACTTTCAACGCGGCTATTGGAACAAAATAGAGGGTAAGCTGAGTAGTTACAAATTATCAGAGAAATATGGAGAAGAGGATAACACCCAGTATTAAGCGATAGATTACAAAAGGAAACATACCTACTTTATTTAATAACTGTAAAAACCAACCTATAGAAAAATAAGCCATAATCGCTGACACTAGGGCACCTATTAAAGCCATATCCCAGATTAAGGGTTCAGTGCTTGTATAAAGATCAAGTCCTTTAACCATCCCCGCTAAGGCAATAACTGGAATAGAAAGCAAAAAAGAAAACCTAGCCGCAGTTTCTCTGTTTAAACCTATGATTAAACCCGCTGTTATTGTTATTCCCGAACGTGATGTACCAGGAATTAAAGCAATCGCTTGAAACAAACCAATAATGACAGCATCAACCAGAGTAATCGTTAACCGTTGCTCTTTTGCCTGTTTTGCAGAAACCCAAAGCAATAAGCCGAAAACGATGGTGGAGGTGGCAATAACCAAGGGTGACCTTAATACCGTTTCAACAAAATCAGGCAGTGTTATACCAACCAAGCCAACAGGTATAGTCCCTAATATGACATACCAGCAAAGTCTAGCATCATCTGTCATGCCTTTGCCACAAATTGAAGCACTCCAGGCTGCAATAATTTGCATTAAATCTTGACGATAAAAAGCCACTACTGCGACTAATGTACCCACATGAACAGCCACATCAAATGCTAAACCCTGATCTTCCCAGCCAACTAAAATAGGTAATAAAATCAAATGAGCAGAACTGGAAACAGGTAAAAATTCTGTTAAACCTTGTAATAAGGCCAAAACAACGGCTTGAAAAAAATCCATAGTCAATCTGCTTAGAATTCAAAAAAACAACATAGTACCTGAACCTTATATATTTGTAACTACTCAGCGTACTCCGTAACTGCTTAGATTGCCCTCTGTTCTGTTCAAGATAAAGGCGTTCAAGAGCAAGGCGAAAGCGCAGAGTTTACAGGTGTAAATGCGCACTTTCAACGCGGCTATTGGACAAAATAGAGGGTAAGCTGAGTAGTTACTAAAAAATAGCTATCGTTTTTACTAAGGTAATTGAGATAAAAGCCATGCTGTTAGCTAACGCGCAATAAATAAACTCTCGGCTTGCACTTGTGAAGCAAAGCGGAAACACTTGATAAGTTTATGGCTCTGTAATCTATTGAATTTCCTTATTGATCACAATAGCGACTGACTTATTCCCTATTAGTTCTTTTAGTTCAAGGGTACCAATATAATCACCCTTCTGGCGTATAGCTGTACCAGATTTAGAAATTCTTGCCATGACTTTAACTGCTTTAAAATTAGATAATTTCATTGCTGGTATCATTGCCATGGCATCATTCAAAGTTACAGAAAGTGGTAAATCAGATACTTGTTTACGGACGATAGCTAATGGCATTGGTGGGCCGGTTAAGGCTTTGGCATAAATAAATACTGTATCATTTTGACTAACTTTTTCTTTTAACGCTGAATTGACACTGACTTTAACTTCAATACTGACTTCAGCCAATTCCTGCCGCTCTTCGGTCACTAAAGGTTTAATAGGCGCAGAACCAAGAATTTGTGCCTGTACAGTTGCCATCTGTCTTTTCAATTCTTGCAAATCAGTAGAACCTGGTGGTAAAAGTGTTTCCAGTTTTTTCCAATACTGCATAGCGAGGATAAATTCTCCCACTTCAGCTTTCGCCATACCTGCTAACCATAAGCCAGAAATACTGTTGGGTATTTTCTCTAAGGATTTAAAGACTAAGCCTGCTGCTTGGCCAGATATTCTCCCGCCCTTTTTCATAGCTAATGCATCGGCATAATCCAACATTATCTCTGGATCATCCTCTGCAAGTGCAAGTGCATTTGCCAAGGCATCAACAGCCAGATCATACTTTTTCATATATTTGTAAGATCGTCCCAACATGACCCAGCCTTTTACATTATCTGGCTCTTTCTTTAAATGATCGGCTAAACCTTGCACCATGACATTGATATCATCCTGCGTTGGTGTTTGTACTTGCCTAGTCTGCATCATTTCGGCTTTTTTTAAAGCATCAGGCTCACCTATTGCAAAATAAGTTAACATTGAAAACAGTGGAATAAGTACGACTAAAACGGGGATTATCCAACGTCCATCTGACTCACTCGTCTGTATCCGTTTATCGTCTTGCTGATCATCCAAATCGTCACCCAAAGATAATTCCAGCTCTTCATATTGATCATCAAACTGCTGTTGTGTTAATGCTCCTGCTTGATGCTGTCTTTTTAATTCTTTGACTTTTCCTTTGGCAATACGTACATTCCTTTGCTCAGAACTTTCATTTTTAACGGTTCTTTTTTTCCATAAAGGTGGAATGATAATCAAAAAGGTTAGAATAAGAAGCCCGCTCACAATAAACCAATAGCTTACATTCACGACTGATCTCCTTGATCTAATAAACTTTTAACCTTGATCTTTTTTTGTTTTTGCTGTTCATTAGCTTCCATATTGTTTTCTATTTTTTTTCTACTGATAATCCAGACTAAAATAAAGCCCGATAATAAAAATACAAAAGGTGCTATCCATAACACGCCAGTTTTTGCTTTAAACTGTGGATTATACATAACAAAATCACCATAACGCTCTATCATAAAGTCAACAATTTCATCTCGGGATTGACCTTTTTCCAGCATTTCATAAACCTGTCTGCGCAAATCTTTGGCTAAATCAGCATTGGAATCCGCAATGGTTTGATTTTGACATACCAGACAACGCAACTCCTCAATTAGCACTCCATACGCCTGTTCTTTTTCAGGGTCATCAAATTTTTTGTATTCCACACCAGCAACGCATTGGAATGAAAGTACTAATAAAATAAGGATTGGTAATGATTTCATTAGATTTCTGCGTTTAATTGTTTAATCATGGGTAATAAAGTTTGCTGTACATCATTCCATCTGACTACACCGATATGTTTGTAGCGTATCAAGCCTTTTTTATCGATCACAAAAGTTTCAGGTACGCCATAAACACCATAGTCAATACCTGTGCGCCCTTCGCGGTCGATAATACTCACTTGATAAGGGTTGCCTAATTGATTCAACCATTTTTGTGCCGCCCAAGGTTCATCCTTATAGTTCAAACCTATTATCGGAACAATGTTCATTTTTACCAATTCATTAAATACCGGATGTTCCGCACGACAGGAGCCACACCATGATGCCCATACATTGAGTAGCCAGACTTTTCCAGCCATATCAGCTTTGCTTAATACTTTTTCTGGTGTCGCTAAAATAGGCAAAGAAAACTCAGGTGCAGGTTTATCAATCAGTGGCGATGGAATATCCCTAGGATTTAAACTTAAACCCATTGCTAAAAAAATCGCCATGACTATAAACAAGATCAATGGGATGATAAATTTAAAACTTAGCACTGGCTTCTTCTTTAGACTCGTTTTTCTTATTCCGACTGGCTTTACGATACCGTTTATCAGTCGTCGCAATTAAACCGCCAAGCCCCATAAATATGGCACCTAGCCAAATCCAGCGAATAAAGGATTTATAGTGAATACGCAGACTCCACGCACCTTCGTTGCCCAATGGTTCACCAATTGCCACAAACAAATCCCTTGTTAAACCTGCATCTATTGCTGCTTCTGTCATCGGCATTTTTTGTACCCGATATTCCCTTTTTTGCGGTTTGAGAATGGCCACTTGTTCACCATCAACAGTGACCGTAAATTTACCTTCAAGTGCAAGATAATTGGGCCCTTGGGTTTTTGTTACTCCATTAAATTCAAAAGTATATCCTGACATTTCTAGGGTATCACCAGGTTCCATACGAACATCTCTTGCTATGGTATAAATTGAAGTAAAAGTAATACCAATAACAAAAACAGAAATCCCTAAATGCGCTACTGTCATGCCATAAAAACCAGCAGGAATTGTTATTAATCGTTGCCAACTCAAGCCTTTACTACCCAGTCTGTCAACAAATGACAAAACAACCGTCGCCATTGTCCATAAGGCCAGAGTGACACCTAAACCAGCAGTCCAGGAATAAAAAGGCATGGCTAATGGTGTTAAAAAGCCAATACCCACACAAGCGACAATCATTCCTTTTAATCGCCAAGCCAATGTTTTTATATCATCACTTTTCCAGCGAATTAACATGCCTAGCCCCACTGTTACCGTAAGCGGTGCCATTAAAGGGATAAAAATAGCATTAAAATAAGGAGGGCCCACAGAAATTTTACCCATGCCTAATGCATCAATCACTAAAGGGTACAGTGTGCCTAATAAAATACTGGCAGCGGTAGCGACTAACAAGACATTATTTAGTAATAAGGTGGATTCACGTGAGATCAGTTCAAAACTCACGCTATTTTTAACTTTTGGTGCTCTAAAGGCATAAAGTAATAATGAACCACTGACAACAATCGTCAGAAATATCAATATAAACAATCCACGTGCTGGATCACTGGCAAAAGCATGGACTGAGGTTAATACACCAGAACGCACTAGGAATGTTCCAAGCAAACTCAAAGAAAAAGTAAGAATAGCCAGTAATACTGTCCATGTTTTGAACATACCGCGTTTTTCACTGGCCGCTAAAGAATGAATAAGTGCGGTACCGACTAACCATGGCATAAACGAGGCATTTTCAACTGGATCCCAAAACCACCAGCCGCCCCAGCCTAGTTCGTAATAAGCCCACCAACTGCCTAGGGCTATACCTAAAGTTAAAAACATCCAGGCAATATTTGTCCAGGGTCTTGACCATCTTGCCCAGGCTGAATCTAACCGTCCTTCTAATAAGGCTGCGATGGAAAATGCAAAAGCTACAGAAAAACCAACATAACCCATATAAAGCATCGGCGGGTGAATGGCTAAGCCCGGATCTTGTAATAAGGGGTTTAAATCACCACCTTCAAGAGGCGCAGGAAATAGACGTTCAAAAGGATTTGAGGTTAATAATAAAAATAGAATAAAACCAATACTGATGAGTCCCATCACCCCTAAAACACGGGCGACAGTTGTTTCTGGAACGCCTTTACTAAAAGTGGCAACCAAACCAGTCCAAACAGACAGAACCAATGCCCATAATAATAATGAGCCTTCGTGCGCGCCCCAAACACCAGAGACCAAATACAAAACAGGCAATGCGGTATTGGAATGATTAGCCACATACAAAACTGAAAAATCATGCACTAAAAAAGAATAGCTTAAGCAACCATAAGAGACCAACATGAATAATAACTGGGCATAAGCAGAAGGCCGTGCAACTGCAACCCAACCACCCGTTAAACGATACGCTCCTGCTATAGGAACGATGCCTTGTATGATCGCCATAAACAAAGCGAGGATGAGAGCAAACTGCCCTATTTCAGGTATCATTTTATTGCCCCGTGATTTGTGGTTCTCCTAGATCTTTCTCTTTATTCTTTAGGCTTTCAGCAACTTCAGGGGGCATATAATTCTCATCGTGTTTTGCCAATACTTCTTCAGCGATAAAAACATTCTGCTTATTTAGCCGTCCATTAGCGACGATGCCCTGCCCTTCTCTAAACAAGTCAGGTAATATGCCTATGTACTCAACAGTGACTTGCTTACTGTAATCGGTTAACACAAAACGCACCATCAGACCGTTATCAGGTCTTTCAATACTCCCCTCAACAACCATTCCACCTAAACGGAATTTAGCCTGTTCTGGTGCTTTACCTGCTACCACTTCTGTGGTTGAGAAAAAATACATTAAATTTTCATTAAATGCTTTTAGAGCAAAAGTCACTGCAGTAGCAACACCTGCCATCATCAGTAAAATAAGAATGAGTCGTTGTTTTTTTAGTGGTGTCATTGTTTGTTTCGTTTCTGTTTTAAGGCTAAATCACGTACTAATTGTTTTCTTTGCATAAATGGCAACACTATATTTAACAGTAATACCACAAAAGCAATGCCATAAGCAGACCAGACATACATGCCATACCCACCCATAGCTAAAAATTCATTAAAGCTATTCATTAGTTTCCTCCACTAGCTTTTGCACCCATTGACTGTTTTCTTCACGTTTTAATATTTCTACTTTAGCCACTAGTAACATGGCAATACCATAATAGAATTTAAATGCAGTCGCCATCAGTAACAAGGGGATCAGCATGTCAATATGTATAGAGGGCTTATCCATTTTGGCAACCGTTGCCCCCTGGTGTAAGGTATTCCACCATTCCACAGAATAGTGAATAATTGGGATGTTAACCACACCCACCAAAGCTAAAATTGAGATAGCACGCGACGCCGTTCGTTTATCTTCAATCGCACCATATAGACTGATAACACCTAGGTATAAAAACAATAAAATGAGTTCTGACGTTAAGCGTGCATCCCATACCCACCAAGTTCCCCACATAGGCTTACCCCACAAAGAACCCGTCACCAAAGCAATAAAGGTAAAGCTTGCGCCAATAGGCGCACTACTGATAGCAACCACATCAGCAATTTTCATCCGCCATATTAATCCAATAGCACCTGAAATAGCCATGACCACATAAACGAATAATGACATCCAGGCGGCAGGGACATGGATATAAATAATTCGATAACTATCACCTTGTTGATAATCAGTAGGAGCCAAATACAAGCCCATGTATAAACCAGAAACTGCCAATAAAACAAAAATTACCACAAACCAAGGCAATAATTTATCAGCAAAACTGTAAAAATGTGGCGGTGAAGCCATGCGATGATAAAAGCGGAGTAATGGAGCTGGAACTATAGACATATCATTGGTCTATGCTGAATAGAGTGGGTCATTAAATTTTAGTTTTCCACTAGGTAAGTAAATCATATTAAAGGGTCTGTGCCATTTTATGTGGGTACTCAAATTTTAGTTTTCTATTATTTGGCAGTGACCCATAATTCGACATAAATCCCTCGTAGAGTATGTATTGCATACCCTTTATTAAAATATTTATTTTTTTATTTCCCCTCACCCAACCCTCTCCCTCTGGAGAGGCCTTTTAAGCTCTCGCTTTGTTTAGCATTGTCCATAAGTTATTAAAACCTGTAATTATAAGTTGCTTAAAATACTAGCCATAACAATAAAAAACAAGTATTACAACCGTTCCCGTATTTCAGAGAAGAAATTTAGAGAAGTTTTGAAGTGTTTTTGTCTTGATTTGAATGCTATTTGAAAAATAGGGTTACAATTTGCGAAGGTAGCGTCTAGTCAAATGCGGGGAATTCGTTGCGTCCCTAATTATTTTAAGCATTATGCCAGTATTGCTATACTTCTGTAAAATGGTATGATTTTAAACCTACTTTTTCAACCAATCAAGCACACAAAATGATAAATATAATCCTCAGTTTTATTCTGTTTCCGACCGTGGCATGGGTGCTAGGCGTTGCTTTTTCTATCCCTCTATTTTTGAGTTTAACCCTTAGTTTTTTGTTAGTGACAGTCGCTCCGTTGTTGCAAATTTATGCAAATAAAGATGCACTGATTATTTGGTTAAAATCGCTTACCATAGGGGTTCTGGTGGTATTAACGGTGTTGGGGATTTATGAACTATTGCTACTGTATGGTATTACCAGTCATTTTTTGCCAGAAATTAGAAACGATGCCAATAGCCAAACATTATTTTTGTCGGCGTTGTTGATTTTTGCTTTATTTATTTATTATTTGCTACTCTCACAAGTCAAAACTGAGAAAAAACAAAGCTTAGACCAGCAGCTAAATCAGGTGTTATTACGTCCGTCAATAGCACTATGCCTGTTGGTGGCGTGTATTTTAACGGTGTTGGAATTGTTATTGGTGGATGAGGGGGCAGCGAATACGTTAAGCTGGATTGCACCGAAATTATTGGAGCGTGGCATCATCCCGCCGCTGACCTTGCTGCTGTTTAATTGGGGGCTGTTATTACTCATCGGTAAGTGGCTGATTTTGCTCAAAGAGGGCAGTCAAAATCGCCACTCGCTGTTGCTGGTAATGCTGGATAAACCTGCGGATGATTTTTGGGATAAGGTGTGGCTAAAGAGCGAGGCCTTTTATATTCTACCGAATTATATTAACTACGCTCTGCCGATTTTAGGCTTTATCGGCACCGTGCTTGGTATTTCGCTATCGGCGGAAAATATCGCTGATATTATCGCCTCGCCAGATGGTTTGACCGCCAATAATAAGAGTCTGGGCGATGCTATTATCCCACTTGGAATTGCCTTTGACACCACCTTAATTGCGCTGTCGTTGGGTTTGATACTAACTTTGATTTTTGTGTTACTCAAATCAATGGAAGTACGGATTCTCAACCAATTAAAGCAGTTAAGCAGTTAAGCGGTGAAACCAAGAGTTAGAACCAAACACTTTTCCAACTTTTCCATCATTGAAGTTTTCGGCGGCACCTTCGCCCTACTGGTAGTTTTGTTCGTCATTCTCAACATTTTCTCAGAGGCGCAAATTCAGCAGCGATTAGCGCAAACAATTGAGGAAGGCGAGTATAAAATCTCGTGGGAAAAAGGTAACGAAGGCTATATTGTCATTGCTTTTCCGAGTTATATGCTGATTGTCCAGCAGCAAAAAAAGGTAGATTTGGCAAATATTTGTGCTTCCAATTCTGCGTTTGTCAATTATGCACGGCAAATTTATGCGGACAAAAAAAAGCAAATAGTGTTCGCCATTGTGGAAAATGCGACCTTAACCATGCGTGCTGGACGGGATTGTATGCGCCAAATTTTTCCTAAAAAGCCGCTGTCCATCGCTTGGATTATTGCTAATAATGAGTTGCTAAAATCGGTTAGCATTGACAATTTTCCTGCCTATATCAAGCAAACAATTAAATAGATATGACCTCTGAACTCCACACCAACCACATTGCCTTAGCGGATATTTTGGCGAACGGGGTGGTAGTTTTGCTGATTTTGATTACCCTGTCGCTGAGCGTTAAACAGCAAGATGCCGAGCATGAATTGCAACAAGTGAGCGAAATCGGGGCGGTGATGGCGCGCGAAATTGGCAGTTCGTTTATCACCAATGCCTTGCCGAGTAGCAGCCCAGCGATGTTGCACGATTATAATCACCCCCAACATGCCAAAGTTCCCTATATTGTTATGGCTAAAAATCAGCTACTAATTAAGAGCGCTGGCGATGGTAAAAAGTTAGATTTTAGTTTGTCAAAAGAGGAGTTATTGCAGCAAGATAATCGCTTTGACGATTTTTTACGCGGCTTGGTTACTAACAAAAAAACCCGGATACGGATGGATATTCACCATATTAAAAATTATTATTTGGTGCTATCTATCCTCAAAAAACACAAAGTTTTAGTGAGTGATTGGCATTTTCTGGGGCTTGAAACGGCGGGTGCTGGTACTGATGATTTTTCATCTCCTGTAAGTCAAGATGAGGTTTTTCCAGATTTTATGGAGACGGAATTGGATGATGATTTAGATGAGTTTGAGGACGAACAAGGAGTTTTGAGCGAGGGCGTTGATTTTTTCTCAGGTGAGGCCGATGGGCAGTTTAGTAGTGAGAATGGACGTGGTTTTGGCAAGGGTGATGGTAGCGAATTTGGCACGCAATCAGGGCTTGGTGACGAGGAAATGTATAGGGAAATGGAGCGGCTGATGGCGAAATATTCAGGACTTGAGGATGCTTATTTTGTTGAGTCTCTGAATATCAATTTTTCTAGCAGTGGCTCAATATCGGGATTAGAAATACCTTTCAAATACGGCGATGAAGGTGGCGGAGAACCCGTCTCTAAACAGTTGCTGGCGATTTTGCTTAGTTATCTGGCGGACCGACAACGTGCCTATCAATCTGACGAATTTGTGGAGGTCAGTGCTGATGATTTTGTTCAAGCTAGATTCCCCTCAGTAAAGCGAGATTATGCGGCAGAAATTGAGGCAATTTATCAGAGCATATCAACTATTGACTTTGATTTTATTGATATTATTCATCAGCACGAAGCGAAAAGTGGTGCGGCGTTTTTGGTTAATAAAAACTTAGAAAATAGCAAAATTATCAGCCAAACAAAAGTTCAGCCAACGATTTGGGAGGAAAATACTTTAAGCATAAAACTCTACCCGCAACCCACGATTGACAACGGTTCGCAGGTGGAAATCAGTGCAACTGATGTAATTTTATTCGCCGCCAGACACAATGAAAATGAGCGATTTGATTGGCAATTAGTGGCAGTTTTAAACGCCCAACTAAACGCGATAGAAATTGGTTTTGTGTATGCGAAGTATACTAAATACGGGTTATTATTGAGCGCCCAAGAAAACGATATTCGCCTTAATCAAAGGGAGATTGAGCGCTATTATCTGCTGAGTAATCAGGGAAATTATTGGAAATGGAGCTTGCTGATGTTGATATTTACGCTATTTTTGTATCTACTTTTTAAGCGACACCATGCTAAATAAAATTTTATTCTCGGTGATTGTATTAAGCGTTTTGACGGTAGTCTTGCTACTTAGTCCATGGCACAAAAATATCCCCAGCCAAACTTTGAAAATCAAAGCCAGCGACCAACAAAAATCCGCATTAGACAAGATTTTATTGGAAAATTTAAACGTAATTAAAGCCCGCCACAGTTTAATAAAATCCTTAACTCAGCCGCCTAAAACAGTGGTAATTAAAAAATTATGGGTGGATAAAACCGAAGTCGCCCAAGCTGATTTTTATAAATTTGTTGGCTGGACTAGAGCGCATAATTCCTCCGCATTTTTTGCCCCTACCCAGCCGCAAGACTGGAAATTTTACAGCAGTAGCAAAACGCATGGTCTGTCTGGCAAACTTGGTGTTTCTGCCAATGGCATTAGTTTTTACGATGCTTATGCTTACTGCCGTGCAAATGGTGCAAGATTGCCGAGCGCCGATGAATTTCGTGCTATAGCTGAGTCCCGCCCTGCCCAACTCTACCCTTGGGGCAATAAATTCAATCCCAAACCTTGGCCATATTTTGATGCCCGCTTGAACGCCACCCTCAAGCCCGCCATCTTTCCCAGCAGCGATACCAAAGAAGGTGTGGCTGACCTCGGCGCATTATTATCCGAATGGACGCTTGGTAATTATCCGCAAGGCTACCCGTTTATTCAGGGTGGCAACGCCTATTCAAGCCCTCATGAAATCTATGCGCTAACTATGGTTTATCGCTCGGTGCCGGCAAAATCACGCTCGCCGTATGTTGGTTTTCGCTGTGTTTATGATACCAAACCTCGTGCCCTCTCCCCATGGAAAAGCAAAATTAACAGCGTGCTGATTACTAACAAAACCATTAAAACCAACCACTATCCGCATTCCACCATTCGCCCATTTTTGCATTATTTATCGCGCCTAAATGTTGATACTTTTAAATCATTATTGCCCATTCAGAGAAAATCGGATTATCAATTATCGGTCGGCATAAACGAGGCGAGTGTCGCCCAATATGCTCAATTTATGGCGGATATTTTTGTCTCTTTTGGTTTGTATTCCCACCCGCAAAAACCCCAAAATCACAGCCTTCAGCCGCTCAATTGGCAACAGCAAAAAGACCACCCCAATCGCCCAGTGGTAGGGGTAGATTGGTGGAGTGCTTATCATTTTGCAAATTGGGCGGGCGGCAGATTGCCTACTTATAAGGAATCAATAAAAATGCAGGTGTTAGCAGCGGTGCAAAAATCGGTGTTTGCTGACCACCGCCAAACCTACCCCGCCGAGCTAAAACCCAATACCAAAATCTCCCACCTACTTGGCAATGTCTCCGAATGGACTAGTAGCATTGACAGCTCAAAAGAAAATCTTAGCATGATTGTCCGCGGCGGCAGCTTTTTAATACATCAAAAACGTGCCAACAACATTGATTTCTATCGCTCAATCAGCCCCCACTACCGCGCTCAAGATATTGGCTTGCGGGTAGTGTTTGACAAGATAAAATAGCGCACGCCATCAAACTGGTGTTCCTACCATTAACGGGGCAGATTTGAAGTGGATTAAAGTTACTTTGGCACACGAAGAGTTCGTGATAAGCGTGGTCGTGGTGCTAGAGGAAAGACTATTGTTTTTTGGCATAGATCCACCAAAAATATCAAAACAAAGGATTTAGACAGTAATATTATTAAAATAATTGGTATGTCTTGGACACTTTTGTAGGCACAAGTGAGGAGAAAAATTTAATTACTTTTATTGAAAATGTAATTCAAAATCTACAAAATAAATACGAAGAGGTTTATAAAATATATGATTTTGAAACAGGCAGAGGATTTCAACCTGACTTTATTTTATTTTTGAAAAATAAAGAAACTAAACCGATGTACTATCAAGTCTTTATCGAACCAAAAGGCGAGAATTTACTTGAGCATGACCAATGGAAAGGTGAGTTTTTAGAAAAAATATCAGAAAAATACGGATTAGATAATATTTTAGGCGAGGATAAGAACTATTATTTAATTGGGCTACCGTTTTTTAATCAATGGTGTTTACACTCTATTTAGCATAGACCCCTATTAAATAAGCTAACACGCAATAAATAAACACCTCGGGCTTACCCAGGATTTTTATTCATCTTTAAGGCGCAACGAAGGAAGCATAGCAGACTATCTGACCTAAGTTGCAACGCCTAAAATGGATAAAAAAACAACAAGATGGGTAGGACCAATTGCCTAAGTAATACTCATTTTTATAGCCGCTGCCGCTGGCAAAGGAGCTAACACCATCGACATAAAAAAAATAGCAATCAAGATATTAATTTGTGGATCCACAGCTAATCCATTACCTGCCATTTCTACAGCATTACTGGCAAAAATTAGGACAGGAATGTAAAGAGGCAAAACCAGTAAGGATAAAATCATCCCTCCTCTACGCAAGCCAATGGTTAAAGAAACACCAATGGATCCAATCAAACTTAAAACTGGCGTAGCTAAGACCAAAGTAATCAATAAAGTTCCTAATGCCTGTTCTGGTAAGCCTAAAAAAACAGCCAATAAGGGGGCAACAAGCAATAATGGCAACCCTGTTACCAGCCAGTGTGCCACAATTTTAGCAAACACTAAAACGGTCAAAGGATGCGAACTTAAAAGCATTTGTTCCAAAGAACCATCGTCAAAATCGGAACGAAACAAACTATCCAAGGAAAGCATCACAGCTAATAATGCAGAGACCCAAATAATACCTGGCGCAATCGCTTGCAATAAATTGGGATCAGCACCTACTCCCAATGGAAATAAAGTCACAACGAGAATAAAGAAAAACACCGGATTAGCAATTTCAGTTCGTCTGCGAAATGCCAGTATCAAATCACGCTGGATAACAGCAAAAAAGGCAGTCGTTAATGACATATTGATAAGTTTATTTTTTGTACCTTTGTTTCCGTTAAATTTAAGTCATGGTGTGATGTTAAAATAATCATCCCACCTTGAGCAATGTGTTCGTGCATCAATGACTCAATCAGTTTAATGCCTTCTTTATCAATAGAAGTAAATGGCTCATCAAGCACCCATAAACTCTTTTTAGTTATCAACAATCGTGCCAGTGACAATCGACGTTTCTGACCGGCAGATAGTGATTGAACCAAGGAATTGTCATAAGCAGCTAACTTAACTTTTTTTAGTGCTTGCGTTATAGAGTATCGACCTGCCTGACTTAAAGCCAAAGACATTTTCAGGTTTTCTATGACAGTTAATTCTTTTTTTACTCCGTCTAAATGTCCAACATAAGCCATTTGAGCAAAATATTCGCTATCTTTTAGTGCTGTATTGCACCAACGCAATTCACCTTCATCCTGCACCCTAAAACCACAAATAATGCGTAATAAAGAAGTCTTACCACTGCCATTTTTGCCTTCTAACAGCAAAACCTGACCATTTCTTATGCAAAAATTTAATCCTTTAAATAGAACACGGTCATCGCGAATGCAGCTTAAATTTTTGACTTCCAACATTTTCTCTGTGATAAGTTCCATTAAAGATGCTATTACCTCTCAATCCGTTTTTTCTGACCCTTGTTCCTGCAACTGAATATTAATCATCCTAAGTGCTGCCAGAACCGATGAAAACACCTGATTAGAATGAACACCTCGAGTTTTCCGTGTTCTATTGCCACAATCCCAGGTAATCACACACTCAGTCAAAGCACTGGTATGACCTCCTTTCGGTATTCTTACTTCATAATCCAGCAAGGCTGGTAAAGTATAATTATGTAATTTTAAGACTTTATTGATAGCATCAATAAAAGCATCAAAGCCACCGTTGCCAGAACCAGAAGCCAGATGAATCTCACCTTTTATGTCTACCCGAATACTCACGGTTGCTTCCAGATCCAGACCACTGGTAATAGAACAATTCAATAGTTTGATATGTTGATAACTTTTACTTTGCAGCACATCAGCAATAATAATTGGTAAATCATCCGTAGTAATACTGTGTTTTGAATCACCTAGTTTTACAATGCGTTCCAAAACTTTCTTCTGATTTTCCTCAGATAACTCCAGCTCTAATAATTCCAGATTTTTTTTCAAGGAGGCTTTGCCACTCATTTTTCCTAGCGCATAGCTATGAATACGTGAAAAGCGTTCAGGAAATAATACACTTTTATATAAATCGCCTTTCTGATCACCATCCGCATGAATACCCGCTGTCTGAGTAAACACATCGGCACCAACAATAGGTGCATTTGCTGCTACCCGTTTACCAGAAAAACTTTCTACTAAATTACTGGTGCGCACTAGTTGACTTTCATCAATGGATACATTCATTTTCATCTTATCACTCAGTACCACGGCGACTTGTGCTAGAGATGCGTTTCCTGCACGCTCGCCTAAACAGTTGATTGTACAGTGAACTGCATTAATACCAGCACGAACTGCCGCCATCACATTGGCGGTTGCCAAACCATAATCATTATGCGGATGAAAATCGAATTGAATGTCTGGATAACGGCTACACATATCGCTGAGACTATCAAACACTTCTTCTGGCGATAGCACACCTAGAGTATCAGGTAACATGAAATGAGTAATACCTGATTTTTGCAGACTATCCATTACAGCGAATACATACTCACAATTATCGTGATAACCGTTGGACCAGTCTTCCAGATAGACATTAACCGTTAAGCCTTTACTTAAAGCATAATTAACGGTCTTTAAAATATCGTCTGTATGTTGTTTCCGTGTTTTCCCTAACTGATCTCGGCAATGCTTTTCACTGCCTTTGGTTAACAGATTTATGACACTGCCACCCGCTTCCAGAATCCAGTCTACACTGCGAGTATGATCCACAAAACCCAGTACTTCAACACAACCGTCAAAACCCTCTTCTCTAGCCCATTCATTAATCTGGGAAACCGCTTGTTTTTCACCCTCTGATACGCGTGCAGAAGCCACTTCAATACGATCCACACCTAATAACTGTAGTAATGCCTTAGCGATACTGACCTTTTCATCGGGAGCAAAAGACACACCTTGGGTCTGTTCTCCATCGCGTAGCGTGGTGTCCATTAACTGAATATGTCTAGCTTGTGAAGACATGTTTATTATTTTTAACCTCTAGTTGTAGGTTGAATAAGCCTTATCCGACGGTTATACCATTTATTTTTGAAAACGGTATTATAAATCAAGGTGGATTACACTATCGCTAATCCACCCCATAATCTGCTATTAATTCCAAAGCCAAGGATAAGCTTGTTTGTGTTTTTCTTCGTATTGATCAATTTTATCAATATGCTTTAGTGTTAAACCAATATCATCAAAACCTGCTAACAAATTTTCTTTACGAAAAGGGTCAATATCAAAAGTCAAGCCATTACCCGCAGGTGTAATTAATTGCTGGTTTTCCAAATCAACCACAAAAGTCACGCCTTCATTTGCTGCAACCTCATCCATTAACTCAGCTAACTTTTGCTTATCCACTTTAATCGGCAATATGCTATTTTTAAAACAGTTATTGTAAAAAATATCAGCATAGCTACTAGAAATTATAGTGTTAAAGCCATAATCAGCAATAGCCCACGGGGCATGTTCTCTGGATGAACCACAACCAAAGTTATCTCCTACCAGCAGAATTTTGGCACCAGTAAAAGTGGGTTTGTTTAATTCAAAATTAGCGTTATCACTGCCATCATCATTGAAACGCCAGTCATGAAATAAATGTTTTCCAAAACCTGTACGCTCAACTTTTTTCAGGAATTGCTTAGGAATAATCTGATCAGTATCTACATTACTACGCTTCATTAATGCAGCAATGCTTTGGTGTTTTTTATACGGCTCCATAATTTTCCAATGCTCCTAAAGATTACGAATATCAACAAAATGACCAGCAACCGCCGCCGCAGCTGCCATTGCAGGGGAGACCAAATGAGTTCGCCCACCTTTACCTTGTCGACCTTCAAAATTTCGATTTGAAGTGGATGCGCTACGTTGACCTACAGTTAATTCATCTCCGTTCATAGCCAAACACATAGAGCAACCTGGTTCACGCCATTCCCAACCAGCATCGATAAAAATCTTATCCAGCCCTTCCTGTTCCGCTTGCTCTTTTACATGGTAGGAGCCAGGAACGGCAATAGCCATGACATTATCTGCAACCTTAGTTCCTTTAGTTACTTCAGCAGCAATCCGAAAATCTTCAATACGTCCATTGGTGCAAGAGCCAATAAAAATCAAATCAACAGGAATATCAGTGATATTTGTATGGGCTGTTAACCCCATGTATTCCAGGGCGTTAGCACAAGCTTCACTTTTAATGTCGTCATCAAAATCATTAGGTGCTGGCACTAAACCTGTTACCCCTGTCACTTGTTCTGGAGAAGTCCCCCAGGTCACTTGTGGTTCAATTTCATCCGCATTTAATACAACAACAGTATCGTACTGCGCACCTTCGTCTGTCACTAAACTTTGCCAATAAGCCAATGCTTTATTCCAATTATCGCCAACTGGAGTAAATTCACGCCCTTTCAGATAATCATAAGTTTTTTGATCAGGTGCAACTAACCCTGCTCTCGCTCCCGCTTCAATAGCCATATTACATAAGGTCATACGACCTTCCATTGAAAGCTTGCTAATCGCTTTACCTGCATATTCCATGACATGCCCTGTTCCACCAGCAGTACCAATCTTGCCAGTAATCGTCAATGCTATATCTTTTGCGGAAGTATATTTTGATAGTTCACCATCTATTTGAATCAACATGGTTTTAGATTTTTGCTGCGGTAAGGTTTGAGTCGCCATCACATGTTCTACTTCCGAGGTACCAATACCAAATGCCAGCGCACCAAAAGCACCATGTGTTGCCGTATGACTATCTCCGCAAACCACTACCATACCCGGGTGTACAAAGCCATGTTCAGGCACTACTACATGAATAACACCATTATTAGGGTTTTTCATATCGTAAAGATTTAAACCATTGCTTTTGCAGTTATCTGCCATGGTTTCAATTTGTTTTTTAGCAATGGGGTCTGCAATAGGAAGGTCTCTGTTTTTAGTAGGCACGCAATGGTCCATAGTCGCTAAAATACTATGAGGATTACGTACTTTACGATTTGCCACTCTTAAACCTTCAAACGCTTGAGGGCTAGTCACTTCATGCATTAAGTGGCGATCTACATAAATTAAAGGAGCTTGACCTGGTGCCTCTACCACAAGGTGGCTATCCCAGATCTTTTCGTACATGGTTTTTTTCATAGTTATTCCAAATCTGTGTCAACTATTAATTATGACTGAGTAGATATACCTTTAAAATGTTTGAGAATAAGGCGAAAAATGCAGTTAATAGTGGGCTATTGACAAGATTTTCAACGAAATTATCAAATATTTTAAGCATATAGATGCCAGTCATGAATTAATAGAGGTGTGCATAAGATCAAAATCGATCTCTATTAGCATTACTTTTTGTAAAATTAGCCGAGGATTATCGCTTAAAATTGTTACTTTTTGCAATCTCTATTTTTCAAGATAAATTAAGGATGCGCCTCACCTAATATATTAGGAAAAGGAGAGAATTATGAAAATATTAGTATTTTTAAAAAAAACCAAGAATCAGTATTTAAGGTAGAATGCGAAAAAATAATAAAAACCTTATCTATGAACACAGAAGCTGATTTTTCAAACTTTCGCTATTTCAAAGACAGAATCAGACGTATCCTGCCTAATTCTCAAGCAGTTGCTTTAGCACTGATTCTTATCATTGGTTTTATTCTGATTTATAGTTTATCAGACATATTAATGCCCGTTTTTGCTTCTATTGTGTTGACCTATCTTCTACTTGGAATTGTTGAAAAACTAGAGAAAAAGTTACCTCGTATTGCCGCTGTTTATATAGTTTTCTCTGGCTTTCTAACCTGTCTAGGTCTTTTTCTTTTTGTATTAATGCCGATGATTTCTACTCAGACCGTGCAATTAGTACAAAAAATCCCTGAAATGATCAAAAGAGCGCAAGCAGAAATCATGCGCCTACCCGAATTACATCCTCAATTTATTACTGAAAACAGCATCATTGAAATCATGGCTTCAATTCAAAATGAACTGATTCATTATGGTCAAGATTTAATTTCAAACTCTGCATCATCCTTTGCTGGCTTAGTCGCTGCCATTGTTTATTTGTTTCTTGTGCCTATGATGGTCTTTTTCTTCCTAAAAGACAAAAACACACTGATTACCTGGTTTGTTAAGTTTTTACCACGAGATCGCAGTTTAACAATACAGGTCTGGAAAGAAGTGGATATTCAAATTGCAAATTATGTGCGTGGGAAGTTTGCAGAAGTCATCATTCTTACTTCTGCCAGCTATATAACCTACACATTTTTAGATTTAAATTACGCCATGTTATTGTCCGTACTCATGGGTTTGTCCGTTGTTATACCCTATATAGGTGCCACTTTAGTAACATTCCCTGTACTTGGCGTAGCCATTATGCAATGGGGATTTACCGCTGATGAATTTATGTATGTAGCCATTGCATATTCAATTATTCAGGCCATTGATGGTGTCATTTTAATACCCTTACTGTTTTCTGAAGCGGTCAACCTACACCCTGTCGCTATCATCATCGCTATTTTATTTTTTGGTGGATTGTGGGGGTTTTGGGGTGTGTTTTTTGCAATCCCACTGGCAACAGCGGTTAAAGCCATACTCAATGCATGGCCGCCAACATTGGTAGAGACACCTTTAGACACTTCATTTTGAATTTAAAACAGACAACCATTTAGCCAGTAACACTCTTTTAAAAATTCTCCGTGACATAATACCCAAGGTTATGAATCAACACATTGGTATCAAGAACATGACAGCGTTTTTTCTGTTTTACCGCCTTAATCACTCAATAACGCCATCAATAAATCTCCTTACCCTATTTCTTTAAGTTTCTGTAAAACCTCATCTATATGGATTTTCACCTTCACCTTGCGCCATTCATAAATAAGAACACCTTCTTCATTAATCAGAAAAGTACTTCGCTCTATACCTCTTACCTGTTTGCCATACATGTTTTTCATTTTAATCACATCAAATAACTGGCAGAGTTTTTCTTCTTTGTCTGACAGTAATTCAAAAGGGAAATTCTGTTTCTGCTTAAAGCCTTGATGAACTTTAACGCTATCTCTGGAAACACCAAAAACAACAGTATTCAAATCATTAAATTGTTCTATATTATCTCTGAAGTCCTTTCCTTCCTGGGTACAACCAGGGGTGTTATCTCTAGGGTAGAAATAAATGATAATTTTCTTTCCTAAATAAGTGGAAAGTTTAAAGTTAATGCTATCTGTGGCATCGGCTTCAAAATCAGGTATGGGGCTACCTATACTTATGTCTGTCATATTATCGTTTTATCGGTTCTATAATGGCATCAATATTCAACTGGTCACAAAAATCAAGAAACTCTTCGCGTAGAGCAAGTAATCTGACTTCTGGAGGAATTAACAAGATAAATTTAGTTGAAAAAATGGGGGTCTGTATATAAGGTGCCTGATAACAACTGGCATTAATCTCCTCAATATCAAGGTCTCGTTCTAATAAAAAGCAAGTAATGCTTTTTATTATGTCATTACGATCCACTGAAATAGTTTCCAGAACATAAGGAATACTTCCGCTAATGACTGAATTAGCTTCTGCTCTTAAGGTTTTAATAGTAATCTCAAGTTTCTTTTGCAGAGTATCCAATATGGATTCTAGTTTGGCAATATGATTCCATTCCCCTTCTATTAACAGATAAGAAGCCGTTGTTTGCGCTAAATGTGATGATCGAAGCTCCACAACATGGCAACGACAACTAGAAACAGCCGTTAAAATTTCAACGATAAAGTGAGTAGTCTTATTTCCTAACGCGACAACAGTTAATTGCATACAGGTCATCCAGTTTTTTTTCAGTGTAGCATTAATTAACAAATAACAGATTGTATTTTTTTGATCTTAACTCACACACTTTAATGAAAAATTTTAACGCATTCCATCAGTTTCATGGCACGACTCTCTGACAGTTCCTCTTCACTTATTCTGTTGCTTGCCCGATATAAAGTCGATAAATTTTCAAGGATCGTTGCCACATCAAGATGATCATAGTCAACATTTTCTTTGTCAAGCTTATAGTGCCCAATGAAAATGTCTTATTTGGCAAAAATGATATTAGCTTTATTGACCTCGTTAATTCTGGTCACAATATGCTATATATGCTGTGCCATTATTCAAGAATAAATGGTGTGATATAGTGCCTATTTTTTGTGTATTGTGTGTTTATAAAAAATCTAAGCTTACTTATTGATAAGCTTTATATTTTTTATGAATTCAGAATGTGCAAAAATGGGTGCTAGATTATATCACTTATTTTTGAAAACAGTATTAGGCTTAGAGCTGAAAAAAAGCACTTTATAATTATATGTATGGCATGGGTTTTGACCTGCCCATAAGTTTTTAGTTTGGTAAAACTGTCAATGAACCGAACATTGCCTCTGACTTTATTGAACAAACACTTAATTAAAATTTACCTTTGCTTAATGAAAAACAAATTATTCCAGTTTGAACAAATACATATCGAAGTAGCGCGTAATGCTTCGGATGATTTCAATCTATTCCATGATAAACACAAATGGTTACAGATTAACCATAATCCTTTTAAAGGGCCTATTGTTCTTGGTTTTCAACTCAACACCTTTATTGAATACCAAATGCGTTTATATCGAGAAACACATCACGAAAACCAGATTATTTCTGAAAACGGTTTACGTTTTAGTAATTATCAAATTACCTTTATTAATCCACTAAAACCCACCACACCTTTTTATTTAGAGATAAAAAAGACTTTAATAAAAACCATTCCTCAGTTAACTTTAGGCAATCGAATTGCCATAAAATCAGAGAAAGAAACACTACTATTAGGCTTTAAAAAAGAAACTCAAACCCCGCTGTTTTTAGCTGATACACAATTCAAACAACTACCTAATTTAAATGTTATCCCCGATAAAACATTTATTCTAGGTACTGAATACTTTCTTAAACGAAAATTCCTTAACAATGGAAATGCAAAAAACTTCTTATCAGGTTCTTTAGCAGAACAAGCTGATTATTTTGATGAATTAGCCCATACTGCCAATTACTCGGAAGTATTTCCATGTAGCCTAGTTTCAGGCGCATTACTAGAAAAAGCACAATTGGAAAATCATGATTTTAAGCGCAACCCCATGGTTTATACCTCACATGAATTGTCCATTGATCGCTCTCATTTAAACCGATTAAAAAACGATGACAAACTTTATATTTTAGTTAAACAACACCCAGAATCCAATGCTAACACATTAAACCAAACTGATATTCAAGTAAGAACTTATGACTGCTATGGTTTGCTTCATAATCATGACGTGCTGTTCAGAGTAAAAATGAATCTGGTACCACTGGAAGAGATTTTGAAAGGCTTCAGTACAAAAAATAAGTTAAATTAATTATACTTAGGACTAAAGATTTATTAAGCTTTCAATCACCTGCAAGGCTTCTTCAATATGTTCAAAATTATGAGACCCTCCCAAGTAGGTATGTGTCAGGTATGCACATCCGCAAATGCTTTTTATTTCTGCACTGTTTTTACTGAATCACCTGAATTTAATTCATCTCCATATCAAGAAAAATAGTTCGGTGAATTTAATGCCATTTTCAAAAATAAATGATATAAGAGGATTTAGTATGCAAACAGAGCATGAAAAAACCAAACACAGATACAATCGTATTGCACCTTTTTTTGATAGCTTTGGAGGCTTATTAGAAGGTCTGTCTTTTAATCAGTGGCGAGAAATATTATGGAAGAAGATTGAAGGTCAACATATTCTTGAGGTTGGTGTTGGTACTGGAAAAAACTTTCCTTTTTACCCTCCAAACACACGAATTACAGCCATTGATTTTAGTGAGAAGATGTTGGCACTGGCAGAGAAAAAGAAGCATCGTAAGCATATTAACGTTGATCTAAATCTGATAGATATACAGTCTTTATGTTATGCCGATAACAGTTTTGATACCGTTATTGCTAGCTTTGTATTTTGCTCTGTCCCTCAACCCATCAAAGGTTTACAGGAGCTTTATAGAGTGTGTAAACCAGGCGGTCAGGTTTTATTACTGGAACATGTATTAAGTGACAATAACATCATGGCAAAAATGATGCAGTTTATGAACCCGTTAGTATCCACACTATTTGGTGCCAATATTAATCGGCAAACGGTAAAAAGTGTTCAATCCTGTGGCTTCGAAAAAGTATTACTAGACCCTGCCAGTGGTAGCATGATCAAATTAATCCAGGCCATCAAATAAAAAAGGGGATAAATCCCCTTTTTTCAGTCTCTTTTCTTGTATCTGTTTTGTTTACTTATACTTATCCATTTGTAATAATTTTTCGAAAGCCAAATTAATTTCTATTTTCTTGGCTTCATCTACTTCTGCTGGTTTATAAACCTTATCTAATAACCCTTCTGCAACCAATGCATCTTTAATCCAGCGCTTGCTCATGCGATAGCTATTAGCCATTTTAGCCTCTTCACCTGTTTCTGGGTTACGTAAATTACCACTCGGTATTTTTTTTCCATCACTCAATGGCATAACTTTATCAGCCACGGGTTTAATCTTTTTGGGAGCAGGCTGCTCCTTTTTAACGACCTCAATACTTTCCTTAGTTTCACTGACTTCTTCCTTTGAACCTAAAAAGCTCAGCCCTGTTTCTTTATTTTCGTTGCAACTTGTTTTAATCACATAAGCAATATATAGAATGATTAAAATAAAAATTATTTCCGACATAACATCTCCTCATTTATCACTGATTAACAAAAGCACATCAGAATCCAGTGGGCATCTACCCCAATAACGCTGATCCAAAATGTATCAAAAGCAAGTATAGATCAAACACTTGCCAACAACCAGAAAAACAAGCCATTTAGATTAAATAATATCACCAACACCGTTGTTTTTTTGCTAACAAAGGCAAGTCATCTCTCAAGCCCATCGCATGATTGTTGAATAAAGCCTTAACCGCTGAAGTTTTGTTAATCAGGTTCATTCCTGCTGAACGTAGAGAAATCAAAGGTAACGCATCAATCGCAAAAATTTTATTGATAAGTTCCATGCTACTCATCATTAATAAATTATCCCCTTTGCGCCAGCGTTCATATTGGCGTAAATATTTTGCGCTTGTTAGAGGTCTATCGGCACGTTTTGTTTTTATCACCAACTCGGACAATGCTGCCGCATCTAGTAAACCTGCATTAGCACCTTGCCCTGCCAGAGGGTGCATGGCATGTGCTGCATCCCCTACTAATGCAAAATGGTTTTCTGTATATTGCTTAGCATATTGAAAACGCAAAGGAAATGCTGCTCTGGAACTGGTTTTTAACATACCCCCCAAAATACCGGCTGAGGCTTGCTCTAATTGCTTTAAAAAATCTTGCTCACTCAGTTGCAGATAAGCTTTTGCAGTATCGCTGGCCAAGGTCCAGACAATGGAACACTGCCCATTTCGCAAGGGTAAAAAAGCTAAAGGCCCTTCATCTAAAAACCGTTGCCATGCTGTCATTTGATGACTATTTTCTGTACTTATCGTTGCTACCAATCCATCCTGCTTATACGACCAGCCTGTGACATCAATTCCCACCATAGAACGTAAGGATGAATCTCGACCATCTGCAGCAATCACCAACTCTGCATCAAATTGACGACCATCTTCCAGCAAGATTGTTCTACCATTTTGCGTTAACTGCATCTGAGAAACCTTTACATCAGTAATGCAAGTTGCGCACGATAATGTTTCTAATTTATCCCATAGAGAAGCCACTGTGACTCGGTTTTCAACAATATGTCCCAGCGCATTAAATTCGGTATCAGCGCAATCGAAGTGTAATTCACCATTCGCTTTGGCATCCCATACTCTCATATCTTTATAGGGACTCACACCACGTTCGACCATACCCTTCCACACAGCCAGGGTTTCTAAAATATTCTGTGATGCCTTGGTTAAAGCAGAAACACGTAAATCGACTGAATCATCTGTCCATTGTCTTTGTGGATTAAACATATCCATCAGTGCCACATCAATACCACTCTGTGCCAGAGCACATGCTGTAGTTGCACCGACTAGGCCACCACCAACCACAATCACTTCAAAGCGTTTTTGCTTTTGCATATTCATCGTCTATGTCCAATTCGTGGCAATCTTCCTGCTAAACCCATAGCATGTTTTGCCAACATCGATTTAGCAAAGGGGATATGATCCAGCACCGCCAGACTAATACTTCTGGCTGCTGCCAATGGTAACCAGTCTGTTGAAAATATTTTGACCAGACCATCAGTAAATTGAATAGTCTGTTTGTGATCTTTTTCTCTTAGCTCGACATATCGCTGTAAAAAACTTGCACCACCAATGTCTGCCTTCTTTTGCTGTTGTTCTACTAACATTTCTGCCAGTTGCACAACATCCCTCATCCCCAGATTAAAACCCTGCCCAGCAACAGGATGAAGCTGGTGTACTGCATTGCCAATAATAACCGTCCTTCCTGATACCATATTTTCTGCTTGGATAAGACTTAAAGGAAATGCTCTACGAGGAGATGATAATGTTAATCCACCTAATACATAGCCAAAACATTGTTGTAGTTGTTGTAAAAACTCAGCCTCAGTACTCGACATTAAATCTTCTGCATCTTCTTCTGTCCGTGTCCAGACTATAGAACATTCCTCATTGTTTACTGGCAATACAGCCAAAGGCCCTGATTCAGTAAAGCGTTCAAATGCCGTATTATTATGAGGTATTGAGGATCTAACCGTGGTAATTAATGCAGTCTGTTGATACTGGGTAATGTGTCGTGGAATTTCTAGCAAACTGCGTACTGTCGATTGCCCTCCATCAGCCCCGACAAGCAATTTAACCGACAAACTCATTGGCTTATCAGTTTCCTTTAAACTCACATGCACAGCATCCCTATCCGAAATTAAACCTAAAATACGCCCAGGACATATTTGCTTAATATTTGCCTTCTCAACTAACTCGGCTAAATGCCCTTCTATATTTCTGCCACTAATCACATATCCTAATGCTTCTACTCCCTCTTTTTTAGCAGATAAACGTGCCTTACCAAAATGTCCACGATCTGAAATATGAATATTTTTAATGGCTGTCGCATATTCTTTAACCCCATCCCAGGCATCCAGAGCCTGCAATAATTTAACAGTGCCAGCAGACAATGCCAAAGCTCTGTCACCTGTGGGTGATTGCTTTTGTTGCTCTCTACTACTCGCTTCAACCAAGGCAATTCGTAATCCTGATTCCTTTAAGGCAAGAGCCAAACAGTTACCTGCCAGCCCACCACCTACAATTAAAATATCATAATCGTATTGCATTAATTGATCTGCATTAAACTTTCAATTTCATCAATTTCCTTAATAAGACTCTGTGTTAAAACCTCATGCCCTTGTTTTGTCACTAGGACATCATCTTCAATTCGAATACCAATACCCCGCCATTTAGCATCGACTGTCATACAATCTTTTGGAATATACAAACCCGGCTCGATAGTCAATACCATACCTGGCTCAAGTAAACGCCATTCATCATCTAATTTGTAATCGCCAACATCATGCACGTCCATGCCTAACCAATGACCAATTCTATGCATATAAAACTGTTTATACTTTTCATCATTTATCAGTTTAGAAATACGTCCTTTCAACAAGCCTAACTCAACTAATCCTTTGGTAATAACTTCAACAGAGACATCATGCGCTTTATTCCAGGGTAAGTCTGGTTTAATCTGTTCTAGCGCAGCATACTGAGTATCCAACACTAATTGGTATAATTTTTTTTGTGCTGTATTAAACTTACCTGACACTGGAAATGTACGGGTAATATCTGAGGCATAGTGCTCACATTCAACGCCAGCATCAATCAATAATAAATCCCCTTTTTTTAGCTTATCCTTATTCTCCACATAATGTAGTACACAAGCATTTTTACCGCCAGCCACAATGGATGGATAGGCAACAGCGCGAAGTCCTTGCTGCATAAATTCATAGACAATTTCTGACTCCACTTGGTATTCATACATTCCCGGTTTACAGGTCTGCATCGCTCTAAAATGTGCCTGACAAGAGACTTCAGCCGCTTTACGCATTAATTTCAATTCTGCTGAACTTTTAAAGAGTCGCATTTCATGCAAAATATGCTCCAGTGAAACCAATTCACCCGGTGCATTCACACCATTCCTTGATTGCCTTCTTAAATGATTGATCCATTCTAAAATTTGATGATCTAATTCGCCATCCCTACCCATGGGGTAATACACCTTACTTTTGTTCTCTAACAATCCAAGTAAAATATCTCCCATATCATCAATAGGAAAGGAATCATCCGCTTGGTAATGTGTTGTTGCTCCTTCTAGTCCAGCATGCGCCCCTTCCCATAATGCTTTTTTTTCATCATATTCCTGACAAAATAAAATATACTCGCCTTGTTCTCTGCCAGGAATAAACACAGCCAATGAATTGGCCTCACTAAACCCTGTTAAATAATAGAAATCACTGTCTTGTCTAAAAGGAAACTCAACATCTCTGTTTCTTACATGATTGGATGCACTAGCAATTAATGCAATATTACCTTCGCCTATTTGCTGCATTAATGTTTTACGACGTTTTTTAAATTCGTTTTGATTCATTTCTTAAATATTACTTCACTCAATTCATCTTTCACTATATTAACAGCTGCTCTTAAATATTCCTGAATTTCTATTAGTGCAGTTTCATGTTCATCCTTTTCTTCTTCATCCATTTCATCATCCACATCTGTATCCAGTTTTGTAAACTCAACAATATCATTCAAAATTCCTTTGATTTCTCTAGGCCACTCAACAGATGATTGACTGTGTCCAACACCAAATAAAAAACCCTCACACCAAGAACTTATCGCTTCTAACTGATATTGCAAAGGTTCGTCATCGGCAGGTAGAAAAAGATCATATCGATACATATTTTCTTCTGCATTCAATAACTTCCTAGTCTGTTCAAAAAGTGCAATCAACACAGTTTTATCATCATCAAGAAGTGTTACATTCTGTTCAAATAATTCAGCTAGCCAAATAGCTTCCTCTATTTTATTATTTATACAAAGCATTCCCGTTGCCAGCCCATGCGCTTCTGCTGCAGATAAACCCGAATCATTTTTCTGAAAAATCTTGGTAATCGTTAAATAAGCCATTATTAATAACAAAACTAAAAAAAAAGTCTGCTTATGCTACCATTGTTAAACACAAACAGGAATGTTACAAAACTGTTTAATCCATTAATATTTTGAATAAAAATCACCATTGAAGAATAACGCATGTCCGATTTAGAAAATGGTTCTTCATCAGAATTAAAATATCTTGAAGAAAAGCTTGATCTATTGATCGAAAAATATGAATCCACCGAAAAAGAAAATTCTAGTTTAAAAGTTAAACAGGATGAATTGGTTAGAGAAAGGGCTAAACTTTTAGAAAAAACCACACTAGCAAGAACACGAGTGGAAGCAATGATTACCCGCTTAAAATCTATGGAACACGGTGCATGAACACAAATACAAAACCCCACCCTGTCTCAATTAATATTCTAGGAAAAGATTACCGCGTAACCTGTGCCGTAGACGAAGAAGAAACATTAATACGTTCAGCGCAAAAACTTGACCAGCAAATGCGTGAAATTCGTGCTTCAGGCAAAGTCAATGGCACAGATAGAATTGCCGTGATGGCTGCTTTAAACTTAGCTAATGAGCTTCATCTTGCTCAAAGAAATAAAACTATCGCACCTATTAGCAGTATCTCCTCTAAATTAGCTAATTTGCGTCGTAAGATAGAAAACGCTTTAGAAAATCATTAAATCTAGTAGAATACAAGTTATATCTCCTGTAGCGTTCGATTAGTACTGGGTGTTTCCTGAACCTGTTTTTACCTCGGAAGTTGATTCTAGTAATGGTGTGCATGCCTGTTTTACGGGAAGCCTGATTTACTAATAAAGCCTCCACTTGAACCCTCCGGTTCAAGGACGAAGGTACGAGACGGCGCAGATGGGAGATTCCAATTTAACTTTAATTTATAGCCCATTAAATTAATCATATCTTCAAAATCAGTTCCAATTAAGCAATAAAAGAATTTAACCAAAGTCAATATCTCCACAAACAGAATAGGCTTCAATTAGAAGAGGTTTTTATTTAAAATAAAATCCTCAGGATGATATATGTCTTGCATAAAGAGGCCAGCCAAGCCCCCATTGAAGCGCAAGAAGGTGTTGCTTGTTGTTATTCACAGTCCGATAAACATTGGATCATGGGGACACAGGGTATTACTTGGGAGTCCTTCCATACCCCCTGAGTGAGCTACCCACCTTTAATCAACAACAAGCACCATCAGATGGCGAAAACCCTTTTGCTTGTGTTCCCTGTTAAATCCAGTAATAAATCGTCTTGTTGCTAAATATTAGATACTGTTAAGGAACTATCATGTTAAATGTTTTTGTTATTTGTACTGGTAACTCCTGCCGTAGTGTTATGGCAGAAGCTTTATTTGATTATTTGGGTCAAGGTCGAATTCAAGCCTTTTCTGCGGGTAGTCACCCCATCGGCAAAATCAATACAGGTGCTTTGGCGACATTAAAGCGTCATCATTTTCCTACTGGCGATTATCAAAGTCAGTCATGGGAATACTATGAAGATCAAGTTATGGATATTGTCATCACTGTATGTGATAACGCAGCAGGAGAATCCTGCCCTGTTTATCTGTCTAATGCAGCCAAGGCACATTGGGGCGTATCTGACCCTGGCCATACCCAAGGCACAGAAGCAGAAATTATCAGCGCTTTTGAGCAGACTTTTGCAATCTTAAAACAACGTGTTGAAGCCATGCTGGCATTACCCTTAGAAACTTTATCCACTGAGCAGATGAATACTGAATTAAATCTAATTGGAAAATGCTTTGACCCGAAAACCAAGGATTAACAAATGACAGAGAAGCAGCATAATATGCGCGGGTTTGAATAATGCCTAACACTTTGGATAACGCTGTGTATTGGTATAGCTATCCTACTTCAAGGTTTTTGTTTCACCAGATTCAACCTCAGTAACTGCTTTACCACCACCTGAGCCAGTTACCCCATGTAAATCTATGCCATGAGAATGACTACTGGTTTTATTATTGCAGGTTAATAGTTGTCATATCTGAGGTCTCATCTAATAACCCTCTACTAAAAACAAGCTGCATAATCTAATAAAATATCCTGGCAAGCAAAGAATATTCGCGGATAATCTTTCCTGATTAATAACTTTAAAGCAAATTCAAAATAGACCAGTAAAACCATTAAACGAGCCAGTGCCCCAGTTAAAGGTAAGTGGGTATTGATTGAATTCCGCCAGACAATAATTGTCCAGAAAACAATGGGTGTGGCTAAAACAAAATGAACTTCATCCCAGCTAGACACAGTAAATTTTCCACCTGTCGCCAACCAATCTGTGATAAATAAACTGATATTCAGCAATATAAAAAACGGCCAAAAAACCACCCAGAGTTTTAAATGACCTATCCATGCATAGAGTAAATAACGATATAAACTCAGACCAAATAGAGGCCCTCCTTCTCCTACATAAGAGGGATCAAAAACCGTCACTATATACAACACAGTCGTTAAAACTAAAACTATAGATAATAATTCTATCGGCGATCCAATCTGTATGTGACTAAACAAAATGGGTAGGGAATAAATAAACATAAGAATACAATAAAATGGGCTAAGTACGATGAATAAAAATCTTGTGCAAGCTGGGGTGTTTATTTATTGCACGTTAGCTTAATAGTAGCTTGCTACTAAAAGTACCTAGGAATGAACTCAATCATATACAGGAACTTATTGAAAAATTACATCCTTACTGCTTCCAAATAAGCATCTTTCCTAGCCAGATAATTATCTACAAAGTCTTGCATAGAACCTTCTTCATACTCACGTATACCGCTGATAACAATTTTTTTATAGCCTTTCCCTACCACTTCATCATCTGATTTTATCTGAAAATGTAAATACGCATCGCCGCGTTTCCCATTAATACTTAATTCAGGTTCCAGCATTTCTACTTTTGGATGAGTAAAATTTAAATGATTAAATTCCAAACACATACTGTCGTACATGACTAAAGGCCTGGTCAGATTAATCATGCCATTTTGCTGTTTCATTAAAGGCACCAGAACGTAAGGAAAGTTATGTCCAGAAAACTCGACATAATCTCTTATCAAAGCATCTATCATTACATCATCTGTAATTTTATCCCCATCCCTTGCAACTTTCATAATGGTTTTATTATTACTGCCGTTGATATCAAAATGATCATCTTCAGTGACAGGAAAATCCAATGTGATATTGTGCCCTAACATGCCTGTAAACTTAAAATTCATGGTTTTACTTAAACCATATTTTTCTAAAGCAATAGCAAACAGCAAATCGCCCGGGACACAAAATCGCTTGGCATCAACATCATGTAGCGGATTAAAATCACCCGCGACTTCCTTTGCAAACAAACTCCCTTGTTCGGCAGTTATAGCTGTACAATTATCAGATCCTGAATAATATTCTTTTAACATAATTTTTATTATTAATATCGTAAAATAGAGTTATCGCACTCTATGGCTCCAGTCTCAATACCACCTGTCAAATTATAAACATCAGTACAAGCAGAATACACTAGAAAAGATGCGACTTGCTACCTGCGAGTACCATGATGACATACCACAATACACTCCTAGTCTATTTTTATCAGCAAAATAATAACAAACTTCTTGCTATCCTTGTTCTATTCTGATAAAAATGCGCACTTCAAAATTTTGTTAGGAATAAGAAGGATGACTGAGTCTCAAACTGACAACACTATTTTCAGTTTTACACCTTATGAGGAAAAAAAGGGCGAAAAATATATGGGAAAGCCTCAACTAAAACATTTTGATAATATTCTTCAGGACTGGAAATCGGAACTCATGGTAGAAGTAGATCGTACTGTTCACCATATGCAAGATGATGCGGCTAACTTTCCAGACCCTAATGATAGAGCTACACAGGAATCTGAATTTAGTATAGAACTCCGTACCCGAGATAGAGAACGAAAACTCATTAAAAAAATTGACGAGTCGCTGCAAAACATTGAATCGGGTGATTATGGCTTTTGTGAATCTTGTGGTATTGACATTGGTATCCGTCGCTTAGAAGCAAGACCTACAGCCGTTTTATGCATAGACTGCAAAACACTGGATGAAATCAGAGAAAAACAAATGGGATAAATCCTCTCTACTCAGCCAATGAGTTATATCGGTCGGTTTGCTCCATCACCTACCGGTCCGTTGCATCTGGGATCACTATATGCAGCACTTGCCAGTTTCCTTCATGCCAAAGCACAGCAGGGGAAATGGCTACTACGTATTGATGACTTAGATACCTTTCGCAATGTTGCAGGTGCGACTCAAAGTATCATAGATAGCTTACAAGTCTATGGCTTGTACTGGGATGCCCCTATCTTTTATCAAAACCAGCATTTAACAAGCTATCACACAGTTATAAAGCAGTTTTTAGAACAAAATCTAGCATACCCTTGCAGTTGTTCACGAAAAAGCCTAGCTAAGCAGCCTATTTATCCAGGCTATTGTCTAAAAAAACAAATTGACGCAGATGCCGCTCATTCACTACGCATTAAAACATCAGATATCAAGATATGTTTTGAAGATGAAATTCAAGGTCAACATCAGCATTCATTAAGCGCACAACACGGCGACTTTATCGTCAAACGAAAAGATAATATCATTGCTTATCAACTCGCTGTAGTTGTTGATGATTTTAGGCAAAATATTAGCCATGTTGTACGTGGTTTTGATCTTCTGGATTCAACACCCAAACAACTTTTTTTACAGAAAATACTGGGCTACCCTTCCCCCGCTTATTGCCATATCCCAGTATTAATTGATCAACAAGGCATTAAACTTAGCAAACAAACATTTGCTCAGGCAATATCTTTAGATAACCCTGAACAAACATTATACTTATTACTCACATTATTAAAACAAAACCCGCCCGCCAATCTTAAAACAACTTCTGTGGAAAATATGATTCAATGGGGTATCAAAAACTGGCACCCCAGTCCATTAAAAAAATTACGTGCAAT
This sequence comes from Methylococcales symbiont of Hymedesmia sp. n. MRB-2018, assembly GCA_003666385.1. Taxonomy (GTDB): domain Bacteria; phylum Pseudomonadota; class Gammaproteobacteria; order Methylococcales; family Methylomonadaceae; genus QPIN01. The sequence goes on from QPIN01000060.1 coordinate 59,368, forward strand.
TAATCAAGGAATTTATTAGAGTGGTATCAAAATTGATGGAATTTAACCATGTCAGAACAAGAAAAAATATACCCTGTAAAAGCTAATATAGCCCAGTCGGCTCATTTTACTGCCGAAACTTATCAACTGCTTTACCAGCAATCTATTAATGATCCAGAAACATTTTGGTCAGAACAAGCCGAATTATTTCTGCACTGGAACAAACCTTGGGATGAGACCGTAACATTTGACTATCGCAAGGGCGAAATCAGTTGGTTTAAAGGCGGTAAACTTAATGTTAGTGTCAATTGCCTAGATCGACACTTACAATCTCATGGTGAGCAAACGGCCATTATCTGGGAAGGTGATGATCCCAGTAAAGATAAAAAAATTAGTTATAAAGAACTACATCAACAAGTTTGTAAATTTGCTAACGTCTTAAAGTCTCAAGGTGTCAAAAAAGGCGATCGTATCTGTATTTATTTACCGATGATTGCTGAAGCAGCCACTGTTATTCTGGCTTGTACTCGTATTGGCGCTGTTCATTCTATTGTCTTTGGTGGCTTTTCAGCAGAAGCACTGAAAGACCGTATCCTTGACTCAGATTGCCAATATTTGATTTGTTCAGACGAAAGTTATCGTGGTGGTAAAACCATTGCTATTAAAGAAAATGCCGACAAAGCTGCACAAGGCTGCCCCAATCTAAAAAAAATAATCGTCATCGAAAATACCGGTAATACCGTTGCCTGGAATGATGAAATAGACGTCTGCTATCACCAGGCAATGGGAAAAGCCTCTGATCAATGCCCTGCTGAAGAAATGGATGCTGAAGATCCTTTGTTTATTCTTTATACCTCAGGTTCAACTGGTAAACCCAAAGGCGTTTTACATACCACTGGCGGCTATTTATTGATGGCAGCAATGACCCATAAATACGTCTTTGATTATCAGCAAGGGGATATTTACTGGTGTACCGCTGATATTGGCTGGGTGACAGGTCACTCCTATATCATCTATGGACCTTTATGTAACAGAGCCACTACATTAATGTTTGAAGGCGTTCCCACTTATCCTGAAGCGGATCGTTTTTGGCAAGTTATCGACAAGCATCAGGTTAATATTTTTTATACTGCGCCCACTGCTATCAGAGCACTGATGGCACAAGGTGATGAATATGTAACTCGCACCAAACGGAGTAGTCTGCGTATTTTAGGCAGTGTTGGCGAGCCAATTAACCCTGAAGCTTGGGAATGGTTTTACCATGTTGTTGGCAATGCTCAATGTCCTATTGTTGATACCTGGTGGCAAACGGAAACAGGTGCTATTTTAATTACACCTTTACCCGGTGCAACCGATTTAAAACCAGGTTCTGCCACACTGCCTTTCTTTGGTATCAATCCTAAAATTGTTGATAACAAAGGACTTGTTTTAAAAGGCGAGTGTGAAGGCATTCTGGTTTTTGATTACCCTTGGCCATCACAAGCCCGAACGCTTTATGGTGATCATCAGAGATATGTTGATACCTACTTTGCCAGCTACCCAGGCTATTACTTTACTGGAGACGGGGCAAAACGCGATAAAGATGGCTATTACTGGATAACGGGGCGTGTTGATGATGTCATTAATGTTTCAGGTCATAGAATGGGAACCGCTGAAGTAGAAAGTGCACTGGTACTGCATGAACATGTTGCAGAAGCTGCCGTAGTTGGTTACCCCCATGATATTAAAGGTCAGGGGATTTATGCCTATGTTACTTTAAATAGTGGTGTAAGTTCTAGCGATGCGCTAACAAAAGAATTAGTACAATTAGTCCGCACAGAAATCGGTCCTATTGCTAGCCCAGATGTCATTCAATGGGCAACTGGGCTACCTAAAACCCGTTCTGGTAAAATTATGCGTCGCATATTGAGAAAAGTGGCCGCAAATGAAATTGATAACCTTGGAGATACATCAACATTAGCAGACCCATCTGTAGTTGAAGATATTATTAATAATAGAGCCAAGCAAAAAAAGAAATGATTGACCCACTTGAATTCAACGGCTTTAAACACTATGATTCATACCAACCTTAGAGCAACCCCTAACACTTAAATGACTACCGAAAAAGACCAAGATGCCACTGAATTTGCCTTAAATATAAGACGTCCTTATAAAAAAGTACTTGAAGAAGCTATAGCCAAAGATAAAAAATTAGGCAGCAAAAAATCAATTACATCTTTTGAAGATAATTATCAAGAAAATGAAAACACGTCTGACTACCGATCTGATTACGATAATACTTACACTCGAAAATTAATTACCATCCATACTGGTGACCATAACAATGTAGAAGAAAAAGAAATTAAAGAATATCTCACTCTGCAAATAATGCCAGAAGAAGCATTATTCAAATTAGATGATAACTTTCTTTATATTGAGGATAATAGTGCCTTGGTAGACCATAGGGGACGAGGGGCTTCAAAAGAAATCTCCATGATTACTGGCACTTTTTCTATGGATTCCCTGAAAGAATTACGAGATTTTCTTAATTACGCTTTGCCATCTGATAAATAATTGAATGATGCTTTATTTGGTAAATATTGTAGAGTGGACTTCAGTCCGCACTTTTAAACAATAACTAATTTTGTCATACTTGGCGGACTATAATCCGCTCACAATTTTAGTGTTTAGTTAAAATTTCCTGAACCACGCCATCGACAGCCATCAAAACATTATCTGCCAAATTTCGGAAAATGCCATGTTCAACCACACCTGGCATACTGTTCAGAATAAAATCCATTTCATCACAGCTCTTATTCGCTTGAAAAGCCACATCCAACACCAAGCTACCATAAGAAGAAACGGCCAAACCATTGCCCGCTTTACGCAGATCACCTTTCCCGCCTAATTTTTCTAACCCTTGTTGAACCATTTGCCAAGCAAAAGGCATCACTTCAACAGGAATTGGAAACCGTTCACCTATACGGTCAACCATTTTACTTTGGTCGACCAGCACTATAAATTGATCACTGGCTCTGGCTAATAATTTTTCTCTGACCAAATCAGAACCCTGGCCTTTTAATAGCGTATTATCAGGGCTTACTTCATCAGCACCATCGACATATAGATCAAGTCGCGTAAGCTGCTCAATGGATACTGTCGGTATTGCTAGCTGTTGTGCTTTACATAGACTGATAATAGAGCTGGAAACTGCGGTAATTTTTAGATTTTCTTCAACTATTCGTCTAGCCAGTTCTACAATAAAAAGGTCAGCAGTAGAACCTGTACCAAGCCCTACCAACATACCGTCTTTAACTTGCCTAGCAGCATGTATTGCTACCAATTCTTTATTACTCATATTACATCTCTAAAATTGTTTCAATTCATGGATAACCAAGCAGTTACTTTTTACCTCCCTCTATAGACTAACTGCTGTACTCTTTCTAAAACAGCTTGTGCATGCCCCAGATGATTAACACCATAACAAGCTTCAACGATGACACCTTCCCTATTAATAATAAAAGTTGATCTTAAAATAGCCATTTTTGTCACCCCATTCTTGACTTTTTCTTGCCAAACACCATAATTTTCACATATCTCACCACTTTCATCGGCTAGCAAATCTAATTTTAAATTAAATTTCTTGATAAAATTAGTATGGCTTTGAGATGAATCTTTACTGACTCCTATAACAGCGGTAGAAAGCGCTGCAAATTCATCTGCCAATGCCGTAAAATCGTTTGCTTCTATAGTACAACCTGGTGTGTCATCCTTTGGGTAAAAATATAAAACCACATTTTTACTGCCTTTACAGGAAGATAATGCAACTTCTTTTTCATCTTGATTTAATGCATTAAATTCCGGTGCAACTTGATTATTTTCTAACATAAAAAAACCCCTTTTATTATTTTATTTTGAATAAATTAAAATCTAGAAAATTACATAAATACAACATTCTGATTATTACTGAAATCTAACAATAAATAAACAATAATGTTTTCTTCAACAAAGAATCTGTTCAAAATCGTTATCTACGGACGGAGCGCAGAAACTGGAGTTTACTTGCAGTAAATAAGCATTTTGAACACTGCCCAAGCACAAATGGCAGGGGTGGAAAGTTATCAACAGTTTTTAAGAACTACAAGACAAACTAGAACATCCTGGTTTGTTTCGTGCCCACTCTGGTCGTTTTTTTGCAAATTCCTCCTTATCTGCTTGTTCATCATAAGGCCTTCTCATCACTTCCAACAGATCATTTACCAAGGAAAAATCACCTTGATCTGCCTTATCAATGGCTTGTTGAGACAAATAGTTGCGTAATACATATTTTGGGTTAACTCTATTCATTTGCCGTATTCTATCTGCTTGAGTTTTATTATCCTTCAGAACACGAATACTATATTGTTTTATCCAATTAACCATGCCTGCTTTATAATCGTCATTGAGTGCTTCAATTCGATAATAGGCATTTTCCATGATCTCTAGTAATTGATCGAACGAATAATGATCATCTACATTAGCAACATCTAATAAAGCTAGTTTTCGATAAAAAATACTCATATCTGTTTCGACTTCAGCTAATAACGATAATAAGTCCTGACATAATTGTTCGTCCGTTTCAGCTTCAAAGTGATCAAGCCCTAGTTTATCAGCCATCATCTTTTGCCAACCTTGACTAAAGCTCTGGTTATAAACAGTCAATGCTTGTTGTATCAACTCAGTATCTTCTATTAAAGGATGAATAGCCTTGGCTAGTTGCACCAAATTCCACAATGCAATTTGCGGTTGCTGCCCATAACGGTAACGCCTTTCTCCTGCATCTGTGGTATTGGGTGTCCAATCTGGATCGTAATTATCAAGCCAACCATAAGGCCCATAATCAATAGTCAATCCCAATATAGACATATTATCGGTATTCATTACCCCATGTACAAAACCAACACGTTGCCAATGCACAATCATTTCCGCAGTTTTCTGACACACCTGTTCAAACCAATGAAGGTAATCTGTTTTGGTTAATGATGTAGACTCTTCAAATAAATCAGGAAAATCTGTTCGAATAGTAAAGTCAACAAATTTTCGTAATAAATCCAGCTCACCTCGGGCTGTATAAATTTGAAAACTGCCAAACCTATTAAATGAGGGGGATACGCGACAAACAATTGCACCTTGCTCTGCTTTAGGACGACCATCATAAAACATATCTCGTACTACTTGCTCGCCAGTCAGAATCAGGCTTAATGCGCGTGTTGTGGGCACCCCCAAATGATACATTGCTTCGCTACATAAAAACTCGCGAACTGAAGAACGTAAAACAGCCAAGCCATCAGCATTACGTGAATAAGGTGTCAAACCAGAACCTTTTAACTGAAGTACCCAACGCTGATTTTCTGAGTTAATAATTTCTCCCAGATTTATTACACGACCATCCCCTAACTGTCCAGCCCAATTGCCAAACTGATGCCCACCATAGCACATGGCATAAGGATCCATTCCAGATAACAACTGATTTCCTGCAAAGACCTGAGCAAAGTAATCACTGTTACAGTCACTAACCGAAAGATCTAATGCTACTGCCATTTCCCTTGAATATGCCAGCAATAAAGGCTTGGATACTTTAGTGGGAATAACGCGTGAAAAACTGGCAGCACTCACTTGTCTACAAAAATTCTCGCTTTCAGAATCTGCAGGTAATTCTTTTACATAGCGATTATCAAATATTAATTTATTTAAACCAGAGGAATTGTTCATACTTTTTTAAATTATTATTTACCTTGATGCCTATTATTCAAAAATAGTGCTTTATTTCTACCTTAGATTGCCCCATGTTTCTCTAAATAAAAACATAAAATTCAGCGAAACAAAAAAATATGAACTGAAAATAAATAACCGTAATTTTTATAAGTTATTAATTTTTTCAATAATACCCTGCTTTTTTTATGCTACACTTGCTTTCAATGTGTACCTGAACTTACTCGTACCCATTTTTTTTAACAACCACTTTACAAGGTATATTTATAATGACTTTATTAAAAAAATCAATCATTGCTTTATTTGTTAGCATCTTAATGCTTGGATCTATGCAGTCTGTTATGGCAATGGAAGCTTCTGCTCCTGCTCAAACACTTGCTGATGTTATAGACTTAAATAAGCAAACAATTGCAGCAATGAAAGCTGGCGATACTGCTGAAAAGGTTGGTGCTTTGTTAAAAGCAACTAAACAAGCTTCAAAATCTGTTGTTATCAGTGGTCCTGCTGACTTAAACAAACAAAAAGGCAGCATGAAACTAAAAAGATCACGTAAAGCATATAGAGCAGGTGATACGGTTGAAGCAATCAGACTAGCTGAAGAAGCGTTAGACAAATACAAAAAAGCTAAATCTGTCCATTTTAATTGAGTTTTAAACTAAATCCGCTATAACTTTGATTCGTTTGCCATTCAACATGTCAAACTCATAATCTATCGTATTTAACCTAGAGAGTTCTGTTCTATTTTGCTTAATTTAAGTAAACGCGGGGCTCTCTGGTTTTTTTTACTCCCCCTCCCTCTTTTTACTCTATCTTTTACCTGCCCTGCCAAGTAGCCATATTCACCCTAGTACATTAATACTCCCACAAAAAACACACCGTAAACATCTGCTCAAAGTACCCTGACTTTACTTAATTTAGCAGTAAACGGTTATTTGTTGCAAGTTGCCTTACTACCAATGACTCCTTTTGCTTGGCGTGCAAAAGCAGAAATACAAAAACAAGATTCAACGTACTAATAGACTAGAAATTAAAACTGATTTTATTTTAACCTTAGCAAGTAAAACAAAATCTTGGATTTAAGCAATAAGTGCAGTTTATTTTTCAAGAATTGAGAGACTCAGATTAGTCGTGAACCAGCTTTCGATATATCAACAAATAGCGAATAACCTAGCAATATAGTAAACTGTTACATCAATCAAATAATATAGAATTATGACAGTGGCTGAAAACGTACATCAACACGAAATTGATAAATTTGGTTCACAAGCTGGGCGTTGGTGGGATCCTCAAGGTGAGTTCAAAACCTTACATGATGTTAATCCGCTTAGAATTCGATTTATTAAGGATTATGCCGATATTCAGGGCAAACGTATTGTCGATGTAGGCTGTGGTGGTGGTATTCTTACCGAATGTCTTGCCAAAAATGGAGCTGATGCCTTAGGTATTGATTTAAGCGAAGATTTAATTGACGTGGCCGATTTACATGGATTGGAATCAGGTATTAATGCAAAATACAAAAAAATCAGTGCAGAAACACTAGCAGAACAGGAAGCACAATGTTTTGACCATGTTACATGTATGGAAATGCTAGAACATGTGCCTGACCCAGGTTCTATCATCTCTGCTTGTTCTACCTTGGTTAAACCAGGAGGTATGGTTTTTTTCTCCACCCTCAATCGCGTTCCAAAAGCTTATTTATTAGCTATTGTTGCCGCTGAACATCTGTTAAAAATGGTACCTAAAGGCACCCATGAATATAAAACATTTATCAAGCCTTCGGAGCTGAGTCAAACAGCTAGAAATGCAGGGCTTGAATTAAAAGGCATGGTGGGTATTGAATATAATCCATTTAAAAGACGTTTTAACCTAGGTAAAGATATTAATGTTAATTACATTGCTGCATTTCAACGCCCTCAATAATGTCATCATCGTTTAAATTATCCTGTGTGCTATTTGATTTGGATGGCACTCTGGTTGATACAGCACCTGACTTAATAGCTTGTTTAAACAAAGCATTACTGCAACATGGTTTTAATGAAGTCACTGAAATTAAGCTCAAACCATTAATTTCCTTTGGTGCAGAAACCATGATAAAAAGCAGTGTGGAAGAAAGTGTCAACCAGCAAACACGAAACAGAATACTGGATACCATGCTCGACTGCTATCAACACAATATTGCTCAATACAGTCAGTTTTTTTCAGGAATAAATGAAACATTAAATACCATAGAGTTATTAAATTTAAAGTGGGGAATAGTGACCAATAAACGTGAGCGTTTTACCCAGCCGTTAGTTAAAGCATTAAACCTGACTGATCGCGCTACTTGTATCATTAGTGGAGATACTACCCCCAATAGCAAACCACACCCAGAGCCATTATTTACCGCTTGCTCATTAGCCAATGTTAAGCCAGAAGAATGTGTTTATATTGGTGATGCCCCACATGACATTGTTGCTGGTAAAAATGCAAACATGAAAACACTGGCTGCCGTTTATGGCTATCTTAAAGCTGACGATACACCAGATACTTGGGGTGCTGACGCACTCATTGAATCCCCCGAACAATTAACTTCATGGATAACAGCAACATGCCATTAACTGACCACGTTATATTAATTACCGGTGCAGGTGGTGGTCTGGGAAGTACAGCAGCTTTGGCTTTAGCTCAACAAGGTGCTCATATTGTATTATTGGATAAAAGCATTCCAAAACTAGAAAAAGTCTATGATATAATTGTTAAGTCTGGTGCACCAGAACCCACCCTATATCCTTTTGATTTAGCAGGTGCTAATGAAGTACAGTATGAAGAGCTTGCTGTCACATTAAACAAAACTTATGGCTCACTACAAGGACTATTACATTCAGCAGTTGAACTCAGTGCTTTTACACCTATTGAAATTCACCAAACTAAAGACTGGGGACATACACTCAATGTCAATTTGAATGCACCGTTTTTATTGTGTCGGGTATTACTACCAGTTTTAGAAAAAAGTGAACATGCCTCTATTGTTTTTACCAGTGACTCAATGGTTAGAACACCCAAAGCATACAGTGGAGCCTATGGCGTTTCTAAAATAGCCCTAGAAGGATTTGCAAAAATACTGGCTGATGAGGTCCAAGCAAAACAAAAAATTCGTGTTAATACATTAGTACCTGGTGTTACAGATTCTCCACTGCGTAAAAAATTATTTCCTGGAGAAGATAAAAGCAAGCTAGCTCCTATGGATAGCTTATCCAATGTTTATACATATTTATTTAGCTCCGAAAGTATAGGTGTTACAGGACAAACAATTAACGCAGAAACATTTAATATCAATTAACAATATGTCGATTAGAGAAACCGTAATTTTAACTCGTGATGTCAATATAGTCATGATTCCTGATGGCAATCATGGCACCTTAAGTAAAGATGAAGAAGTTACTATCCATCAATCATTAGGTGATAACTACACGGTAGTCACCAAACATGGACATATGGTACGTATTTCAGGTACTGATGCCGATGCATTAGGGAAACAAGCTCATACTCTACAAACATTAGTCTCTGCAACGGATGCAAGAGGCGTAGAAAAAAATTGCTGGGAAGTGATGAAAACTATTTATGACCCTGAAATACCCGTTAATATTGTAGATTTAGGCTTAGTTTATGGTTGCGATGTGGAGCCTTTAGAAGAAGGTAATGATGTACACATAAAAATGACCTTAACTGCTCCTGGCTGTGGTATGGGTCCGGTCATCCAAGGTGATGTTGAAAAATCAATTCGTGCACTTCCTGGCGTTAACTCAGTAGATGTTGAAGTTGTGCTTGATCCCCCTTGGAGTCGAGAAATGATGTCGGAAGTTGCACAAGTGCAACTGGGTTTATTTTAGTAATCTGTTCAGATTCTAAAGCGAATTACCTTAAATAACTAAAAAAAGATATAATATAACTTGTTTAAATAAAGAGGATTATAAAATGACTGATAACTGGATAGCGCCTTCCATTCTTTCTGCAGACTTTGCTAAATTGGGCGAAGAAGTTGATAACGTCCTTGCCTGCGGTGCTGATGTCGTCCATTTTGATGTTATGGATAATCACTTTGTACCCAACCTAACTATTGGCCCATTAGTTTGTGAAGCCCTTAGAAATCATGGCGTAACCGCACCAATTGATGTGCATTTAATGGTACAACCCGTTGACAGGATCATCCCCGATTTTGCTAAAGCGGGTGCAAGCATGATTACTTTCCACCCAGAAGCATCTACACATATTGACCGCTCTTTACAAATGGTAAGAGATGTAGGCTGTAAATCAGGCTTAGTATTCAACCCTGCAACATCGCTTAGCTACCTTGATTATGTCATGGACAAAGTAGATATTATTTTATTAATGTCGGTTAACCCTGGCTTTGGTGGTCAATCATTTATCCCAGCAACACTGGATAAATTACGTGAAGCAAGAAAACGTATTGACGATAGCGGTTTTGATATCCGTTTGGAAATTGACGGTGGCGTAAAAGTAGATAATATAGCTGAAATCAAAGCGGCTGGTGCTGATATGTTTGTTGCTGGTTCTGCAATTTTCAGCCAAGCAGATTACAAAAAAGTAATTACTGATATGCGTGCAGAAATGGCAAAAGTGTAATATAGATTTTAATCCAAATATTCGCTGGGCATATTGTCAGTAACACGAAACCCCGCTTTTACATTCATTCAAAAAATAGTCCTTGCCAGTCAATCTGTGCAAAAACCTCAAACGCGGGGTCTTGTACCTCAAGCATTTCCTAGGTCTATTATTGATTAAATCAGTTGCCCTAAATGCTTCTTTTTTAGTAACTACTCCGCTTACCCTCTATTTTGTCCAATAGCCGCGTTGAAAGTGTGCATTTACACCTGTAAACTCCGCGCTTTCGCCTTGCTCTTGAACGCCTTAATCTTGAACAGAACAGAGGGCAATCTAAGCAGTTACGGAGTACTCTGAGTAGTTGCCTTTTTTACTCACTTCGTCACGATAGCAGTAATATTATTCATCAAGCTCTTCAACTTTTACCATTTTTAACAAACCCAAATGCTTTTTATCTATTTCTATAGATAAATCCCAACCACCCAAATCAGTTACTTTCTCATCAATAATTTTGGCACAATCAAAAAGACGGGCTCTTACCCCGCCCTGATGAGGCTGAAGCATGCATTTTCTTCGCACTTTGGAGCTAGCAAAAAATTTTGTCAACGCCTGAAACAATAACTCGACTCCTTCACCTGTTTCAGCTGACATCCAGACTTTTGTGGGGTTTCCTTCATCATCATGGTCAATATGCGCTTCTACGTTATCCAACAAATCAATTTTATTAAACACTTGTAACTGCTGAATTTCATTAGCATCAATACTTGCTAACACCTGATTCACTTGGAAAATAGTTTCACCCCTGTCTTCTGCATTAGCATCTATCACATGTAGCAATAGGTCTGCTCCACTGGCTTCTTGTAGCGTTGACTTAAATGCAGCCACTAACTCATGTGGTAAATGCCGAATAAAACCCACCGTATCTGCCAGTACGATCTCAGAGCCCCCTTCTAATACACAGTTTCGGAGTGTTGGGTCTAATGTAGCAAATAGTTGGTCAGCAACATAAATATCTGCACCTGTCATTCTATTGAATAGAGTAGATTTTCCTGCGTTGGTATAGCCTACAAATGAAACGGAGGGGATTTCTGACTTTTTTCTTTTACTTCGCCCTTGGCTACGTTGTTTGGCAACTTTCTCTAAGCGCCGTTGAATCAGTTTAATACGATTACTTAATAAGCGCCGATCTGTTTCTAGCTGTGTTTCACCCGGTCCACGCATACCAATACCGCCTTTTTGGCGTTCAAGATGCGTCCAACCTCTAATAAGTCGTGTCGATAAATGTTTTAACTGAGCTAGCTCTACTTGCAACTTTCCTTCAAAAGTTTGGGCGCGTAAGGCAAAAATATCTAGAATCAAACCATTCCTATCAACTACTCTAACCGCTAACGCCTGCTCAAGGTTTCTTTCTTGGCTAGGACTTAGGGAATGATTAACTAAAACTATATCCGCCTGATAAAGTGCAATAGCATCTTTAACCTCTTCAAGCTTTCCTGTACCAACGAAATATTTTGGATCTGGACGCTGCCGCGTCCCTGTAATGACATGAACAGGTTCTGCACCTGCCGATTTAGCTAATTCTTTGAGTTCATATAAATCTTCCTGACCTATATGTAAAGATAAGTGAATCAGTATGGCCCGCTCACCTGATTCTGGACGATCAAACAAAAAAATACTCGATAAAACTATTAATCATCAGTTTGTTCATTTTCCCGTGGTAGTTTTATTGATTTTCCTGGCACAATGGTCGATATTGCATGCTTATAAACCATTTGACTCACGGTGTTTTTAAGCATGATGACATATTGATCAAACGAATCTACTCGACCTTGTAGTTTTATACCATTTACAAGAAAAATAGAGACAGGAATATGCTCTTTTCTCAATGTGTTTAAAAAGTTATCCTGTAAATTTTGACTTTTTGGCATAAGCAATCTCCTTTATTATTCTTAATTTTTACTTCTCAATTCTCAATTCTCAACTTTCAACTTTCAATTTCCATAGTATATATCAATGTGTAGACTGACTTATAACAATATAATGTATGGTCAATTGAGTTGATTTAAAGTGCTTTAATTTAATTCCATTATTAAATAAGCGATTTTAAGCGTTGAATAACGCTATTAGACAGATCTTTCTCGAAAGCATTTATTTGCATATAATCTACTTCCCTTCGTAACCAAGTATACTGTTTTTTAGCCAACTGTCGGGTAGCAATAATACCTTTTTCTATCATGCTGTCTAAATCATACTCTCCATTAAGATATGCCCATGCCTGTCGATAACCAACGGCTCTAATAGCTGGTAAATTTTCCGATAAATCACCTCTTAAATAGAGTGCGCTTACTTCATCAATGAAGCCATCTGCAATCATAGATTTAAACCTCATAGCAATTCTTTCATGCAATAAGGCTCTATCGTCTGTTGAAATAATGCATTTTATTTTTCGATAAGGGAGTGGCACTGCTTGTGCCTGATGAAAAAAATGACTCATGGTCTGACCGCTGATTTCATACACTTCTAAAGCACGTTGAATCCGCTGGGGGTCATTGGGGTGTATTCTTTCTGCAGATTCAGGGTCAACTGCCCTAAGCCTAGAAAACAAGGCTTGTTTACCATATTTAGCTAATTCCTCATCCAGCTTTCGTCGAATTTCAGGATTTGCTTCAGGCAAATTAGCCAAGCCTTTTAACAAAGTATTAAAATAAAGCATGGTACCGCCCACTAAAATGGGTATTTTTCCACGACCGCTAATTTGTTCCATTAATTGCAATGCAGACTGTCTAAAGCTCCCTGTTGAATATGTCTCCGCTGGGTCAAGAATATCAATCAAGTAATGCGCTATTCCCGCCCTTTCTTCCAGTGTAGGTTTTGCTGTACCAATATCCATTCCCTGATAAACCAAAGCAGAATCAACACTGATAATCTCACCATTAAATTGATCGGCCAACTGTATAGCCAAGTCTGATTTACCCGATGCTGTAGGCCCCATTAAAAAAATAGCGGGTGGAAAATTTGAAGGGTACATAAGGTCTGTTATTTATTGACCACGCAAAAAGAACTTGTCTAAATCTGAGGTACTTAACTCAACCCAGGTAGGCCGACCATGGTTACACTGCCCTGCCCTTTCAGTTTTTTCCATATCCCTTAATAAAACATTCATTTCTGCCACAGTTAATTTACGTTTTGCTCTGACTGCCCCATGACAAGCCATAGTTGCCAATATTTCATTGCATCTTTCCAGTAATCGATTACTCATCCCGTGACTAACGATATCGGCCAAAATATCTTTGATAAGGGTGTCCACATCTTCTTTTTTCAGCAAGGCTGGTGTTGATCTTAGAACAATAGTTTCTGGCCCAGAACGATTAATTTCAAACCCTAAAGAAAAAAAGATTTGATGCTGCTGTTCGGCTAAATCAGCTTCCGCTGAACTGACCTGAATTTTAATAGGCAGTAATAAGGGCTGGGTAGGTACTGCTCCTTGATGATATTGTTGTTTTAATCGCTCATAAGATACTCGTTCATGGGCAGCATGTGCATCCACCAGCACAATGCCTTTTTCAGTCTCGGATAAGATAAAAATACTGTGTAGATGAGCAATAGCATAGCCTAGTGGCGGCATACCCGGTAATGATTCTGTAGCAGAATTATTATGCGTATCTATCTCGTTAATAGCTTGAGGATAAAGTGCAGTATAAGCTTTTATTTCTTCTGCTACCTGCATGGGTAAAGAGGTCTGAACAGGTGGTGGAGTTGTTGCTAAACGAGAAGGTTTTAGATTGGCAACAGAAGTATTATTGCTGTCATTGGTTGAGATGGGTGTAAACACTTCAGTATTGACTATGTTTTCTTGTTGTCCCGGTCTAACATCCGCTAATGAGCGATGCAGTGCTTTAAATAAAAAATCATGAACAGTACGCCCTTCTCTAAATCGTACTTCAAGTTTTGCAGGGTGGGCATTGACATCAACTAGGGTAGGATCTAGGTTTAAATAAAGCACAAACACAGGATGGCGACCATGAAATAAAACATCACGATAGGCTTGCTTGATGGCATGAGAAACCAGACGGTCTTTGATTAATCGAGCATTGACGTAGAAAAACTGCATATCTGGCTGGCTACGTGAATACGTGGGCAAGCCCACCCAACCTGATAATCGCATCCCTGAAGCTTCAAAATCAATAGTAACAGAACTTTCTATAAACGCGGTACTGCAAATACTGGCAATACGCTTTTCTTGTTGTTGCACAGATTCGGCTGGCTTTAAATTCATAATCTCACGATGATTATGATTGAGAACAAAGCCCACATCAAAGCGACTTAAAGCCATTTTTTTAAGCAGATTTTCAATATGAGAAAACTCGGTTTTTTCGGTCTTTAAAAACTTGCGTCTGGCTGGCGTATTATAGAATAAATCCCTGACTTCAATAGTGGTTCCAGCAGGATGTGGATCAGGCTGTGGGTCGAAATCTTTCTCAGACCCATCGGCACTGACTTTCCAGGCGCATTCTGCCTTAACGGTACGAGATATCAAACTAAGCCTTGCAACCGAGCTAATACTAGGTAAAGCTTCTCCACGAAAGCCCATACTGGATACACATTCTAAATCCTGTAAACTGAAAATTTTACTGGTGGCATGTCGTGATAGTGCCAATGGCAAATCTTCTTTAACAATACCGCAACCATTATCACCAACTTTTATCAGTCGAATCCCACCTTGTTCAATATCTATCTGAATTTGTGTAGCACCTGCATCAAAACAATTTTCAAGCAGTTCTTTAACAATGGACGATGGTCGTTCAACCACCTCGCCAGCAGCAATTTGATTGATCAGTTGTATAGGCAGTGCTTGAATTCGCATGGCTTAAGCCGATGGTAGTGCTTTTTTATCCACTAATGTTGAAACAAATTGACTGGCTTCATTAATGGTAATTTCCATGGCTTCAATTAATTGCCAGATGTCTATTCCTATCTCCACAAACTCATGCTGAATAGCGGCAATAGCTTTAGCATTAAGATTATGCTTTAAAAAAAGCACCTGATCTTTAAAAGCTGATAAAACAGGATATATTCGACCTTCTGCCTTTCGCATGGTTTTAATCAAACGATTATATTGTTGCCTAGATGCTTTTAATTGTTGTCGACTTTTAGTGCGTAAGGCACGACTGGAATATTGTTCTAACTCTTCATTCCATTCATTAAACAAGGAAGTACTAACTTCTTCAACAATAGCAATTCGGCTATTGACATCATCTGCTTTAGCCTGACAAAACTCATATTGTCGCTTTAATAGCATATAACAATGATCTGGTGACGTTTGCTCTATCTTGACCATATCTTTGAATTGTTGCAAAGCATCTTGAAACTGGTCACGCGTACTTTTAAGGCTATTGCATGCTTGGTCAACATGTATGACCACAATATCGCGTTTATGATGTCCAAATAGAAACTCTCTACCCAAATAATAAAAGCTGTTAAAACTTTTTTTACTAATAGCAATTAACTGATTTATTAGGGTGCTAATCATCAAAATGAACGAAATACAATATAAGGTACAAAAAACAATCTCATTCCCACAGTCTTCGTAGGAATGAGATAAAAGAAAATATCATTATTTTACATGGCTATTTTATTATGAGACCTCATTATACCCAAAAAATATTATGCAACACTAAGTGCGAATTAATAAAAGTGGAGATAAAGTAATAGCCAAGTGCCTGTTTCTACATATTCAGCAACGCAACATAAAACCAAACATCATGTAAAACCATGATTTACAAAGTATAAAAAACATATTTATAATTTCAGATGTTCTCTATATTCAAACGATTTATTAATAAAAACTCATAATTTAATTATTTTAAACCTGCCTCTTTAATGCTAAATATGATAGTGTTCGCAACCTATGGAATTTCATCTTGCCTTTACTGAATCTTATCTTGCCGCTTTTGCGATGGGCTTGTTTAGCAGCATCCACTGTATTGGCATGTGCGGCTCTATTATTGGTACCTTAACGCTTAGTCTTAAAGCAGAAGTAAGAAACCAGAAAGCCACTTTGTTTCAATTTGTACTTAATTACAACATCGGCCGTATTACTAGCTATGCCCTTGCTGGTGCTTTAGCTGGTTTACTTCAGACTTTTATTACCTTGCCTTTTGCAGAAGATTATGGACATAGAATATTACAAATTTTTTCTGCTCTTATTATGATCGGTGCTGGGTTTTATATTGCTGGATGGTTTCCTCGCTTTGCTTATATTGAAAAAACGGGGTCTCACTTATGGAAATTAATAGAACCTTATGGGCGAAAACTTATTCCTGTTGAAACACGCTTTCAAGCCTTTTTATTTGGTATGGTCTGGGGATGGCTCCCTTGTGGCCTGGTTTATGCAGCATTAGCACTTGCTACAACAAGTGGAAACATTACAAGTAGCTCATTAACCATGCTTGCATTTGGCTTAGGTACTTTACCTGCTGTACTAGGAGCGGGTATAATGTCTGGCACACTTACTATACTGGCTAGGATGCGGCGTTTTAAACAAGTTATTGGTATCCTTTTGGTTACCATTGCTTTAATTGCTCTATTTCCTTGGCTTAACCCGATGCGTTTACAACACATTTAGCTATACATAATATAAAAACTATGGATAATTTTAGCTCGAACATTGGTCACGCTCCCTCTTTTGAATCCCTGCTTCGCAATGCAAAAATGGTTGCCGCAACAGATGTCACCGTTCTGATAAAAGGAGAAACAGGAACAGGCAAAGAAATGCTTGCTACTGCCTTACAAAAAGAAAGTAAGCGCTCAGATAAACCCTTTATTACTTTGAACTGTGCCGCTTTGTCAGAAAGCTTAATAGAATCGGAATTATTCGGTCATAAAAAAGGTGCGTTTACGGGGGCTATAGTTAATAAGCAAGGTCTGTTTCAAGCTGCTGATGGAGGTACATTATTCCTGGATGAAATTAATTCATTGCCGGTCTCTATTCAAACAAAATTACTTCGTGTTTTAGAATCAGGTGAATGTTTGGCTGTTGGTGAAACTAAACCCTACAGGGTCAATGTTAGAATCATTGCTGCCACTAACACTAATCTTAATCAACAAATTGCAACAGGTGACTTTCGCCAAGACTTATATTTTCGTCTTAATATTGTACCCATGGAAATTCCTGCATTAAATCAGCGCACAGAAGACATTGAGTCACTGGCAAAGCACTTCTTGACTCAATTTTCTGTTAAACACTCAATGAATGCGACTAATTTTAGCAAAGGCACATTTAAAGTTCTGCGTGACTACAACTGGCCTGGAAATATTCGTGAATTGCGTAATTTATGTGAACGCCTAAGTATTCTTTTAGCTGGCAAAACAATTGAACCAGAAAACCTCCCTGCTGAATTTAGCCGTTGCACA
This sequence comes from Methylococcales symbiont of Hymedesmia sp. n. MRB-2018, assembly GCA_003666385.1. Lineage (GTDB taxonomy): Bacteria > Pseudomonadota > Gammaproteobacteria > Methylococcales > Methylomonadaceae > QPIN01. Next base: position 77,092 of record QPIN01000060.1, read on the forward strand.
GCAACATCAAGCGACACTGCTTTTATACTACCTGAGCTAGGCATTCAACTTGACTCTTTAGAAGCAGATATGATTCATCAGGCACTCAGCAGAACAAAGGGTAATCGCAGTCAATCGGCAAGGTTGCTTGGAATCTCAAGGGATACCCTGCTATATCGCATACAAAAACATGGTATAGCGACGCATTAGTCATTATAGGGTCTATGCCAAGAGTCTGGAGTTCACCATAACTTTTTTAAGATCCCTGACCGTTCCTGCTAAGCCAGAAAAAACAGCCTGGGCAATAATCGAATGCCCTATATTTAACTCAACAATTTGTGAAATTTTACAAATTTCTACAACATTATGAAAATGTAACCCATGCCCAGCATTAACTTGTAAGCCAGCTTTATAGGCATATTCTGCGGCGAGTTTTATTCTATCTAATTCATTTTTTTTGTTAATGTTTTCATTAGCATCTGCATAACAACCAGTATGCAATTCGATAACCTGTGCGCCTGCTGCTACAGCCGCATCAATTTGACGGTATTCTGGGTCTATAAATAATGAGACTTCGATACCTGCATTCGCAAGTGTATGACAAGCAGTTTTTATTCGTTCTGGGTTAGCCGCCACATCCAGCCCCCCTTCAGTCGTCAGTTCCTCTCTTTTTTCTGGAACCAGACAACAAGCTGTCGGTCTTACTTTAGATGCTATTGCTAACATTTCATCAGTAACGGCCATTTCCAGATTTAAGCGGGTATTTAACATCTCTCTTAATTGCATAATGTCGCGATCCTGAATATGCCGACGATCCTCTCTTAAATGCGCAGTAATACCATCAGCACCTGCTTGTTCAGCAATTAATGCAGCGTGAACAGGACTAGGATATTTTGTTCCACGTGCTTGGCGTAATGTGGCAACATGATCAATATTAACACCCAATAAAACGGCTTCTTTTATCATTTTTGTTTCATTATTTTTGCTAAAACCCGCCTGCTTTTTAATACTTTTCCTTGTAATAAAAAATCTATCACTCGCCTCATTAATTGCTTGGACTCATATAAAGCTTGCTTGTCCAAATTTTCTCTACCATCCAGCGCTAACAATGTGTGGCCACTAATATAACCTGCCTCACTTTCTACCATTCCTGTCTGTTCCTTGAAATAATATTTTTTAAAAGGTTTTACATCTGCTTCCAAGTGATCAACTGTTAATTGAAAACCATATCCTATATTCTCAATTAAATTGAGCTCAAAAAACCTTAAGTTTTGTTCAATATTTTTCACATCTATCAGCATTGTTAAACAATACTGATAAATATTATAAACAGTTGGATGAGGATCATTTTTATGTAAAAGCAGACTAATAAGTTCATTTACATAAAAGCCGCAATACAAAGAACATCCCGTTAGTTGTATGGCTATTGTGTCTAGCTCAACATAGCTTAGAATTTTTAATTCATTTTTCCCAATATATGAAAGTTTTAAGGCAGAAAATGGTAATAAAAGTCCTGCTGTTTTGGACTTCTTCTTCCTTACACCCTTAGCCAAAATTGAGACTATGCCAAAATCCTGAGTTAATACATCTAAGATTAAACAAGTTTCTCTAAATTCTCTATGTTGTAGGATATATGCATTTTGCAAATGCACAACGCTGCCATTCATTTAGGTATTTATTCTATCTCAGAAAACCCTAAACTTTGCAATGCACGCTCATTGTTTGACCAGCTTTTTTTTATCTTAACCCAACACTGCAAATAAACCTTCTGGTCAATCAAATTTTCAATATCAATTCTGGCATCTGAGCCTATTTTTTTAAGCATTTCACCTTGTTTACCAATCACTATATTTTTTTGAGTACTGCGTTCAACCCAAATAATGGCATAGATTTTAGTAATATTTTGCTGTTCTTCATAGCGTTCAATTTCAACCGTAGTAGTATAAGGAAGCTCATCTCCTAGCCGTCTAGTTAACTTTTCTCTAACAATCTCAGCTGCCATAAAACGCATGGAACGATCAGTCACCTGATCTTCTGGATATATCAAATTACTTTCAGGAAGCGTGTTCAATATACTCGTTTCTAACGCATCAAGATTTGTACTTTTTAAAGCAGATATAGGTAATATATCTTGAAATTGAAAGCACTTTTGAGCATCAGCAAAAAAAGCCAAAATCACATCTTTATTTTTTACTCTATCTAATTTATTAACAACAAGAATAACAGGTAGCCCTGCACTTTCTAACTTACTAAGAATACGCTCATCATATTGATGCCAGGAAAAACCATCAAGTAACCAGACGATAACATCGACACCTGACATAGCACTATCGGCTGTTTTATTTAAGTATCGATTAAGTGCTTTCTTTTCAAGCTGGTGCATACCTGGAGTATCCATAAAAACAATCTGTCCAGATTCTGATGTCTTGATTCCTAAAATACGATGGCGTGTTGTTTGTGGCTTTCTTGAAGTAATACTAATTTTCTGACCCAACATATGATTCATTAATGTTGATTTACCCACATTGGGTCGTCCAATTAAGGCAACATACCCACATTTCATTATTTTTTTGCCTTAATGAGTTCTAACATTTTTTCTGCTGATCCCTGCTCAGCTTTTTTTCTTGAAACACCGCTTCCTGTTGTTGACTCACTCATAATCAGGGTTGTACATTGAATGTTAAAGGTTTGCGAATGTGCCGATCCTGTCATTTTTATCAATTCATAGTGAGGTAATTCAACTTTTTTTGACTGCATAAGCTCCTGTAATTCTGTCTTAGGATCTTTTTTATAACTGCTTAAATCTAATCTAGCCAATTTGTTAACAAAAATCGACAAAATCCAGTTTTTACTTGCTTCAATCCCTTGATCTTGAAGCAAAGCCCCCATAATCGCTTCCAATGCATCGGATAAAATTGAATCGCGTCGATAACCACCACTCTTTAGTTCTCCCGAACCTAGAATCAAATAATCACCAATATTATGCTCTCTTGCTAACTCAGCTAAAGATGTTTGATTAACGAGATTAGATCTCAATCGACTTAAATCGCCTTCGTCTGCTTCAGGAAACATTTCATATAATTTATCTGCAATAACAAAACCTAAAATTGAATCCCCCAAGTATTCTAATCTTTCATTATTGTTTGACCCAATACTTCTGTGCGTTAGAGCCAAAGCAAAAATCTGGGGATGATTAAATACCAACCCCAGATTTTTAGCCAGTATTCCTGGTTTTCTTATCATTCATCTCCGCCAGTTTCAAATGAATCATAAAATTTAACAAGTACACAAAGTTAAACCTTTTTGATGTTTTTCTAAATGAATCATAGTTTTTCCAATAAATAATAGAATCTTGATAAGTTGAGACTATTTTAGAATTGTTCCAATACGATCTAATCCGATTCCCTTATGCTGCCAATCCCAGCTCATCCAGATAAAGAATGCTTTTCCAACCAGGTTTCGTTCTGGAACTGTGCCCCAATAGCGGCTGTCATTACTACTATCCCTATTATCACCCATGACAAAATAACGCCCTTCAGGCACAACAAAAACACCTTCCACTGACGACAGTCCTTGTTTAATTAAGATACCATGTGCCACTCCAGTAAGGTCTTCTATAAAATGCTCCGCACCCGTCATATTCTCTCCTTGCCCTACTCCATGATATTGACCTAATGACACCTGTTTTGCCAACCTCCCATTGATATAGATATTTTTATTGTAGTACGCAACTCTATCTCCAGGCAGCCCCACAACACGTTTTATATAGTCCACTTTAGGGTTTTTAGGGAATCTAAAAACAACGATATCACCTCTTTCAGGTTTCCCTATTTCTACTATTTTTGTATGCACTACGGGTAAGCGAATACCATAAGTAAATTTATTTACTAAAATAAAATCACCAATCAATAATGTAGGCATCATTGAACCCGAAGGAATACGAAATGGTTCTGCTACAAATGAACGTAAAAATAAAACTGCAAATAATACAGGGAAAAAACAATGTGCCGTTTCAATTAAAAAAGGCTCAGGTTTACCCTTAGCATCAATTTTTAAAATCTTTAAGAATAAAACATAGCCACCCCAGATAATCCCAGTAACAAGGCTTGCAGCGACAAGAAAAAAAGAAAAATCGTAATCCATTTTATTGGTCAGTAATTAATTGAAAAGTTGTTATACCATTTTCAAGAATAAATGGTATTAGCTAACGTGCAATAAATAAACACCCTGGCTTGCGCAGGATTTTTATTCATCTTTAAGGTGCAACGAAGGGAGCATAGCAAGCTATGTGACCGAAGTTGCAACGCCTAAGATGGATAAAAAGAGCAACAAGACAGGCGGGTTATTTGTTGCCAGTTGTCTTAGAAGGTAGATAATCTGTAACTACTCAGTTATTCTTTATTAACCTGTAAAACAGCAAGAAAAGCTTCTTGTGGAATTTCAATACTGCCCACTTGCTTCATCCGCTTTTTGCCCGCTTTTTGTTTTTCTAACAGTTTTTTCTTGCGTGAGATATCACCACCGTAACATTTAGCCGTCACATTTTTCCTCATCGCTTTAACCGTTGACCGAGCAATCACTTTTGAACCAATCGCGGCTTGAATAGCAACCTCGTACATTTGTCTTGGTATTAATTCTTTCATCTTCTCAACCAGATCACGTCCACGTGATTGACTTAAATCTTTATGCACAATCACTGATAAGGCATCTACTTTATCGCCATTAATTAAAACATCCAGTTTAACCAAGGGTGTTTCCATAAAACGTACAAACTCATAATCAAAAGAAGCATAACCACGACTGACAGATTTCAAGCGATCAAAAAAGTCTAAAACCACCTCACTCATGGGCAACTCATATTTTAATGTAACCTGTTTTCCCATGTATTGCATATTTTTTTGTACCCCACGTTTCTCAACGCACAAACCAATAACACTACCCAAATATTCTTGTGGCACTAAAATATTCGCTAAAATAATGGGTTCTCTTATCTCGGTAATCGTACCAATATCAGGTAATTTTGCAGGATTATCGACCATAATTAATTCACCCGAATGCACTTCAACTTCATATACAACCGTCGGTGCAGTAGTAATTAAATCAATATTATATTCACGTTCTAAACGCTCCTGCACAATCTCCATATGTAGCATACCTAAAAAACCACAACGAAAACCAAAACCTAATGCTTGGGATGTTTCTGGTTCAAAACTAAGTGCCGCATCATTTAAGCGTAATTTATCCAGTGCTTCACGCATATTACCGTAGTCATCTGATCTCACGGGGTAAAGTCCAGCAAAAACTCTAGGTTGGACAGTTTCAAAACCTGGCAACACTTCTGCCGCAGGATTATCTACCAAGGTAATCGTGTCACCTACAGGTGCGCCATAAATATCTTTTATTCCAGCGACAAGAAAACCAACTTCCCCTGTATTCAAAACCAGAGCCTCTTGTTCTTTAGGGGTAAATATGCCAATTTTTTCGGTTAAATACGCTTTCCCTGTAGACATCACCAGCAGTTTTTGTTTTTTCCGCAAACTACCGTTTACAATTTTCACCAACGAAACCACGCCTAAATAATTATCAAACCAAGAATCGATAATCAATGCTTGTAAGGGGGCGCTTTGATCGCCTGCAGGTGCAGGAAACAAATCAATCAACTGCTCTAAAACACCTTTTATTCCTATGCCTGTTTTGGCACTTATCTTTAACGCTTCACTTGCGTCTATACCAATGACATCTTCGATTTCTTCAATGACCCGTTCTGGCTCTGCTGAAGGCAGGTCTATTTTATTTAATACAGGAACAACTTCAAGGCCTTGCTCTATTGCCGCATAACAATTGGCTACACTTTGTGCTTCCACGCCCTGTGCTGCATCAACCACCAATAACGCACCTTCACAGGCAGCAAGAGAACGTGATACTTCGTATGAAAAATCCACATGACCTGGAGTATCGATAAAATTTAATTGATAAGTTTCACCATTTTTAGCCGTGTAATCAAGCGTGACACTTTGCGCCTTAATGGTAATGCCACGTTCTTTCTCAATATCCATGGAATCAAGAACCTGAGCCTCCATTTCTCGATCAGATAAGCCTCCACAAATTTGAATAAACCGATCAGCTAATGTTGATTTTCCATGATCTATATGGGCGATAATGGAGAAATTTCTTATATTCTTTTGTTCCACAGTTTATTTGTCTATTTTTAGAGCTAAAAAGATAGGGTCGCCTCCACGTTGAATTAAAATAGCAATGGATTGGTTTAATGGCAGACTGGTCACTATTCTATCAAAATCAGTAACATCACGAACGACATTATTCTGAATTCTTAAAATAATATCCCCTTGTTGAATTCCAGCATTTAAAGCGGGTCCTTGCCCCAAACTTTGGACTAACACACCTTGTTTAGTTAAATTGCTTTTCTTGGCTTGTTCTGTAGTCAATGTTGTTACCACAATGGCGAGTTGATTAATTTCTTTTTTTGGCTCTATTGAAGATGCCAAGGTTGATTCATCAGCTAATAAGCCAATCACAACCTTTATAGTTTTTTTCTTGCCTTGTCTGATAACTTTAACTTTAATTTTTTCTCCAATAGGTGTAATGCCAACTATAGGAGGTAATTCACCCGAGGTATGAATTTCATTTCCATCAAATTCAACAATAACATCACCAATTTGAAACCCTGCTTTTTCTGATGGACTATCTGTAATCACTCTTGAGACTAATGCACCATAAGGTTTATCCATATTAAAAGATTCTGCTAACTCTCTGGTCACATCTTGAATCTGAACACCTAGCCAGCCTCTTGATACTGCCCCTTTGGTTTTTAACTGTTCTACAACATTCATTGCCACATCAATCGGAATAGCGAAAGATAACCCCATATACCCTCCCGAACGACTATAAATTTGTGAGTTAACACCAATGACCTCACCATTCATATTAAAAAGTGGTCCGCCTGAATTGCCAGGATTAATTGCTACATCTGTCTGAATAAAAGGAACATAATTCCCTCTTGGTAAACTCCGACCTTTGGCACTAACAATACCCGCAGTTACTGATTGCTCAAAGCCAAAGGGTGAACCAATCGCTAATACCCATTCACCCACTTGTAATTGCTTCGATGAGCCTTTGCTCACAACGGGTAAGTTCTGAGCTTCAACTTTTAGTAAAGCAATATCAGTTCTTTCGTCTGAACCGATTAATTTTGCAATTAATTGCCGTCTATCTTTGAGTTTAACAATAATCTCATCCGCATCCTTAACTACATGATGATTCGTTAAAACATAACCATCCTGTGAAATAATAAAGCCCGAGCCTAAAGATTTAGCATCTCTAGGTTCAAATCCTCTGCCAGGTTGTTTAAAAAAATGACGGAATAACTCTTCCATCTGTGGAGGAACACCTTCAGGTAAGTTATGACCATCAAGATGTTTAGTTAAATCAACTGCTTTTTGAGTGGTACTGATATTAACGACAGCATCACCCTTTTCCTTAACCATAGAAGTAAAGTCTGGCAATTGAGCCAAAGCAGATGCTGAAATAATGAGCAGACTTAAAAATACAAAAAAACGATATTTGAGCATACAATCTCCGTTCATACTCTAAAAAGGTAAAAATTTACTAAAAAAATAAAAGGGTAGTACAAATATAGAGGTTTTACTGAAAAGTAATTCCTTGAGCAATTTCTTCAACTGCCTTGACAGGCACATCACCCATAGCAGTAATTTGATAGTCTTCAGCAATACGAGTAAAGGAGTTAACCGACCCTAAAGTCTGTATGCCTAACTGAGTATCATCAGACTTAAATTCTCTATAAACTGAAACAGAAGAAAAGCCATCACTTAATAATAAATGATCCACCTTTTCATCTGAACTCCCCGTGTCCATTCGGGTAAAAAATACCATCTGGAAGCCAATAGGTTGCTTATCTAAAATAAAATCAGTTTTTCCTAGTGTGACAGTTTCTTGCAAATGAATATGTGTAATATTGGCATCATCTAGGTTTTTTCCTACTTTTACAAATTTCAGCTTATCAACAACCCGAATATCTGTATACACAACTTGCTCCAGAGTTTCTCCCAATAAGTTATAAACTTCTACTTTTAAAGGTAAAAAATGCTCCCTGTCTATCCAAATTTTTCTCGGGTAGCGGTATTGATCTATTGGTTTAATAAACACCGTTTGAGAAGATCGCATAGCAACAGATTCTTCTTCTCCCAAAGAATAGCGATAGATAGTATTTAAAGCAGAGAAATCTATCGGCAAATCAACGATAAATGATTGGCTGACCGGACGATGATTAACAATCATTTTTTTGCTTTTGTTAAAGATGCAACTAATAGTTCCTGCATCTCTTATGACTTCACGCATCGGAGAATTTAATGATAACAACCTTTCTTGTTCTGTTTTTTGATCTACTGCATGTGAATATTTCATGGTGTCAAGACGACCGTTCTTAAAAAAAGCAACAGTACCTTGATAGTTAAGTGTTTTCATTGATAGAGACATTTTCTGCAACCATTGCTCTGCACTTGACTCAGAATCAATCGCTAAAACACTAAAAACGGGTAAAAAAAAATAAGTAATAAACGAAGCATCAGATTAATTATTGTTGAGAGAAATTGGCCACCTGTGCAAGCGGTTGGTAGTTCAATGAACCATGTGTGTATATATCATCACTATGCGCCTGAAGATAAGCCTTAAAGCGTTCATGTTGAGATGATTTTGCCGTTTTTATAACACCCCCTTCAATGCTTTTATTTTTTACCAGTATTTGAGGTGCTTGAATACCTGTGACATTTATTTGCTGAGAAACAACAACCGCGATGATAGCAAAGGATGCCGCCATAGCAACGGATGCTTTTGACCAAAAACCAAACGATCTCAATTTAATACTTCGTCTGGGTAAAAAATGATAAGGTTCCTGTTTAATTTCTTGACTCACTTTATCTAAAAAACCAACATCTGCTATCAAAACATCTTCCCCACTCAATAAATGACTCACCGCGTGATATCGGTTCATTGTATTTTTTAACTGTGGTTGTTGCTTGATTTTTAACAAAAAATCATCTAGCTCAGTATGATCGAATTCATCATCCAAAAACCGAGATATTTTTTGATTCATTTCTTTATTCATTTATGGTTGCCTCTAATCGAGCAAAGGGTTTAATTTTTTATCAATGGCTTCGCGCGCTCTAAAAATACGAGAGCGTACTGTACCGACTGGACATTCCATTATTTGGGCTATTTCTTCATAACTCATCCCTTCAAATTCTCTCAACATAATTGCATTTTTCATTTCCTCGGGTAATTTTTCAATTGCAGATTTAATGACAGCCACAATCTCATCATTCATTAATAAATGCTCAGGCGTGTCCATACCTTTCAGTTGCGGTGCATTCCCAACTTGTTCTGCATCCTGAATATCAACCTGATAATCTGAATAACGTCTGCTACGAGACACTAAATAATTTTTAGCGGTATTAATGGCTATTCGATATAACCAAGTATAGAAAGCACTATCTCCCCTAAAATTCCCTAATGCACGATAAGCCTTTATGAAAGCCTCTTGCGCAACATCTTGTGCCTCACTAGGATCTTTAACATAGCGATTAACTAACTGAATAATACGGTGTTGGTATTTAATGACCAGAAGGTCAAACGCCGACTTATCACCTTGCTGTACCCTACGCACCAAGTCTTTATCAAGTTCTGTATTATTGTTAGATTGTTCTTTCACAGTTTTAAATAATGATTGTGTGGACAGGATTAAACATCATTAGTTCTAATAACACAAAAAAATTGCTTTCATGGTAGTATTTAAAAGCAGTTTCACTGCACAAATTTTCTCTATTATTGTTTATATTTCATAATGACTGAAATACTCACTTATGATGTTCTTGTCATTGGCAGTGGCTGTGCAGGTCTTAGTTTAGCATCAAGACTCGCCGATCAAGCTCAAATTCTAGTGCTATCAAAAGTTTCATTATCGTCGGGCAGCACATATCATGCTCAAGGGGGTATTTCAGCAGTCCTTGATGCTGATGACTCTATTGAATCTCATATTCAGGACACCTTAACTGTGGGTGCTGGTTTATGCGACTTAGATACGGTTATGGTGACTGTTGAAAATGCCAAAAAAAATATTGAATGGTTAAAAGATCAGGGAGTTAAGTTCACCGAACAACAATCAGACGATGGCACCAAATCACTGCATTTAAACCGTGAAGGTGGACATTCTCATCGTCGTATCGTGCATGTAGCGGATACAACGGGTAAAGCGGTTTCCCAATCGTTAATTGATAACGCCAAGGCACACCCCAACATTACTTTACTCGAAAATCACAATGCCATTGATCTCATTGTCAATAACAACGAATCAAGGCAGCGTATTCAAGGTGCATATTTATTAAACACGGTTAATAATCAGGTAAAATCTATTACTGCCAAAATTGTTGTATTAGCAACAGGTGGAGCCAGTAAAGTTTATCTTTATTCAACAAACCCAGATATCTCTACAGGTGATGGTATTGCTTTAGCCTGGCGTGCAGGATGCCAAATAAGCAATATGGAATTCATGCAATTTCATCCCACCTGCCTATTTCATCCAGAAGAAAGATCATTTCTAATCAGTGAAGCTGTTCGTGGAGAAGGTGCCAAATTAATTTTGCCCGATGGAACACGGTTTATGCAAAAATATCATCCACAACAGGAGTTAGCACCCAGAGATATCGTTGCCAGAGCAATTGATAATGAAATTAAAAAGCACGGTATTGATTGTGTATTTCTTGATATTAGTCAGCAATCGCCAGAATTCATCCAGCAACATTTTCCTAATATTTATCAACGTTGCCTAGCATTGGGTATAGATATTACCAGACAAGCTATTCCAGTGGTACCTGCAGCTCATTACACCTGTGGAGGTGTAGTCACTAACCTTCAGGCTCAAACCAATATATCAGGACTTTATGCTATTGGTGAAGTGGCTTGCACTGGTCTACATGGTGCCAATAGAATAGCCAGCAACTCTCTATTAGAATGTCTAGTATTTGCAGAAATTGCCGCTAATAATATTGCCCAACAACTGTTATCTATATCCACCCCAGACCTTGCTCCAAAATGGGATAACTCACTGGTCAGTGAATCTGATGAAGAGGTTGTGGTAGCTCATAACTGGGATGAATTACGCCAATTTATGTGGGATTATGTGGGTATTGTTCGCACTGATAAACGTCTGAGTCGAGCCATGCATCGACTAGAAATTCTTAAGCAAGAGATTGCAGAGTATTATGCTAATTTTCATGTAACCAGCGACTTATTAGAACTTAGAAACCTAGTTATTGTTGCTGAATTAATTATTCGCTGTGCGCAAAGCCGTAAAGAAAGTAGAGGTCTACACTACACCAAAGATTACCCAGAAACTGATCATACGAAAAACCCAGAAAATACCATTTTGAATCCTATAAACAAAGCATAATTTCATTATCTTTCAATAAAGGTTCAGTTAGTACACAAGCCTAGTATTAATCCTTGGCCCCAGCTTTTATCAATTGACTTAGTGTCAATACAGTTTTTTTTGTAATTACTGCACCAAAGCCCTTAAAAAAATGAGGACGTTTTGTCCTCATTTTTCCTTTTTCCTTGGCTCTTTGTTATTTACTCACTAAAACCTAAAGTTACCACGCAACTGTATGCTGTCGTCTGTTTTCTTATGCTCGCCTATTAGATTTAGATTCATTGTAGAATCTATTTTCCAACGTCCGCCTATATTATAGCTTTGTGTTCCATTTGCTATACCTAGTCCAGCGTAAGGGGTGAGTAAACCGCGACCAAAGAATCCAGGTAGTCCGTAGCCTAGCTCGGTGTTTAACTGTAGCCTTCTACTGTTGCTGTTATCTTCATCGTTTACATTGTTAGCTACGGTGGGTTTTTTCCATACTCCATCGGCAACATTGCCTGGGGTGTCGCCAAATGCTGGTTGTAGGCTTAACCATAAGCCTTGACCACTGCTGTTGGCTTGGTATTTAACTAAGCCACTGAGTCCCCATTCTTGGTAAGAAGATTCATGTACCAGTAAACCGTGGGCGCGTAGTTCCATTTCTAGTCCTATTGGGCTGCTGTAGCGGTAGCTACCTGCTAACTCTATGCCACCGCCAGTCTCACCACTGCCATCGTCATAGCGTATTCCCAATTCTATGGATGGGCTGATGCTGGCACCGCTGGCTAGGGTGTGGTTATGGCTGCTTTCTAATGCCATACGGTAACGATGGGCATCTATGGAATTGCTTTTCTCCACCTTAATATTAGATAGCGAGACTTCGCCTTTAAGGCGTAGGGTGGTGGTGCCAGGTATATTTAGCCAGTTATCGCTGGATAATAGGTCACCACTACCCCCAAAGGCAAGACTGTATAGCTCGGTGTCGCGGCTGCTTTTGGTTTCGGCAGAGTCGGTTGCTTTATCGTTAATTTCTACCTCGCCTTGACCATAGCCTAGTGCGCCCCATACACGCCCTTGTGATAAATCATAAGCAATATAAGGGTGGATGCTGTATAGAGTATTGGTCAGGGTGCCTTCGCTGTTATATTCGCCACCATCGCGTTTATAGTCA
>QPIN01000014.1 GCA_003666385.1 Methylococcales symbiont of Hymedesmia sp. n. MRB-2018
GTTTGTATAGCTAAATCAGCAAAAGTTTTGGCTATTTGTGCATCGGTTTTGAGCATTTGTGCATCAGTTTTTGCTTGTGAGACTGCTAACCCAGCTACTAAGTCTCTTAGCTCTTGATCAGTTATTGACATATTGATAGTTGAATAAATTGAATAAGTTGAATAAGTTGAATAATTTTTATTTTAGCATCTCACAAATTCAGTGTTTTATTTTTTATCTGAACATTAAAGGAAGAACATCAAGTAAAAGGGGGATGCTACTGAAGTATCCCCACAAACCTACCCCACAGCCTCAAACCCACCATAAAACTTATTTAATGCTAAAAACGCTACTTTTACACACGATTTTGATAACTTAAAATCATCGTAACTACTCAGCTTACCCTCTATTTTGTCCAATAACCGCGTTGAAAATACGCATTTACACCTGTAAACTCCGCGCTTTCGCCTTGATCTTGAACGCCTTGATCTTGAACAGAACAGAGGGCAATCTAAGCAGTTACGGAGTACGCTGAGTAGTTACAGTTTTAGTCAGTAAATAACAAAAAATCAAAGAAAAATGAGAAATGAGGACAAAGCGTCCTCATTTTTTTTGTCTTGTCATACCCTTATTTTTTAAGCCCTCCCTTGCTGGGAAGGGTTGGGTGGGGAGATTTTAAACAAACGACTCTTATCTTTTCTACAGAGATAATGGGGACACATCAGACTCTTATATCTGACCCCTTTGATTTAGATTGTTGCTTTAAATTTAGCTCGTAATTAAACTTATGTTGTCTAACAATGGTATCTAAAATAAAACCGACAAATAAAGAAAACACACTTAAAACCATAATGCCTAATGCTAAAACTGCTGTGGGCAATCTTGGTACTAGGCTGGTTTCAATAAATTCCATAATCACAGGGGCTGCGATAAAAATGCTGAGAAAAAATAAAATCAAAGACAATAGACTAAAAAAGCCAAGCGGTTTGTAATCCTTAAATAACCAAAAAATAGTTTTTATAATTAATAGACCATCGGAAAAAGTATTTAAACTAGAATGGCTATTTTTAGGTCTGTCCTTGAAGTCAATAGGCACTTCAACAATATGGAAATTCTTATCTATGGCATGTAAGGTCATTTCCGTTTCAACCTCAAAACCACTGCTTAGGATGGGGATGTTTTTAACAAAATGGCGATTAAAAACGCGATAACCCGTCATAATATCTGTTAACTCTGTTTGGAATAATTTATTAATCAACCATCGGACTAAATTATTACCAAGTCCATGAAATCGTCTTTTATTGTGAGTTTGATATTGCTCTTTTGACATACGGTTACCAATAATCATATCGGCGCCAGTTTGCTGCATTTTCTCAATCATTTTATGTGCGTCTTTGGCACAAAAAGCATCGTCTGTATCCGCCATTATATAAATATCTGCCTCCACTTGCTTAAACATTGAACGCACGACATTGCCTTTTCCCTGTCGAAATTCATAACGCACAATCACTTCATTTTGCTTGGCAATGGCAACTGAATTATCGGTGGAATTATTGTCATATAAAAAAATATCCGCATCTGGGAACTCTGTTTTAAAGTCATTTATAACTTTATTTAAAGTAACTTCCTCGTTATAACAAGGGAGCAAAATAGCTATTTTTTCAGGTGTATTCATAAGTTTATTGGTAGCGGGTTATGTGCAAATATCTTCGGTGGCATTGCCCTCATTTTTAGGCACGCCAAATCTAACATTTTTATTAAATACAATATATTTATTTAATAAAAAACTATAAAAAAATGTAATAAATAAAGACATTGTTTTAGATAAATATAATGAATCGAGGAATGTTTTAAAATACATAATTGATAAAGTTCCTATGGTTATACCGATAATAGTAAATAAAAAAAATGCCAACATTCTTTTAAAGAAAATATTATTTTTTGATAAATTAAAAGTGTAAAAAAAGTAAGTAAAAAATTGAAAAGCACTACCGCAAATAAAACCGCATAAAACAGCAATAATGTAATTAACTTCCAAGAGCGTATAGCTTATAAAAATTGTCCCATAGTCGATAAAAACCGCAATAAAACCAAAAGCAAGGTATTTTATAAATTGTTTATTGTTCAACAATAGATTAACGAACATCGCCTATTACCTGCCATATTTGATGTTGTGCTGTAAGGGGAGATACAGGCTTAAAATAATCTGATTTTTTATGACGCATAAATAATTTATTAAAGCTTGTATTAGACATTTCCTTGGACATAGCCGCACCATAATCAAGGGTTTTATTCCATTCAAATACAAAATTCTTTTTAGTAGGATCTCGTCTGCCCGGAAACCGAAGCATTTGCGGTCGGCCATTATCGTAAATAAATATATGCGATAAAGAATGCTTTACCCCATTAGAATAAGCGTCAATAGTTCCCTTGCGTTTATCAACAGTTATGTCTTTATTTTTAATCTCACTAAAACTCCCCTTTAGCTTATCAAATCCTAAAAAAAACGGCAGCCCGACCATTTCTCCAGTTTTTAAATCTACACTCCCTTGCTTAAACCACGAGACTGTTTTTAACATTCTTTGATGTAAAAACAAATAAATGGCTTGTGTTTGCTGTGGATATAAAAAATCCAACCACTGTTCAACTGTCGTTAAATTATCAGTTTTTATAGTATTATTTGCTAATTTTTTAGCGATTATTTTTTTGGCTTTATCTGGTTTTCTAGCCAGCACCTGTTGTAAAAATTCAAATGCTTTTACCTTAGAACCTGTTGCCTGATAAAGCCTCTGCATACCTTTAACACCGTTCTGGCTGTAAAAACGCATAAAATTAGCCGACAATGCCAAATTATTAGCCGCTAGAGGAAAGCTCAAATAATAAAATAGTTCTCCATCACTAAACTGCCCATCAGCGAACGTGCTTCTATCCAAATAATAATGAATTTGATGCCCTAAAGACCAGTTTGTCCAAATAGCGGCATCAACAGGGGTGTGGGTTTTTAATTGATCTAATAATTGTCTATTTTCCCAAACTGCTGGTTTTATTAGTTTATAAGTGATGGTGGGGTAGATGCTGTAAATCCCCAAAGCGATAATGCCCAAGGTGGCAATATGAGCAATTTTGTATGTATTATATTTATTAAATAATAATTGCACAAAATAACCCATACCAAGCGCCAAAATAGGGGCAGAAAATATAACAAACCGATTACCCGCCACAAACGGAATAAAGCCTAAAATAATCGGTATTATTATTAAAAGGGCGCGCATTCTTTGTTGCCAAATAAAATATATTAGCCCAATAAACATTAATAAAAAGACAAAGGCATTGTTGGTCGTTCTGTCGATAAAGTTGCCCATACTGACGGCTTCTAATTCCTGAACACTCGAATTTAATGCAAAAATATCATTGCCTTGCCCTGATAATAATTGCATATAAGAGAAAATTTGTTCACTCAAAAAATACAAAACAAATAAAGCAATTAACCCCAATATAGAATATTTAACAGAGGTGTTTTTGACCTTGTCAAAAAATAAGATGGCAATGGACAACGGCACAAAAGCGGATAAAAGGGTTACACTAATGGCGTTATCCCACCAAATAAAATACAAAAATGTACTGATAAATCCCAGCGCTAAAAATAAATAACGTTTCTGTGTATCAAGGGCAAAACGCAAAAATAAATAAGCGATAAATAAGCTAAAAACAACATTTAAACTGTCGGTATCAAAAACGCCAACCCGCGTGCGGACAATATAACTAATAGAGATAATTGAAAAGAGAGACGCGGTTAAGGCGGCAACTCTATTTAAACCAAAGCGCCTAGATAAAAAGAACATCACCAAGGCTAATAAAGGCGATAGAATTGCGGGAATAAAAATGGCCACAGTCGCCAGTGGTTTATTTGTTATTTGGCTAATATAAACTGCCAAAGTTGATAATAATGGTGGAATAGAGGGTCGGCTAGCACCATTGGGGTAGCGGCGTTTTTCATCAACTTCATCATAAGTGTCACGCTTTATATCCTTGGCAAATTGCAGATAATAATAGCTATCAAAATTAGCCATCTGATATTCATTTTGATAGCTAAACAGGGTCTTATTTTCAGACCAATCAGGAAAATCTTCTAAACGTAAGAACATTGCAAATAAAAAAATAAGTAACAATAAAAAACCGCTAAGACAGGCGTTTGCATGGTTCGCGTAACGCTCAGGCAGTCGTGCAGTTACAAATAGATTATTTAATTTTTCCGAGACCTTTGCATAATTCATAATTTATTGTCTTAATTTCTTAGCAAATTCATCATCTGTAATATAGTTATCCTCAGCCAAAATCTCTAAAATTTCTTTTTCATCTTTAGCTTCTAGCACTAATTGAGCCTTTACGCTATCGTTAGTTTTTTCTGTTAAATAAAGTTTCAACCCTTCTCGAACCATTTGCGAAATGGATTTTTTACTCACAAAACTGTGTAATCTGGCTTGTTCATAAAGCGGTTCGTCAATGGTTAAATTTAATCGATGCATAATTTTCTCCTATAAGTGATGTATTAACGACAAATAAAATACCTTATCGCATAATATCAATTTTTAATCCATCAAACCGCAACTTTTCGCCATTTAGGACGCTACCCTTTTACCCTTATATTATACTATTCCGTATATTTAAAGGGGCGACCGCAGGGGTCTTCCGTACGGGTTTTAATAGTATATTTTTATTTGGATTGTATCTATTCATGGGTTATTAATCGTAGGGGCAACCCCTTGTGGTTGCCCTTTAATTAAGCCAATTAATTCAATGCAGGAAAAGGGTAGCGTCCCCTTATATACCCATATTGCTTTGTATTAACACAACACCTGCTGTATAATCCCTCCTTATTTTTGCAAGATTAATTATGAGTGAAACCAAAGTAGATGACATGCTTGTCGAAATGATCGAGCCTAAAATCAAAGAAATAGAACAGCGTTTTAGCGATGGTAAAGGCTTAACACAAGACGACATCAACACCCTGTTGCTCAAATCCCAATACAACCACATCAATCATTTAGATGAAAAATTAAACGAAGTAACCGCCTGTGTTACAGGGCTGGAGAGCAAGTTTGAATTATTAAAAACAGACCTTGAAGGCAAGTTTGAATTACTAAAAACAGACCTTGAAAGCAAGTTCGATATTCTTGAAGGCAAGTTTGAATTATTAAAAACAGATATCGAAGTTACCATTCAAAAAGCACTCAATAAAAATATGCTCGTCCTTGTTGCCGCTATGGGTTTTTTCTTAACCTTGTCAAAATTGATTGATAAACTTTAAAAAGTGTGTCTCGCCCCCAAGCTGGAGCTGGGAACGAGCAAAAAAGGGTAGTGCCCCCTTTTGCCTAGGTATCTATTCACGGTTTATTAACCGTAGAGGCAATCCCTTGTGGTTGCCCTCACGCCCTCATATCATAGCCACAAATTAATAAATAATAGACCTAGGAAATGTTTAGGGTATAATGCCTTTTTTGGGTTTTTGCAAGGTTAGCTGGCAGAGACTATTTTTTAAATAAAAGTGTTGCACTTATAGGTTGATCCCCTATTATTAAATTACGGAGCTTAAGAAAATGTCTATACAGCAACTATTTACCCCCCCCCCCCGCCTAATTACCGCTACTCTATTACTGCTATCGGGTTTTTTATTCAGCGCTAGCGCACAGGCAACCTCGCACGATAACGATGCCACCTTGAGGGGTTTAGTCTTGCGCGACGCAGGTGTCGCCTTAGCCTTTAACAGCAACAGGTTTAACTACTCCGCCAATGTTGCCAAGACAGTAACCAGCATCAGGGTAGATGCGAGGACCAATAGCGCCGAAGCCCGCGCTGTCGTTAGTGGTACGGCGGCAGACGGCAGCGCTTTGACAGTCGATGCAGGCACTGTCAGAGTCACTGGACTGGCCGATGGTGCTAACATCATTAGAATTCTAGTGACTGCCGAAGACGGCATGACAGAACAACTCTACACCCTCACCATCAACCGTGCCCTGAATAACCCAGCTATCGCCACCAGCGTGCCCACACTAAGCACAGTTGCAGGCACTCTTATCGTCCCTGTGACTATTACCTCAACCGGTGGCGCAGTAGCTGTAGATGGTTACACCATTGACCCACCAATCGACAATGGCCTGAGTTTTAGCACCATGACTGGCACCATCTCCGGCACCCCAACAGCCGTTGCCGATGTGGTGCCTTACACCATCACTGCAACCAATGCCGCAGGCAGCAATAGTGCCACTGTGGCCATCACCGTCATCCCGCCTCCCGCGCCAGTTATCGCCACCAGCATATCTGCAGTAAACGCAGTCATAGAGACTGCCATCACCGATGTGACTATTATCTCAACAGGGGGTGCAGTAGCTGTAGATGGTTACACCATTGACCCACCAATCGAAAATGGCCTGAGCTTTAGCACCATGACTGGCATCATCTCTGGCACCCCAACAGCCGTCGCCGGTATACGGACTTACGCCATCACTGCAACCAATGCCGGAGGCAGCAATACTGCCAATGTGGCCATCACCGTCACCCTGCCTGCCTCCCCAATTATCGCCACCAGCGTATCTACAGTAAACGCAGTCGTAGACACTGCCATCACCGATGTGACTATTATCTCAACAGGGGGTGCAGTAGCCAGTTATGTCATTAGCCCATCTATCGAAAATGGCCTGAGCTTTAGCACCATGACTGGCATCATCTCCGGCACCCCAACAGCCGTCGCCGATACACTGACTTACACCATCACTGCAACCAATGCCGGAGGCACCAATACTGCCACTGTGGACATCACCGTCATCCTGACTGCTCTAGTTGACGAAGCACAAGTATTAAATGCGATCTTGCCACAACTACTCAGAGCAACAGCAAAAATAACAGTAGACAATATCAGCAACCGTATTGACCAAGCATTTTCTAGCTCCCCAGCAGACACTGATGCCAGCCTTAATCTAGGCGGTAGCTCAAGCTTGCAAGAGCTAATCAATAACAATGCTCGCACCACGTTACAAGACGGATTGAATATTAAGCAAATGTTTAATAATTCTTCTTTCCTTATACCGCTGAATGTAGCAGGGGATAATAACTACGGTATTAATAATATAACCCTATGGGGCAGTGGTGATTACCTTAGTCTTGAAGATGATGTCTCTGCTGTTGACTGGGAGGGTGAGGTCATCGGTGGTAGTGTGGGTATTGATGCCCGTCTAAACCAAAACCTAATCGCAGGTGCCGCCCTCTCTTACAGCGAAGGCGATGTTGACTATAAACGCGATGGTGGCGGAAATAACAGCGAAGGCACCCTGACCAACACCCTATACAGCATCCACCCTTATATTGCTTATGATTTATCACAAGGGCGTGTATGGGGCGCACTAGGCTATGGTCAAGGCGAGGTAGAAATTAACGATAAAGCAACCGACTCTGCCGAAACCAAAA
>QPIN01000013.1 GCA_003666385.1 Methylococcales symbiont of Hymedesmia sp. n. MRB-2018
GACTATGAAGAATAGGGTGCTCTAAGTCAGCGGTTGAAAAGAAGAGGTTGGATTGTGTTGAGAATGATTTTTGCATGATGCATTATAACAAAATTTATGCGTATTTTTTGGGTTATGCTGAGGTCTCACATAGTTCATCATGAGATTTTATATCCTTCATATTATTCCATCCCGTGAGATCCTAACGCCAAATTCAGTGGCCGCTGGCAGATATACGGTGAACTCTGCAAACACACAGGGCTTTGATAAAAAATGACCTTTAAAAACGAACCGTGCTGCCAGCGGTCGACTGGAATTTTTTGTTAGCACGACGATGGAACGTGGTGCTTGTATATATGGTGTACATTCGATTTACCCGCTTTCAAATGCTCTTGCTGTAACAGGGCTTGGTTGCTTAAACTCTATTACTTTCCATGTTTTCCAGAATGTTACTTTAAAACGATAAGGTTTTAAAAAGCAAGGTGTTAAAAAATACACCTACAATGTAACAAAAAATACTGCCCTGTTACTACCGACCCAACCGTTTCAAATACCATTGCATGGTTAGAATATGCCACGGACAAGAACACTGTGACGCTTTTGTTCCGTCCGCTTGATTTTTTTGTTATGCTTTTATACGACCCATTTGTAACCTTTAGCCAAACCTTTATCGCAAGACTCAAAAGTCCGCTTATCTTCAGCTAAAACACTTTTTAAAACCCATCCTAAATCTTTGCCTGCCTCATCAATTGCAGCTTCTTTAGTTTTACCCTTACCTATATGTTTTTTATAAAGGCAGTATAACGGAGTGCCACGCCAATTAAAATTATCTCCGCCCATAAGGTCGCGTGCGGCAAAAAACTCATCTTTTCGGTTTTTTACCCAGCAGTAAACAGCACCCTGCAAAAAATTTTTAACTGCCTTCAAATCTTCGGGAGAAATATCAAAATCTTTACGAAGTTTTGACTTTTTGACTAAAGCCATTTTAAATCTCCTTTTGCATAACGCCAAAATCAGATACAGACAGAAGTGTCACGCCTTTTGCGATAGTAAAAGGCGTGACACTTCTGTCCGCTGGGTTTTTTTGTTATGTACTTTTTTCATCTTCTAAAATCCACCTGTATTGCCTAATTAATTCTTTTTTTCTCGTTTCAAATAACCTTTTATCATTGACAATCACATACTTCAATAACCACCCACCATCTTTTCCAGCAGCTTTTACTGGATCTGAACTTTTACTTTTATGCTTCAAGTAAAGTGGGAGCATTGGTGTGCCTTGCCAATAATAGTTCTCTCCACCCATAAACTCTCTAAGTGAAAACCATTCATCTTTCCTATTTTTACACCAACAATAAACAGAGCCTTGTAAAAAATCAGCTATTCTCTGTTTTTCATCACTACTAATGCCTGTCACATTTCTTAATTCAGACTCTATATTAAGTGCCATTATTGATTCCTAAATTGATTTTCTTGTTATGCCTTTTTTACACTGAACTCCATGGGAAAAGTCTTTCCTTTTATTTGCCATTTAAGCTCAACATGCTTGTAAGTAAGCCGAGATATTAATATCACAAATGCTAAAATTAGCAAAACTATGAAGTTATTAATAACTTCATATCCTGATGTTAAATATCTCACTCCATTTAACATTGGAGCTAACTCAATACCTGTGAACTTTTGTAAAATAATCATAATAGATATTAAACAAAATAGAATTGCAGAATGAGTCATGTATATAGAGTATGAAAGCTTGCCTGCCTCTTGGAATGATTTTAGTTTTAAAAAGCTAGATACAATCCCTGATTCAAAAGCAAAAACCAATATTGCAATATAAAACAGTACTGTAGTAGCGATGCCTTGATATTGAAATTTTGACTGAACAATTGCTATTATAAAACTTATAATGGCAATTTCAACGACACTGCCCAATAATTTTGTTACCTGAATATAAGCTACTTTTTTATAAACAAGATAAGTTAAAGCACCTCCAAAAAAACATGATAAGCCTCTTAATACTGGGCTAACCAATATATCGGATTCAGATGCAATCAGATAAAAAGCAATAAATTGGAGTAAAACCCAAATGTATTTTTTAAATTTAGAAAAAACAACTACAGAAAAAAACAGTAAGACATAAAGATAAAACTCAATGCTAATGCTCCATGATGGGGCGTTATAACTTAAATGTTCTGTGAATGGAGTCCATGACTGAATTAATAATAAATTTGGTATGATTTCACCAATAGCTGTATGTCCCGTAAAAGGGATATTATTAAAAGTAAACCCCGCATATTTATACGCTACCAACTTGCCAAACTCCAATAACACAAAGACAGAAAACATAAAAATATGGAGTGGGTATAATCGAAAAAACCTAGCTTTCATAAAAACAGTAAACTTTAAATCTTTTCTAAATCCATAGCCATGAGTTAAAACAAAGCCACTTAGTACAAAGAAGAATTCTACAAATATTGAACTTCCTCTAAAAAACTCTAATTCAGTTACGCTACCAACTAAGTGCATATGAAAACCACAACTGAAAGAGCGGCAAGCCCTCGAAAAGCATCTAGAGACCCAAACCTTTGATTCATAAATTGACCTTAGTAAAATTATTTTATAGAGAATAAATATCCTGACCTGAGAAATAGGAGGCATAACGCTTTGCTCAGTGGCGTTTTATACGGCGGTTGTATTGTGAAAAAATGGAGCGTAGCGCAATGCACAATACAAACGGCGTATAAAACGTCAACTGGAGCTAATTGTTATGTGAATTCAGCTTATTCTCACTACTTCTTTTTTCTTGCACATTTTACAAGAGACTTGATTGTAATTACCTGGAACCCTTCCTCCCTTTCCGGGAATGGCGTCACAACTGGTGCAGCGCACGTCATTGCAGTTATTGCATTTGAAAACTGAAGAAGAGTTTTTACCACAATTTGGACATTTCATTTATTTTTCCTTTAATAAGTATTTAATGTAAAAATTATTTTATATTTTTATAACAATAGCAGTGTCATTAAAAATGAACCTGTTTAAAGATGTACACCATCCACATAACAAATACTCTGATGATACTTTTGAATTATACGATTTTACTGAATCTGAAAACTCAACCAATGCATTTATAATGTCTGACTCTTTCTTCAATTGAAAAATAAGAATTTTATATTTCGAATCGGACTGTAATAGCTTATTAAAATCATATTTTATTTTTTTTATATCAGTATCAGATACTTCAATTTCCATAGTTAAATCTACGGAAAGTAAATTCCCTGACTCATCAAATTTACGCCAAACAAAATCATATAACCACTCGCCAGCATTATTTTGTTTATATGGTCTTGGCCTGTACCCTAATTTTTCGCCTTCGATAGAAAACCTTAACTTTATGTCTTTATTCTTTTGTGGACTATGCCAAATTTCTTTTTTCCATTGTGAGTCGTCTCCATTATGCTTCTCTCTCGATGCCATTTTCTTCACTTCGATGGCATTTTGTTCTATTTCCATCAACCACTTTTTGAATAGTTTTATCATAATTTTAATTTAACATCACATAACGCCGAGGTAACCTGCCGCCGACTGATACGCTAAAAATAGCATAAATATACCGAACTTTCAAAATCATCAGGTTTTGTTAAATTAACTTGCGTTAGGCGGTCAGGTTGACCGACTTGTTAGTGCGGCGATGTAACCTAATGTTTGCAAACACAACAAGTGCTACGCTCCGCTTCTTTATAAATGCTCTTTGCTGTAACAGGGCTTGGTTTCTTAATGCCCGTTACTTTCAATATTTTTGACACTAAGTTTGTCTAACAAAGCATGTTTTGTAAGTACTATTTTTCTAAAACACATTAGATAATAGCGTTACAACATTTTAGCCCAGTTACTACTTGCCCAACCGTTTCAAATACCATTGAATGGTCAGAATATGCCACGGACAAGAACACGGTAAAGGTTCTCTATTTGCCGATACTTTGTAGGATGGTGACTAAGGAAAATTTAGAGTACTAACGATAAAGCTCACTGGTTTTCACGGAGCGGCAGCGTAGTGAAAATCAAGTGAAGCGCCTTGTTAGGTATGTTATTCAAAAAACCAAATGACTTGCATTATTCAACTCTTGCCCTACTGCCATGTATTTCTGAATTGCAGATTGATATGTTACTTCGGCCTCTTGATATACACTCCAATTTACAGGATTATTCTGACCACCTTTACTACGATCGTTTAACAATTTCTGTCTCTCAACAAGTGCAACTACTGTCTCATTTACGGCTTGAGCATATCGATTAAGAATATTAAAATAACATCTCTCATCTTCATCCATTGAAGAATATGCTTCACTACCGAATGAGGCGATCTTTTCAGTGATACCATTCCATATCGGGATTAACCTCTCTGCATCTTGAAGCAACTGCGACATAGGAACGGCACGACCAAATATATTTTTCAAAACACTTTTAAAGGTAGCCGCATCTATGAAAATTCTGTCATGAATTGTGATGTATGCCGTTAACCCATCATTCACAGTAAAAGCTAAATTTTTAATTTGATCTCGATAATCATTCATAGAAAACACCTAACGTCGTGTTAAGGGGCGCGCGATTTTTGCGCGTTCCAGTGAGCGACAGCGAGCGATCTTGAACACATTGTTAGGCATCAGGTTACTGTTTACTGCGTTGTTGGAGCTGTAAACGCATATAGTGAAATGCAGCATTATTTAGATCGTTCATTTCTCCGTCATTCTTTGGTGGCCGTAGCTCAGAAATGAGTTTTTGGATTGTGGCTAAAGAAGCAGCTTTGCTTGCAGGGCCATTATCAAGATCCAATGCCGGGATGACTTTGTCTTGTATCAGATTAGCGCAACCTTGCCTTTCACGCTGTTCAGGGTCTGAGAGTCCTTTTATTAGAATTCTTAGAAACTCATTTTTTGCAGTATCAAACATGACAGCCGCAACCTTCATTTCCTCTGCTTTAGATTTGTGACCAAATAACTTGCTCAAAAAACTCATACTTTCCTCCTGCATGCCTAACGCCTAGCATCAGCGGCAGTTAAAAGCTGCATAGCGAGGCACGAGCGGCGCAGATTTTAACTGTCCGCTGTATGCTTTTGTTAGGCTTTTTATCTGCATAAATACTCATACGCTTGATTTATTTCCTTCATCTTTATTTCGGCTTCTTTTACAAAATCATCGCCTAGATGATGAACTCTATCCGGGTGAAACTTCATTACTAATCTTTTATATTCTATTCTTATTTCATCTTTAGAGGCACCAGTTGACAAACCCATTACATTTAAGAAATACTCTTCTTTGTTGTTTTTTGACTCATGCACCTCTGACTTGAAGTGACTATATGCCTGCCCTTTTATGCCAAAAATACTTTCAGCTTCCAAAAGTAAAAGCTCTTCTTCTGCACTTAAAACGCCGTCAGCAATTGCAATAGAAAATAGCAAATCGAGCACGGATAAGAGCATGTTTTTATCATCTTCAAATCGAGATGATAACCTTTCAGCAAAGTATTCAAATGAACTTGGAGACGATTTCGCTTCATTAAAAATTGAAACTGCCTCTGAAAATGCATCTTTTCCCAGTCCCATTGTCTCCAGCAAGAAGCTTTTTACAATTTCAACTTCTTCTGGACTTACATGACCATCAGCACCTGAAAGTTTCGCCATAAGAGATACGATGTCTCTTAAAAAATATGATGAGCGTTCTTCTGCTTCTTTTTGGTGTCTATGTCCTTCTACATACACAGAAGGGTCTTGTGGATTTTGCAGGATAAAGTCTATGAGTGTTAAAATTACATCTCTATCCAAATTGAGGTCTATTTTTACTTTTGGGCTAAACATCCCTCCTTGTTTGATAGAAATTTGAAAAGCTTCAGTATCAGCCTTGGAAAGGCTGAATGTCTTTCCATTAGAAACGACTCTACCATCTGAATAGATATTGCAATTGTCGTAAGTGAACCCACCAGCTTGTTCTAACTGACTCGTATAAAAACTCAACCTATTTTGAAATGTTTTCTTCGCTATATAATTATAGGCAGTCACTATTTTTGGAGTGACATACATTGTTTGCTTTTTAATAACAATTGGCTTATTGCGACCACGTATATACAAACTTAACCGAACATCTTGAGTATTTATGATATTAATAGTTTGTGATAACCAATACCAACCAATGTGCTCTATATCCAAGAAATTGCATCTCACATCCTTATATTCAAGTTTATTTGGAAATATTTTGAGTTTTCCAATCTCTAGTGGATTTTCTTCTGAAATGATAATTGGTTCTTTTTTCTTAAACATCTTTACCACTAATTAAAATTGCGATGAGCTTATAGTTGAGGTGCGTAGGTTGCCATTTGATACTTGGTACAAGGTTATTGTATAACCAGAAATCTGATACCCAGTATTTTCAAAAGTAAATATTGACTCGGCTTTACTGTACCCCGTATCTGGACCAAAAAGATGTTTATAGCCATACCATTTATCACCAGTAGCATACTTAACCTCATATGTTCCTAGAGGTACTTCTGTTGATACAGTATTGCCACCTCTAATGAACACAGTCATTACCGGTTTTTGTGAATATTTAGAAACCAGCTTTACAAGATAATAAGAACCTCGGGATGTTTGGATTTTAAAAGGGGCAACTCGCTCCCCATTTGAATGCATCTGAATTTGTCCATTATATGGCATAGCCACTTCGGGGTAACTTGGAACAGGCTTTGCTCTAGCGTAGCTTTTTTCTGTTGTTTTTGTTGATGTACTGTTATTTGAATCCTGAGCTATCACCCACCAAATGAATCCGCCTATAACGAGCAACCATATCCATCCGAAGCTAGAACCACTATTACCTGAATTTGTATTGTTTTCAGGTGGTGGTGGCGTGTATGGATCTTTTGGTGGAGGTGGTGCATGTACTGTTTTCTTGGGTGCATTTAGCTTTGTCCAACACTTTGCACAAATTGCCTGTGTGCTGTCGGCATTTTCATTTATTTTGTTTTTCTGCCCACAGTTTGGACAACTGATAATTTTACTCACGTCAAACCCTTGCCGATTATTTTATTAGCCTAACGCCAAATTCAGTGGCCGCTGGCAGATATACGGTGAACTCTGCAAACACACAAAACTTTGATAAAAAATGACCTTTGAAAAAAAACCGTGCTGCCAGCGGTCGACTGGAATTTTTTGTTAGCACGACGATGGAACGTGGTGCTTGTATATATGATGAATATTCGATTTACCCGCTTTCAA
>QPIN01000012.1 GCA_003666385.1 Methylococcales symbiont of Hymedesmia sp. n. MRB-2018
GTGGATTGTTCAGTTTTAATTGCATCATGTAAATATTCTGAATTAACTGGCATAGAAAGCAAGGCAAAGAATCCTAGAACAAAGTGCTGAAACAGGTGACGGGTTATGCTCATATCTCTTTAAGAAGTTAGTATGTGAAAGTTAAGTTTTAGTTGTATTGAGTTTACTTGCTGCTTTTTCAGCCGATTTGCGAGTTCTTTTTCTTTTCTGACTCATTTTTTATTGCTTTAAACTGCCACTTTATGAAATGGCAGACTATAAAGTTATTAGATTGAAGCGACATGGAAGAATCATAGCGTAAATATATTATTGAAATACGGTTATTTTTTAAATATCCAACCCTTAAAAACCCAAACCAACCAACCTCCCCCTATCAGCTTAAAAACAGCTAAATTATATTTAATTTTAACCTTTTACATATCACAACAAAAAACCAATAATTTTTTAGGGTCATGACAACTTAAGCATGTTTAAAAACCTATTAAAGTATTGTTATGAAAGTAAAAAATAAGTATGTAATTCATTCACGTATTTCAGAGGCTAAATTTAGGCAAATAATTTTGTTATTTTCTGAGGATTTGAGTGCAATTCAAATCCCTCATTTAACAGGATTAAGCAGACAAACAATTAACAGGTATTTGGCTGCTATTAGACTTAGTATTTTAAAATTATCGTTACTTCAATCTGTCCCCAGACTTTTTGTTAATTTTAACCCCCCCCCAGACATCATAGATGCTGGGGTTTATTGGTTAATAAGACTTACAAATGCAAATGATAACAAGTATCATTTGCATTTGCAAGAATTACTATCCGTATTTTGAGTAACGATAAAACAACATGGCTATGAGCTTACAACAGGTTGAGCAGTCAAAAACCTGAACTGATAAATTGGAGATCCGCGATGCAAGCTAAAATTACAAATTTCTGGGAGTGGCAGCAGCATTTTTCTGACGAAAAGACCTGTCTTGAGGCAATCATTAAACAGAGATGGCCTGAAGGTTTTTGTTGCCCTCGATGTAATCATAATAAAGGGTGGTTGCTTAAAACACGCCATGTTTTTGAATGTTCGGATTGTCATCATCATACGTCGATAACAGCAGGAACATTGTTTCACAATACAAAACTTCCTTTGGTGAAGTGGTTTTGGTGTATCTATTGGCTATCGTCTGATAAAGGAAGTATTTCAGCTTTACGATTAACCAAACTGATTGGTGTTTCATGGGTAACAGCCCAACGGATGCTAAGAAAATTGCGGGTAACGATGGGAGATCAGAATAGTTTATACAAACTTACGGGCACCATTGAATTGGATGATGCTTTTGTCGGTGGCAAGCATAAAGGGAAGCGTAGCCGCGGAGCTGAAGGTAAAACTGCTATTTTAGTAGCTTGTGAAAGCAATAATGGAAAGCCTGGTTTTGTTGCTATGAAAGCAGTACCTAATGTTGATAAAGAGAATGTAAGAACATTTGCACAAGAAAGCATTGAGCCAGGACAAACTCTAAACACAGATGCATTTAGGGCATTAAACGTATTGACAGAAGAACACCATCATATTGCAAAAGTAACTCCACCTGAAGCAGTTGATGAATGGCTTCCATGGGTGCATATTGTCATTAGTAACTTCAAAAGTTATTTGCTTGGAACCTATCATGGTGTATCAGGACAGTATATGCAGGAATACCTAGATGAGTTTTGTTATCGACTAAATCGTCGCTTTTGGGAGGAACAAACCCCCAATCGTTTATTAAGAATTTGTATTGATCACAAACCAGTTTTTCTTAAACCTGTGGTTTGTTAATAGCCATGTAAAACAAATTATCATTGTCAATAATGCGTTACCAGATTTAACCCCATTACTGGATATTATTTTTTTTTGTTGATATTTTTATGCTTGCCAACGGTAATATTGCCCAAAGTTTGAAAATGACCTTGCTAAAAAATGTGCAAAAAGATCTGCCGAATATGGAAGTTGAAAAACATATTATGCTAGAAATTGATAAAAATAGTTACGCTTTTGATGGTAAAAATTTGATAGATTTCACACATTATATGATGAAATAAAATCCAAGAATTGGCAAAAAAATAAACTAATTATCGCTTCAAATAAGGGGATTAGTGTAGAAAAATTATTAGAAGTTTTAACTTATTTACAACAAACGGTATTACGAATACCAATATTTTAATGAAAAATAAGGAATAGCTTGTAAATGATAATGAGAACAGTTATCATTTACACTTTATATTTTAATCAGCCAGCGAACTTATTGTAGCCAGCCATTTTTCTCATAAATAGGAAAACTTATGAATACAATTAAAAAAGATATAGTAACAACAACGTTACTTCCGTTCGTAGTTGTTACTTTCGCTACTTTATCTAGCGAGATTTATGCTAGGGATGAGGACGCAGATATTAAAAAGATTAGATTGGAAGAGATAACTGTTGTTGGGAAAGCAGAATCTGCCTATAAAACTAATAAAATGTCTTCACATAAATACAGCCAACCTTTAGTGAATACACCTAAAACAGTTTTTGTTATTCCTAGGTCTGTTATGGATGATAGAGGCGTAACAAATTTAGAAGAAGGCTTAACTGGTATACCTGGCATTACTTTTGCAGCAGGAGAAGGTGGCAGACCACCAGGTGATAGTCTGAGAATTCGTGGTTTTGAAGCTACACAAGATATATTTGTTGACGGTATTCGTGATATTGCTGGTTATAAAAGACATACTTACAATATTGAATCAATAGAAGTTGCCAAAGGTCCTGGCTCTAGTGTTTCTGGTCGTGGCTCAACGGGTGGCAGTGTTAATTTGCAAAGTAAAAGAGCAGAGTTAGAGCAATTTTCCAAAGCTAGAGCAAGTATTGCTAAGGAGGGTTACTCTATTACTTTGGATTCCAACAATGTAATTAATGATACTTCTGCTGTTAGAATAAATATTTTATCAGAAGATCTAAAAGTTGCTGGTCGTGATGAAGTTAAAAATGCAATGAACGCTATTGCTGCGTCATATACCTATGGATTAGATACAGATACTCGTATTACTCTCGCAGCAGAATATCAAAAACAAGACAATATTCCAGATTATGGAATAGTTGGAGTATATCGTGCTGATAGAACGCCAGATAGCCTTGCGAGATATATAGGCAAAGCAGCCCCAGTTTCGTTTAGTAATTTTTATGGCAATGTAAATCGTGATTTTGAAGACATAGAGGCGACTAAATTTACTGGTGTATTTGAAAAAGATTTAACTAAAGACAGTTCAATATTTATCCAAACTCGTCAAGGCACAGTAAAACGCAACCATATCGTTAGTGTTCATGGTCTTTTTGCAGACACAGACCTTCAAGATGCAGATAATAAAAATGAAGATAAAAACAATAAATATATAGAAGCAGCCAGACACGATGCTAGAACTATGGATAGAGAGACAACTATAATAGCATTACAAGCGGCATATATTGCCAAAGTTTATAAACATAATTTCTCTGTTGGTGCTGAATATTCGCTTGAAAAAGAGAAAAGCTGGTATTTTGGTTCGGATAACGATAATTTATTTGGTCGACCAAATAATCTTTATAACCCAGACCCGAAGAAGTCTTTTACAGGTAGTTATAACAGAGGCGGACTTGATGCAACAGGAGAAGGAACATCTTTAGCTTTATATGGTTTTGATACCTATACAATTAATGAGGACTGGGATTTAAGTGCTGGCTTACGCTTTGAGAAATATAAAACAAAAACTAAAGACCGACTTAACAGGGATGGCACAGCTCGCGCTACTGTTTTAGAGGGTAGTCGTACTGATAATATGCTTAGTTGGAATTTCAGCATTGTTAATAAAACCCTACAAAAAGACGGCACTGTTTATTTTAGTATGGGTAAATCATTCAATCCTTCTGCCGAAGATTTAACAGGAAGATTATCATACGAAGGTAGAACATATAACGAATATGATTTAGACCCAGAAGAAAGTTTAAGTTATGAGTTAGGTGCTAAACGAGAATTTGCTGATAAAAAATTATTAGTCAGTGCAGCAATTTTTCGCACCGACAAAACCAATATGCGTAGTGATGACCCACTTCTTGACAGTAGAGAAGATACTTTAAATGGCGAAGCGCGTGTCGACGGCGTGGAATTAGGTATTGTCGGTCAGCTAACACCTAAAATAGAATTGACAGCTGGCTACACCTATCAAAAAAGCAAGATATTAAAAGCAACTGGCGATGACGCATACAGCGTGGGCAGGGAATTAGATAATACACCTCAACATTCACTTAGTGTATGGGCGAACTTTAAGCCGACTTATGACATAACAGCGGGTATTGGTTTGCAGTATGTAGGCGAACGATACGGTAGAATAAGAGAGACATATGAGACAAAGCAACCCTCTTATACCGTCATTGATTTGGCTGCTAGTAAAAAAATCAATCATGATTTATCACTAAGATTTAATGCCAAAAATATTACAAATAAACGCTACATTAGTAAAATCGGTAGCAGCCGACTTGTTCCAGGTGCTGGTAGGAGTGTTAGTTTGACACTGGATTATGATTTTTAAAATTCCTCATGTATTAACCAAACAGCAAATTAAACAAGGGCTTAAGATATTAGAAACAGCAAAGTGGATTGATGGTAGCGTTACTGCTGGGAAACAATCAGCACTAACTAAAAAGAATCTACAACTACCTGAAGAGTCTGAGGCAGCAAGGCAAGTTGGCGATATGATTTTAACTGCTTTAGCAAATACACCGCTTTTTATCTCAGCAGCCTTGCCAAATAAGATATTCCCGCCTTTATTTAATTATTACGCCAAAGGTGATAAATTTGGTGAGCATGTTGATAATGCAGTGCGTTATGTTCCAGGTTTACCAGTAAAAATTCGTACAGATTTATCTATGACCTTGTTTTTTTCTGAACCAGAAGAATACGATGGCGGTGAGTTGATTATTCAGGATACTTATGGCGAGCATAAGGTTAAATTAAATGCTGGAGATATGATTATTTATCCAGCAACTAGCCTACATAAAGTTACACCGATAACGCGTGGGCAGCGTTTGTCTTCATTTTTCTGGTTGCAAAGCATGGTAGCTAATGATGAGCAGCGCAGGATATTGTTTGACATGGATACTGCACTACAAAATTTGCGTAAAAATAATAAAGATAGCGACCCAAATATTATTAAATTAACAGGTGTCTATCACAATTTGTTACGACAATGGGTGGAAACCTAATATTTCATTTAATTAAGGAGTTATTATGAATATTTCTTTAAGCATTACAAAACAGAATATAAAATCATTATTAATTGTAATGTTTTTATTGTTTTCTACAGGAAGTCAAGCACATTTTATTTGGTTAGATCCAATTATGTGGGGGCAGAAAACAGACAATAGTAATAGCAAGTTTTATAATTACGCTTCATCAGGCACAGCAAAAATGGCACGTCTTTATTTCGGCGAATACGCTGATAATTTATTTGAAACCAAGGATTCTAAGCTTGGAAAACGCAAAACATCTACGCTCAAAGCATTTTTTCCAAAAAATAAAAAAGGTGCTTTAATTCCTTTAACTATGCAAGATAATTTTTATGGCGGAATATTGAAAACTAATAAATATGGCGTGGTTAATTTAGTTGCGCAAGACATTCAAAGCCCAGTTTCTGACAGGTCAAAACGCGGCGGTGGGATTGTCAAGCCGATGTATTATGCTCGAACTCAATGGTTATTATTTGATAATAAAAAAGTATCTGCACGCATTAATCCTGTTACTCCAGAAACTCAATTAGACATTCTACCTATTACCCAGCACATAAATTCTCGCACTGGTGATTTTGGACCAAAGATTGGTGAAGAAGTGGTTTTTCAAGTATATTTTAATAACAAACCATTAGTTAAAAAGCCAGATGCAGTTAATATTTTTGCTCCAAATGGCTGGACAAATAAAGTTAAATTAGATAAACAAGGAATGGGGCATTTTACACCATTATGGCAAGGGATTTATGTAGTAGAGACGGTTTATAAAGATAAAATACCAGGTAATTTTAAAGGCGTAGCTTTTGAATTAACAAAACATCTTGCGACCTTATCATTAGCTGTAATGGCTAAGCAATAAAATGCGATTAAGCGTCTTTAGCCATAAATTACACAGAGTTTCTGCCTATGTGATTGCCATTCCATTTTTAGTCATTTTAATTACTGGGATTCTCTTGCTACTGCGTAAAGATTTGCCTTTTATGCGTAGTGGTGGTGAGCCTAATATCAAAGTGGAACAAATTCAAAAAATGGAGTATGTTTTTAATGTAATTGATGACCGATTTAATGTTAGATTTGATGATATTAAGGCTGTGCATTTATACATAAATCGCGGTATTTATCGAGTAGATGACAAACAAGGAAAAACTTATAATTTAAAAGCAGATGATTTGACAACAATTAGCACTTATGTAAAAAAAGATACAATTAGTAATTTTATTTTTCGTCTGCATGAAGGCACAATATTTGGTGATTTCACCCTATATTTTATTTATTTGCCAAGTTCTATTTTTATGATGTTGCTATTGTTTTCTGGTATCTATTTTTTAACCATACGCATAAAAAAGAAATTTGCAACAAAACGGCAGCAAAAACACCAATATTTTAATAAAAAATAAGAAGTAAAAAAATGAAAAATAATAACAGTTGCATTATCTGCCACTCTAACTCAAGTGTTGGCACAAACACCCCAGCTTGATGTTATTACGGTAACAACGGTTACTAAAACAGAAGGAAAATTGATGGTGTAACTGCTAGTGTTGAGGTGATAACGGCAGATGATATTTCTTAAAAGCGGGGGCAGTAACTATTAAAGAGGTGATTGAACGCATTCCTCCTTTAATGATGCAATACGCCAAGTTTTCGTATCCCAGAAGTAAATCAAAAGCCGGTATTGCTATTAGAGGGGCGGAGAGTAATGGTACTTGATTTCACCTTTATCAAGGCGTGTTTTTAATTGTAAGCTTAAGCGCTCCTGCTGGGCTAGTTTTGCTAGTGCAGATTGTAACAACTGTTGTTGTTGTTTTTTTTCAGCAAGAAACTGAGACTCTCTGACCTTATTGATTCGAG
>QPIN01000011.1:2500-6492 GCA_003666385.1 Methylococcales symbiont of Hymedesmia sp. n. MRB-2018
ACCCAAGCGAAGTAAAAAACATTAATTCAATAAGACTTAACCACCGCAAAATTGTCACTATTCAATAGAAGACAAAAAGCAGTGAAAGGTTTTATTGAATTAATCTTATTGAAGATTAATAGCTCTTTAAAAATCAGGAAATCTGTAACTATAGTGATTGTCGAAAGACCATCAAAATATTATATAAACGTGTTAAAGATTGCAAGAAACAAGCCTGAAACAAAGGCTATGAATAGCAACAACCATAGACCTAAGAAGAAAGGCAAGTTGAATCAATCGTTAATGCGTTCTCAAACAGAAAAAAGCGAAAATGTCAGCTGACAAATAGCACCAAAAGAAAGAAGAGATCTTGCACAAGGTCTTAAGGCTTTAGTCTTAAGTCTTGGGTCTGCTCTCAACAGACTTATTGGGGTTATATGGTCAAGTGAATAAGCGCATACGGTGGATGCCTAGGCAGTAAGAGGCGAAGAAGGACGTTGTAGCATGCGAAAAGCCGCGGATAGATTGCAAACTATCATTAACCTGCGGATATCCGAATGGGGCAACCCAGCTCACATAAGTGAGTTATCCTACACTGAATACATAGGTGTAGAGAAGCGAACCGGGAGAACTGAAACATCTAAGTACCCCGAGGAAAAGAAATCAACCGAGATTCCCTAAGTAGCGGCGAGCGAACGGGGATTAGCCCTTAAGCTACTATATAAGTGAGTGGAACGCTCTGGAAAGTGCGGCGATACAGGGTGATAGCCCCGTACACGGAAACTTAATAATAGTGAAAACGAGTAGGTCGGAGCACGAGAAACTTTGACTGAACAAGGGGGGACCATCCTCCAAGGCTAAATACTCCTTACTGACCGATAGTGAACCAGTACCGTGAGGGAAAGGCGAAAAGAACCGAGGAGATCGGAGTGAAATAGATCCTGAAACCGTATGCGTACAAGCAGTGGGAGCAGACTTGTTCTGTGACTGCGTACCTTTTGTATAATGGGTCAGCGACTTACATTTTGTGGCAAGCTTAACCGAATAGGGGAGGCGTAGCGAAAGCGAGTCTTAATAGGGCGTTCAGTCGCAAGGTGTAGACCCGAAACCGGGCGATCTATCCATGGCCAGGTTGAAGGTGGGGTAATACCTACTGGAGGACCGAACCCACTTATGTTGAAAAATGAGGGGATGAGCTGTGGATTGGAGTGAAAGGCTAATCAAGCCCGGAGATAGCTGGTTCTCCTCGAAAGCTATTTAGGTAGCGCCTCGTGTATAACTGTTGGGGGTAGAGCACTGTTTCGGCTAGGGGGTCATCCCGACTTACCAACCCGATGCAAACTCCGAATACCAACAAGTTTTAGCATGGGAGACACACGGCGGGTGATAAGGTCCGTTGTGGAAAGGGAAACAGCCCAGACCGTCAGCTAAGGTCCCCAAACACTGCTCAGTGGAAAACGATGTGAAAAGGCTCAGACAGCCAGGAGGTTGGCTTAGAAGCAGCCATCCTTTAAAGAAAGCGTAATAGCTCACTGGTCGAGTCGGTTTGCGCGGAAGATTTACCGGGGCTAAGTAGTGTACCGAAGCTACGGATGCGTATTTATACGCATGGTAGAGGAGCGTTCTGTACGCCTGCGAAGGTTGACTGAGAAGTTAGCTGGAGGTATCAGAAGTGCGAATGCTGACATGAGTAACGATAAAGGGGGTGAAAAACCCCCTCGCCGAAAACCCAAGGTTTCCTGCGCAACGCTAATCGACGCAGGGTTAGTCGGTACCTAAGGCGAGGCCGAAAGGCGTAGTCGATGGAAAACAGGTTAATATTCCTGTACTTAATATAACTGCGATGGGGTGACGGAGAAGGTTAGATCAGCAAGCGGTTGGACATGCTTGTTTAAGCTTGTAGGGAGAGTGTTTAGGTAAATCCGGGCACTTGTTAATCCTGAGGAGTGATGACGAAACTCCCTTTTAAGGGAAAGAAGTGATTGATACCCTGCTTCCAAGAAAAACCTCTAAGCATCAGGTTATATTGAGCCGTACCCCAAACCAACACAGGTGGGTGGGATGAGAATTCTAAGGCGCTTGAGAGAACTCGGCTGAAGGAACTAGGCAAAATGGTACCGTAACTTCGGGAGAAGGTACGCCCTTGGTATGTGAAAGTCCTTGCGGCTGGAGCAGAAGAGGGTAGCATTAAACTGGTGGCTGCGACTGTTTAGCAAAAACATAGCACTGTGCAAACACGAAAGTGGACGTATACGGTGTGACGCCTGCCCGGTGCTGGAAGGTTAATTGATGGGGTTATCCTACCTCCAGATTATTTTCAAGATCAAAGCGAAAGTATTTTTTATGAAGGAATTTAGATAAAGTAAATGCCTGAATAAAAACAATGGATTCAACGCTGAGATTGAGAATAATGTGGTGGTAGGAGAAGCTCTTGATCGAAGCCCCAGTAAACGGCGGCCGTAACTATAACGGTCCTAAGGTAGCGAAATTCCTTGTCGGGTAAGTTCCGACCTGCACGAATGGCGTAACGACGGCCACACTGTCTCCAGCCGAGACTCAGTGAAATTGAAATTGCGGTGAAGATGCCGTATACCCGCGGCTAGACGGAAAGACCCCGTGCACCTTTACTATAGCTTTACACTGGACTTTGAACCTACCTGTGTAGGATAGGTGGGAGACTTAGAAGCGGCATCGCCAGATGTTGTGGAGTTACCCTTGAAATACCACCCTGGTATGTTTAAAGTTCTAACCTAGGCCCGTTATCCGGGTTGGGGACAGTGTATGGTGGGTAGTTTGACTGGGGCGGTCTCCTCCCAAAGAGTAACGGAGGAGCACGAAGGTACCCTAATCCTGGTCGGAAATCAGGAGATTAGTGCAATGGCATAAGGGTGCTTGACTGCGAGACGGACAAGTCGAGCAGGTACGAAAGTAGGTCATAGTGATCCGGTGGTTCTGAATGGAAGGGCCATCGCTCAACGGATAAAAGGTACGCCGGGGATAACAGGCTGATACCGCCCAAGAGTTCATATCGACGGCGGTGTTTGGCACCTCGATGTCGGCTCATCACATCCTGGGGCTGAAGCAGGTCCCAAGGGTATGGCTGTTCGCCATTTAAAGTGGTACGCGAGCTGGGTTCAGAACGTCGTGAGACAGTTCGGTCCCTATCTGCCGTGGGCGTTTGAGATTTGAGGGAAGCTGCTTCTAGTACGAGAGGACCGGAGTGGACGTTCCGCTGGTGTTCGGGTTGTCATGCCAATGGCATTGCCCGGTAGCTACGAACGGACAGGATAAGCGCTGAAAGCATCTAAGCGCGAAGCCCCTCCCAAGATGAGATCTCACTGGATATTTAATATCCCTGAAGGGCCCTTGGAGACTACAAGGTTGATAGGTCAGGTGTGGAAGCGCAGTAATGTGTGTAGCTAACTGATACTAATTGCCCGTGAGGCTTGACCATATAACACCCAATGAGTTTGTTGACTGAGGAAATAAAAGCAGTCAAGCAAATGAAAAGTGTAACCATGTTAAGAAAACATAATCAGCAGAGACAACGCTTAAAAACTGCGAGAGAGCATATAAAGATTACAGATTTCTGCAAACAGGTAGAAGACCAGGTTCAAGATGAAAGTTTCAAGACGCAATGAGGCAACGGGGAACAAATAACCCAGTTGTCTGGTGGGTTTTTAGAGCAAAGATCAAGCACCGAAATCGACACCTGTTTTCGAGTAAAGAGTTTAGAGAAGGATGCAAGTAAAGGCACAGAAAAAGGTAAAGAGCATACTCTTTTCAACCTTGACCCTTTAACTTTGCACCTACTCTTAAAAGTTTGCTTGGTGAATATAGCGAAAGTGAACCACCCG
The DNA here is from genome assembly GCA_003666385.1 of Methylococcales symbiont of Hymedesmia sp. n. MRB-2018. GTDB lineage: Bacteria > Pseudomonadota > Gammaproteobacteria > Methylococcales > Methylomonadaceae > QPIN01. Next base: position 6,337 of record QPIN01000011.1, read on the forward strand.
ATCCCATCCCGAACTCGGTAGTGAAACCTTTTAGCGCCGATGATAGTGTGGCAGGTTGCCATGCGAAAGTAGGGAATTGCCAAGCTTTTAATAGCAGACCCAAGTCCAGCAATGGATTTGGGTTTTTTTTGCTCCGTGCAAAACCTGCATACATCA
>QPIN01000010.1 GCA_003666385.1 Methylococcales symbiont of Hymedesmia sp. n. MRB-2018
GGCCGTGCAATCTGGTGCAGGCAATGGCAAAGATGGAAAGCCGACAAAAGATCCTGACGCGGGTTGGCATGTTAAGAATGATAGTCGAGGTAACAAAAAGTCCACCTATGGTTTTTCTGTTCATACAGGTGTTGATGAAGATGGCTTTATTCACCGCCAAAGTGTGACGCTAGGTAATGTTCACGATTCTCAAGAGCGTGACACCTTATTGTTAGGTGATGAAACTGCACTGTATGCGGATGCTGCTTATAGCTCACAACAGACCAGAGATAAGTTAGCTAAGTTCGGCATTGCCGATCAAGTGCAACGCAAGGGGTATCGAGGTAAACCTTTATCAAAACAAGAGCAAGCCCGCAACAAAGCCATTGCGGTCACCCGAGCAGGTGGTGAGCGTCCTTTTGCCACGTATAAGAGACATTATGGGCTTGGCAGAACACGATTTATGGGGCTTGCCAAAAATGCAACCGTTTATGGTTTAGCTGCCATGGCTGCGAACATTCGCAAAGGGGCTAAGTTTTTAACGCTCTACGGTATACCCGAGCCAAGTTATGCGGGGTAAATGTGTCAAAAATCGGGGAAAAGCACTGAAAAACAAGAATAAAATTGATTTAATGTATTAAATGACCTAAAAACAGCGTAATTGACGGAAAAATAGGAGAAGTCTCATGAAGGTGGATAAAGTTGTTGGTTGTGCTGAGGTCTCTATGTGAGTTAATTAAAAAAGAAATAGGTATATCCAAGGGATCACATTTAAAAATAGCAGATATAAATATTAGTTTTGATCTAAATTTAGGTTGGGTTTTTTATAAGATAAAAAAATATGTAGCAGTAGAGACCAGTGAATTACCAGAAGAAAGTGAAGAATTAAGATATTATGAATTAATTAAAATTACTTTTGAAAACTGTAATTTCAGGAAAATAGAATGTAGTAATATACTGGAAGATAATATTTTTGAAGTAAATATATTTTCAGGAAGTATAGATACATTAGAAGTTATAGATAGCATAATTTCTGCTAAATTTTATATTAATAAGCAATATGGTGGAAATAAAGAGCCAATAAAGATTAATAACTTATTAATTATGGACTCGGTATTTAAGGATAATTTCAAACTACATAATGCACAAATAAATATTTTTAGCATAGAAAATACAGACTTTGAAAGGCATGCTGATTTTTTTAAAAGTGCTTTTCAGCGTGGAACGCTGAAAAAAGATATAAAAGAAAATATCAATGAAAATGATATAGGATTTAAAGGAATAAATTTTAGAGGGCTAACATTATTTGGAAATACAACATTTTCAAAAAAACTTATTTTCAAGTATGTAACATTTGAAAGTTGTAGTCACTTTAGACAAGCAAAATTACCTAGAGGCTTAGATTTAGATTACGCGAACATACAAAAAGAGATGAACTTCTTTGATGTGCAAGAACTTGATTCTGAAAAGGCTAAGAAAAATACATCACAAGAGACATATAGAATAATAAAGCATAATTTTTCTGGAATCGGTAATAATATTGAATCGAATAAGTATCTTGCATTAGAGTTAGAGAAAAAAAAGATAAACCTTGAAAATGAGAAACCACGAAAGTGGCTTGATTATCTAGTTTTTAAAGTTCATTGGGTAAGTTCAAGGTTCGGTACAAACTGGCTAAGAGTATTTATTTTTATATGTTTAACAAGCTTATTTACCGTTTTATTTATGCACTTTACATTGGTATTAGATGTAATCATTACTCCGAACCTATTTAGGTGTGAATATATAGGAAAAGTATTCAGTGAGTTTTTTCAATATATCTATATTTTGAATAAAAGTGAAGTATGGGAAAGTAATCCTAGGATATTATTATTTAACAAGGCTTTGTTAGGGTATTTATATTATCAGTTTTTAGTTTCTATTAGAAAAAATGCAAAATAAATATTAAAATCCTAACAATCAAATTCACTTGACCGTAAAAAGCGTCACGCCTTTTGCTGTCGCAAAAGTCCCGCCACTTTTTACGCCAAGTGATTTGGGCGTTAGAGGTTTTTGAGGGCAACTATGACGGATAATGACAATAAAAATTCAGGCAGTAAGTTACCAGTATTAAATCTAATACTTATCATATTGTTGGCTTTGTTTATTCTAGATAACCAAAGCACACAGGATAGCCGACTTAATGCTCTCGTCGAAATAATTACATCTAAGCATACTGTAGATTTTTCGGTATCAAATATTCAAAGAATAGATGATGTTTTTATGCTTACTAGCGCCTCACAAAAAGAGCATTTAACAGGTGTACAATTCAAAGGTCGTATCATCAACACACAATCAGTGGATCGCTCAAATCTTAAATTTACGCTAAATATTGACGGTAACAGTAAAAATTTTACTATCAACAAAATATCCTCAGGCAACAGCACAGGCTTTAACGTATACATACCTGAGTTATCTATTCACAATGCGAGGTACGCAAAAATTGAGCATGAATCATCTCAAATTTCGTATCTTTACAAATAAACCTCTAACAAATCGTTCGTGTGGGAATTTTGTTACGCTGCGCTTCACAAAATCCCCATAACTCAAACGTTAGATGAAAACACTACTTTCTATATAATTAGGATACTGAAAAACAAAATGGAGAAAGCCAATGACTGAAATATTACTTATTTCGTTAATAATACTTGCAATAATAAATATTGTAGTAGTTCTGAGAAAGAAAGTTAAGGTCGATGTTAGGTCTCAATTAAATGACTTTGAAGATAGAATCAAAAACGAGCTACAAAGAAATAGAACAGAACTAAGTGATCTTTCCGAAAAAAACAGAAAAGAAATGTCAGGCTCAATTGGAGTGTTAGAAAAAAAATTAACTGAAAGTAGCGATAAAACAAACATTCTTCTAGACCAAAAGTTTAATCAGCAAAACGAGAGTCAACATAAATTTAATAAGCAGGTTTCAGATGAAATTAAAGATAGTCGTAGTGAGTTAGCAAAATCATTATCCTCTTTTGAGGATAAATTTTCGCAGAATATCGAAAGCCTGAATAAACTCCTTAAAGAAAAATTTAGTGATTTTAGCCTACGACAAACTCAAGCAAATAAACAATCCACTGAAAATACTAAAAGCATAGAAACTACTATTGAAAAGCAATTAAAAGATATTAGAGCGGACAATAATAAGCAGCTAACTGAAATGAGGACAACGGTTGATGAAAAGCTTCAGACTACTCTTGAAAAACGGTTAGGGGAATCTTTTAAGCAAGTGAGTGAACGATTAGAGATGGTTCATAAAGGCTTGGGGGAAATGCAAACCATTGCGACTGGTGTTGGTGATTTGAAAAAAGTTTTATCTAATGTGAAAACCAGAGGAACTCTTGGAGAATATCAATTAGAAGCAATTTTAGAGCAAATACTATCACCTGAACAGTATTCTAAAAATGTTGCTACGAAAAAAGGGAGCCAAGCTAATGTTGAGTTTGCTATTAAATTGCCTGGAAATGAATCGGATAAAGAAGTATGGGTACCTATTGATTCAAAATTTCCTATGGAGGATTACAATAGGCTGCTAGATGCATTTGATATTGGCGATAAAATACAAATTGAGGCATTACAAAAATCTTTAATTAAAACTATAGAAGGCTTCGCAAAAGATATTAGTCAAAAATACATAGACCCACCACATACCACTGATTTTGCAATTATGTTTTTGCCTGTAGAAGGGATATATGCCGAAGTATTAAGACATCCTCAACTGTTTGAAACACTTCAAAATAAATATAAGATTACTGTTACAGGGCCAACTACATTGTCTGCATTTTTAAGTAGTTTACAAATGGGCTTTAGAACACTTGCTGTGCAGAAAAGGAGTAGCGAAGTGTGGGATGTATTGAAAGCAGTTAAATCCGAGTTTAATACTTTCTCAGGCGTTTTCGATAAAGTACAAAAACAACTTAATACTGCATCTGGTACGCTTGAAACTCTACGCACGACAAGAACCAATGTTATGGAACGAAAGCTTAAGGATGTTGAGTCATTAACATCAGATGTCCCCGATAAAATATTGGAATACAGTAGTGCTGAGATAGAAACAAAATCATCTAACAATGCCATTAACTCGGACAGTTAAAAGCGCCGTTTCGCTACGCTACACTTTGCTTTTAACTGCCGGTTATGGCGGGCGTTAGCATTTAAAAGAAACTTGCTATTCTAATCCATTGGATTACCATCTATATATGCAAACAATAGTTGAGTTACCTGAATTTCAAAAAAGATCATCCTCTTTAATATCAGAAGCTGAAAGAAATAGCATAATTAATTATCTTGCAGTCCATCCTCAATCTGGAAGTGTAATGCAAGGTACTGGTGGTATTAGAAAATTTCGTTGGTCTTCGGGCAACAAAGGAAAGAGCGGAGGAGTGAGAGTGATTTATTATTATCATAATAGTTCAATTCCACTTTTTCTATTATCAATATTTGGTAAAAGTGAAAAGGCTAATTTAAGTAAATCTGAAAGAAATGAGTTATCTAAATTCTCTAGTTTAATTATCAAACATTATGGAGGCTAAAATGTCTGAGTTTTTTAATAGTATCAAACAAGGTTTAGATGAAGCGGTTGAATTCTCTAAAGGTCAAGTACCTAAAGCAATAGTGCATAAATTTTCACCTATAGATGTGAAAAATATCCGAGCAAATATGGATATGAGTCAAACTGAATTTGCATCTGCATTTGGAATAAGTGTAAGTACGTTAAGGCATTGGGAGAGAGGTGATAGAGTGCCACATGGCCCAGCATTGATTTTACTAAATGTAGTTAAAAAAGAACCTCAAGTTGTTTTAAATGCTCTTTCAGATTAAAAAAACATGCTAACAATTGCTTCCAGCTGACCGTAAAAAGCGTCACAAAATTTGCAAAAAGACGCAAATTTTCCGCCTCTTTTTACGTCAGCTGAAGCAGGCGTTATGTCTTAAAAAAAGTTAGTGCTTATTGTCATTTTATTGCTATTTTTTGCTTTATACTAAACTTTTTGTTAAAGTCGCACTCTAAAAGAGGTAATTAGTTACCCGATAATAGGCTTACATACTTAGGAAGTGCTTTTATGGCAAGACCAATTAAAGAAACACCGATACTTACAGGAGAAGATGCTCGCCTTTTCGAAGATGCTATCAAAGAAAATGAGTCTAAAAAAGTTTCTTCTCAGGAATATGAAAGAACAATGGATTCCTATCGACGTTTTGAGGTGATCGAGCCTACAAACGTTGATTGATTTTAAAGTAAGACGGTTAAGTACAAATGATACTCGTCCGCATTTTGATTGTGCGGATGCAGACCTTAATGAGTTTTTCCAAAAAGATTCAATAGAAAGTTGCAGGCAGCTTCTAGCTGTCACATATGCAGTAGAACAAAATAATGAGTTGGTTGCATACTTCAGTATTTCAAATGATGCTATAAAAAAAGAGTTATTCCCCATATCTGCATTTAAACGAGCCACAAACTTTATCCCTCACTGCAAAAGATATTCAAGCTTACCAGCAGTAAAAATTGGAAGGTTAGCAACATCCAAATGTAAACAATCTAATGGAATTGGGTCTGAAATTCTCAATTTCATAAAAGGCTGGTTCACAGAAGGAAATAAAACAGGTTGTCGATTCATAATAGTTGATGCAAATAACAATCTAGATACCATTAGGTTTTATAGCAAAAACGGTTTTTCATTTTTAAGCCAAAAAGACGAATCAGACGATACTCGACTTTTGTATTTTGATTTATTCACTTTTAGACGTTAACTAAAAAAACATAACCAAAAAATCAACGCGGACTGGGATAAAGCCCCAGCCAGTTATTTTGGTGTTAGAGCCTGCTCAAGATCTATTGAGTAAAATTCTGATAAATGCCAGAATCACCATGTGTAAGCTAGAATTAAGGAGTCTTTCGCAATTTTTCCAAAGTCTGCGGCATTTTTCAAGCCAAGAGAAACTTCTCTCTACAACCCATCGTTGAGGAATCACTGTAAATGTATGTAATTCGTTACGTTTAGCCACAGTTACTGTTGCCTCAATACGCTGCTTAACCCCTTCAGCAAAGGGTTTGCCAG
>QPIN01000009.1 GCA_003666385.1 Methylococcales symbiont of Hymedesmia sp. n. MRB-2018
GTAGGTGTATTTTTTAACACCTTGCTTTTTAAAACCTTATCGTTTTAAAGTAACATTCTGGAAAACATGGAAAGTAATAGAGTTTAAGCAACCACGCCCTGTTACAGCAAGAGCATTTGAAAGCGGGCAAATCGAATGTTCATCATATATACAAGCACCACGTTCCATCGTCGTGCTAACAAAAAATTCCAGTCGACCGCTGGCAGCGCAGTTTTTTTCAAAGGTCATTTTTTATCAAAGTTCTGCGTGTTTGCAGAGTTCACCGTATATCTGCCAGCGGCCACTGAATTTGGCGTTAAGTTTTAAGAGAAAATATGAGTTTTTCACCAACAAAAGTTCCACCCATAATAACTTCAAAAATTAAAGCACTATGCAAAAAAGTTACAGAGCAGGAAAGCCTATATTTTGTAGATATTATTAAACGACCTGAATTTCAAACAAATAAGTGTGCTTATAATGCAAAAATAGAAGCATCAAATATTAATGGTGAAATAATTTTTGGATGGTCGGTAGTTATTTGGGATAATGTTTTTCTACAATTTATTGGTCATGCAATTGTAAAAGATGACAAGGGCAATAAATACTGTGTAACCCCATCAAAATATAATGAAAGTAAAGTGCTATTTGCACCCGATAAGAATATCTCATTTGATTTTAAAAATAAAAATGCTAGATTACCATCGAAAACTGTTGCTATATCAAAACATAAAATAGTTCAGAAATTAATTGATACTCAGCAAGAGATATATAATATTAAGACAAAATATCCAGTTACAAGTGGAGTGATCCAAATGGAAGGGGCTGATACGGAAAAAATTTCTTTGTTAGAGAAAAAAGAGTACGATTTAATTAATCATACAATATATTTGTATCATCCGATAAAGGATAAGTGTTCTTGTGGTTCTGGTAAACAGTTTAGAAAATGCTGTAGACCTCATATGAGAAATTTTTACAAATAAAAACTTAACAAAAAAATCCAGCCGACAGTTTAAAGCGTCATGCCTTTTGCAAAAAGACGCAAAAGTCACGCCCCTTTAAACTGCCGCTGATTTTGGCGTTAGGTGAGCAATAATTCAGCCTTGATTTTTCTTTATGTTAATTAATGCTACAATTTGGATATGTCTAAATTAGATGAATATAAAGAACGGATAGCTTTCTTAACAAAATTATTTTTTGTGATCGGAGGTTTAATCGTTATAGTTATTGGTGGTTTAATAAATTTATACTTAGGTCAAAGAATAAATGAAATTTTTTGGCTCGGTATTTCCGTGGTGCCATTTTTGGCATACTCAAATTTATTAGTCTTTATCCATATTAAAAAACATATAGATGAAATAGGTAAATTATAATGGCGTTTATAGCTTTAACACTGGTTGTTTTTTCTTTTATTGCAGTTCTTTATTACGGTGCAACTAAAATCACCTAACAATTAAAATCCAGCGGATGCAGCAAACATGGCACGCCATTTTGCTGCCACAAAAGCCGCTCCATGTTTGCTGCACAGTTGATTTTGGGCGTTATGCATACAAAGAATCAAATATGAGCGAAGTTAGACCAATCACAGTTGATGAAATCATCGAGGCTTTCCGCGAGTTGGGATTGGAGGTAGCGGTAGGTTCTATTAAGGAACGTGTCATTCTCCGTAGGGATGGAATACCAGCACAATACAAAGATGAGAGATCGTGCAGGGAAACCATCCAAAGAATCATCGAAAACCATTGTCCTGAGTCAGACAACTATCGTCAGGAGCGTATTGCCTATATTAGGCGTGTTGATAGGCATGTATCAACTATTACCAAAGAGTGAATGGCAGCATAAAGCAGTTGCTATTAAAACTAACAAGCCGACAGGCTCAGCGTTAAAAAGAGAAGATGCGAAGCAGCAAATATCACAGTATTATCAAGAACACAAAGCCCAGTTTCCAGCATCAATCAGACAGCAACGCGAAAAAATAATCGAGCTAATAATGGATGGTGTTCCAGTCGAAGAAGCCTTTAAACAATGCATTTATGCCTAACAAATAGCTCCAGCGGACAATTTAAAGCGTCACTTGTTTTGCTTACGCAAAAACGTGCCACTTTAAATTGTCGCTGAGCTAGCCGTTAGGCCAAGAAGGAGTCGTACCATGGCGAAGTTATTGACGAAAATATTTTTATTTGGAATCTTGTCGTTTCTCTTGGTGTCGTGCGCTTCGATCGATAAAGGCATGATGTCTGTGAGTGACGCTATTAGCTCTCCAGATCCAGTAACCGGACAAAGAGAAATAAACCTAGAGTCCGAAGAAAAAGAAATTTCAAGGGCTACTTCACAAGCGAATGAAATTATCGCCGAAGCGAAAAGAAAAGGAATAAACATTGACTCAGATGTTAATGAGTTCGATAGAGTCAAGGACGTTTTCGATAGACTTAAGAATGTCGTACATAGGCGCCATCTGCCATGGGAAATTCATGTTGTTGAGAATGAAGCATGGAATGCATTTACTATTGGTGGCGGAAAGGTATTTGTTTTTACTGGGCTTCTTAGAGGAGAGCTTGGGGTAAAGTCAGATGATGAATTAGCGGCAATACTGGCCCATGAAATGGCACATGTTACCGCGCGGCACGCAAGTGAAAAGCGAGGAAAGCTAGGCATAGCAAAGCTAGCTGACAAGAAGCTAAGAACGAGCATGTATGATGCCGCCTTTACTACAAATCAAGAGGACGAGGCGGATAAATTTTCGGTCATGTACTCCGCGCTAGCAGGATATGACCCATCGGCGGCTGTATCAGTATGGCAGCGTATGCATAACGCAACTGGAAGCTATTCAGACAGTCTTCTCCATGATCATCCTCTGAACGATGATCGCGCTAGCAATCTAAAGCACTACGCAATGTCAGCTCAACAATATTATGAGCAGGGGGTCATTAACGAGTATCATGATTCATTGCTGAATAACAATGCAGTTTTCGCGCACAGGAAAAGTACAGGACCTGAAGCTGGTGAAGGGGGTGGTTTTTTGGCACTCCTTGAAACAGCAGCAAATGCATATATTGAAGTATTAGAGGCAAAAACCGAACAACATAAACGCCAAAATAAGCAGTACGAGCAAGAGAGAATTGCTTCTAGGCAATTGTTATTTCGTCAGCTTCAAATAGGAAACGCCAGAGGTGGAGGTAAAGGCTTGTTCGGGTTTGCAGTGAATGCAACGGGACGCGAAATAAAGGAAGCAGTAATTAGCATAAAGTACTGGTCTGGTAAAAGTGCTGTATATGAAGACAAGATGAGGTGGTCTGCCATGAGTCCTTACGAGCAACGTCAGTTCGGTATTCCACTAAAACCAATCCGGTACACTAGCGTCACTATTTCCCCGAAGTATGTGCAGTTTGTGCAGTGAGTATGGCCTAACAAAAGCATACAGCGGACAGCAAAAAGCTGTGCCGCTCGTACCTCGCTATGCAGCTTTTTGCTGCCGCTGATGCTAAACGTTAGGTATAAAAAATGTATGAGCTAATAAAAACACTTCCGTATTGGCTTCAACTTGGGGTGATACTTATCCCAGTTTGCAGTTTTTTAATTGGTGCAATTGCTTTTGTTTTGAATGTTCGTCAAACAACGCTTAATAATAAAATTTGCAAAGCAAAAATAGTGTCTGAAAGTTTGTATATTTTTATGGATGATAATACGATGTGCCAAGCATTTTATAAAATAGAATATGGCAACTTTAGTTACGATAGCAATTTTCACGGCTCAAAAGAAGAAAAGGAAATAGATAAATTACTAAGGCATTTTTCAAATATAGCACTTATGTGGCAAGAAGGACTTTTATCATTATCCGATATTCGCCCTATCCAATATTTTATTTTAAGAGTGGTAAATGACCCGGAAATTATTAAATATTTGTTGTTTATTAACCAATGGTCAAATAACACCAACACAGGTAGTCATCCATATTTAGCATTAAATAAAATGAGCAAGGAATTAAATGAGAGAATCACCTAACAAATCATTCCAGCCGACCGCTTACGCGGCCGCTGAATTCAGTCGTTAGGTTTACAAATATTGCGAATCTTCATAAAAAATACTACTATCATCTAATGTCTACATTTATTGTTATACCAACTATTGGAAACTCAGGTTTCGATGAAATAATGCCCGAAAAATTTGGCAACGACAGTCTTCGTTTGCCACATGGAGAGTGGTTAGTTTCATATGATGGCGTTACTAAGCAATTATCAGATGAACTAGGTATTTCAGAAAATGAAAGCTCTTCTGCCTTGGTTTTAAATTTTTCTGGCTATTGGGGACGTTCAACAGCGGATGTATGGGAGTGGATAAAAGAGCATGGAGCTGTGTAGTGTCAACTAATTACGGGCCAAACCCAGAACAAGCAGGAACTCCAAGTTCTCTTGGTAGTCCTGTCACACCTCAGCAAATGATTGGTAATGATCATAGCTTTACATTGCAAGCTATCATGGAATTAACTAAAGGCACTGGGGAATTAAAATCATCTATAGAGTCTTTAAAATCATGTGTAGAAAAGCAAGAGTTAAAAATAGATAAACTTGAAACAACAGTTTCTACTGTTACACATAAAATTTATGCTGCTACAGTGGTTCTTGCTATTTTAGTTGCAGTCGGTGCGTTTATTGTTAATAAGTCATGGGACATGATGGCAAGTCAAATATCTTCAGCTCAAAGTCATACAGTTAGCATTTCTAACCAAGCAAAAAAACCTAACAAAAAAAATTAACGTGGACTCGCGGCTCTTTCAGCGCCGCTTCGGAAAAAGCACTGGCGCGAGCCAGTTATTTAAGCGTTAGGTGAGCAATAATTCAGCCTTGATTTTTCTTTATGTTAATTAATGCTACAATTTGGATACGTCTAAATTAGATGAATATAAAGAACGGATAGCTTTCTTAACAAAATTATTTTTTGTGATCGGAGGTTTAATCGTTATAGTTATTGGTGGTTTAATAAATTTATACTTAGGTCAAAGAATAAATGAA
>QPIN01000008.1 GCA_003666385.1 Methylococcales symbiont of Hymedesmia sp. n. MRB-2018
TGCTAACAAAAAATTCCAGTCGACCGCTGGCAGCACGGTTTTTTTTCAAAGGTCATTTTTTATCAAAGTTTTGTGTGTTTGCAGAGTTCACCGTATATCTGCCAGCGGCCACTGAATTTGGCGTTAGCGCTATTAATATCCCTTAATAAATAATCATTCTACAAAGCTTGGTTAATATTAGAAAACTTCACAGTGTTCTTGTTCGTGGCATTCCCATCTCTCAATGGTACTTGAAACGGTTGGGTCGGTAGTAACAGGGCAGTATTTTTTAACACTTTGCTTTTTAAAACCTTATCGCTTTAAAGTAACATTCTGGAAAACATGGAAAGTAATAGAGTTTAAGCAACCACGCCCTGTTACAGCAAGAGCATTTGAAAGCGGGTAAATCGAATGTTCATCATATATACAAGCACCACGTTCCATCGTCGTGCTAACAAAAAATTCCAGTCGACCGCTGGCAGCACGGTTTTTTTTCAAAGGTCATTTTTTTATCAAAGTTCTGTGTGTTTGCAGAGTTCACCGTATATCTGCCAGCGGCCACTGAATTTGGCGTTAGGCTCTTATCGCCCGCGTCTAATAAGTTTAAAATTAACAGGGTGTGGAGAATACTATGAAATATAAAGTGCTTTTTAATTGTGTGAAATGCAGCCAGCCTATTGATTACGAAAGAACTAATCGTCAAATCAGTGGGCATAGTGTTAAGTGCCCTCATTGCAGAAATATTAATAAGGTCTGGGCAACGGAAGATAAGGTTAAAGAGGTTAAGTAAATATGCCTAAAAGAGCCACAACATTGACGGGTGCAGCAGGTGAGCATTATGTTGCTTATAAATTATCAGCACTTGGTTATCCTACTGCTATGACAAGGGGTGGCTCACCCGTTATTGATTTAATGGTTGGTGACCTGAGTGGTAGTAATACAATTTCAATACAAGTGAAAACTTCAAATAGCGCAAAGAGAAATTATAAAAGAGATAAGAATAAACATAAAAATCACTGGGAATGGGATGTTGGTGCAAAAGGAAAAAAATTAAAAGGCGACTCAATTTTTTATGCTTTTGTAAACTTAAAAGGAACTCCAACTAAAGATAAAAATCCACACCCAGAGGTTTTTATTGTTCCATCAAGTGATGTTTCAAAATTTCTTGATCGCCCTATGAGTAGGTATATGTTTTGGATAAAAGAAACAGATAAAGATAAATACTTAGAGGTGTGGCATCACATCACGGATAAGTTGGTTTGATTATATTGAAGTTTCAGCCTAACAAGTTGCTGCATCGGACGTGGTAAAGCTGTCACTTTTTTTGCAAAAAACACGCAAAAAAACTGCCAACTTCACCACGCCGCTGAGCAAGGCGTTAGCACTCTAAATTTTCCTTAGTTACCATTCTACAAAGTATCGGCAAATAGAGAATCTTCACCGTGTTCTTGTTCGTGTCATTCCCATCTCTCAATGGTACTTGAAACGGTTGGGTCGGTAGTAACAGGGCAGTATTTTTTGTTACATTGTAGGTGTATTTTTTAACACCTTGCTTTTTAAAACTTTATCGTTTTAAAGTAACGTTCTGGAAAACATGGAAAGTAATAGAGTTTAAGCAACCAAGCCCTGTTACAGCAAGAGCATTTGAAAGCGGGTAAATCGAATGTTCATCATATATACAAGCACCACGTTCCATCGTCGTGCTAACAAAAAATTCCAGTCGACCGCTGGCAGCACGGTTTTTTTCAAAGGTCATTTTTTATCAAAGTTTTGTGTGTTTGCAGAGTTCACCGTATATCTGCCAGCGGCCACTGAATTTGGCGTTATGTTTTAAAAACGGAATGAACATCGAGATAGAATTAGTTAATAAATTTTACGAAGAGATTTGGAATAATCATGATAAAACAGTTATTCCTTTAATCCTCCATAGTTCATTTGTTTTTCGTGGCTCATTAGGTAATGAGAAGCACGGTCACGAGGGTTTTACAGAATATTTGGATATGGTACATAATGCATTGGGTGGTTATACATGTACCATCAAAGAAATTGTAACAGAGCAATCAAAGGCTTTTGCTAAAATGTAATTCACAGGTCTGCATCAAGCAACATTCCTTGGTATAGAGCCAACAGGTAAAAATGTTACTTGGGACGGGGCAGCTTTATTTAACTTCAAAGACAATAAGATTATAAGTCTATGGGTTATTGGTGACTTAAAGTCTCTTGAGTCACAGTTAAATGGGTGATAAACATAACAAAACATTCCATCTGACCTGCAAAACCGTCAGTTTTTTTGTGCATTAGCTACGCTAATTTTTGCACAAAAAATCTGCCAATTTTGCGTCAGCTGAATGCGGCGTTAGTACTCTAAATTTTCCTTAGTTACCATCCTACAAAGTATCGGCAAATAGAGAACCTTTACCGTGTTCTTGTTCGTGGCACTCCCACTTTTTAAGGGTATTTGAAACGGTTGGGTTGGTAGTAACAGGGCAGTATTTTTTGTTACATTGTAGGTGTATTTTTTAACACCTTGCTTTTTAAAACCTTATCGTTTTAAAGTAACATTCTGGAAAACATAGAAAGTAATAGAGTTTAAGCAACCAAGCCCTGTTACAGCAAGAGCATTTGAAAGCGGGTAAATCGAATGTACACCATATATACAAGCACCACGTTCCATCGTCGTGCTAACAAAAAATTCCAGTCGACCGCTGGCAGCACGGTTTTTTTCAAAGGTCATTTTTTATCAAAGTTCTGTGTGTTTGCAGAGTTCACCGTATATCTGCCAGCGGCCACTGAATTTGGCGTTATGCATTTAAGGAAATGAAGTGAACCGAAAATATATATCAAGTGGCTCTGAATTTGAGTCAAAAATAGGATACTCACGAGCAGTGGTAGACGGGGATTATGTCTTTGTCTCTGGAACTACGGGCTACAACTATGAAACTATGTTTATTTCTAGTGATCCTGTAGAACAGGCCGAGCAGTGCTTTAGCAATATTGAGAAAACACTAATTAAAGCTGGTAGCAGCATGAATGACATTGTGAGAGTTCGTTATATCTTTCCAAATAAAGAAGATTTTGAACCCTGTTGGCCAGTGTTCAAAAAATATCTAAGATACGCTAATCCCGCTGCAACCATGTTTGTAGCTGGCTTGCTAAATGAGGCAATGAAATTGGAAATTGAAGTAACAGCGAGGCTAAATGCATAACAAATCGCTTCTTGGGAATTTTTCTACGCTCCGCTTCGCAAAATCCCCAGAGCCCAAACGTTATGCTTACAAAAAGTAAATCATGAAATTAGATATTTATCAAATAGACGCTTTCGCAAATAATATTTTTGAGGGCAATCCAGCGGCTATATGTCCGCTTGAAAAATGGCTACCTGATGAGTTAATGCAATCCATAGCTAGTGAAAATAATCTTGCTGAAACAGCATTTTTTGTGCCTAATAATACTGGTTATCATATTAGGTGGTTCACGCCTACCCGTGAGGTAGATTTATGTGGTCATGCAACCTTAGCTAGTGCTTTTGTCATTTTTTCCATACTTGGTCATCAAAAAAATAGCATAGTGTTTACTTCAAAAAGTGGTGAGTTGATTGTTGGTAAAAATGGAAAGTGGTTAGAAATGGATTTTCCTACACAAGCACCAATTCCGTGCAGTGTACCAAAGCAAATAATTACAGCATTTAAGAGCCAACCTATTGAATGTTTAAAATCAGAAGATTACATTGTTGTTTTTAAAAATGAAGTTGAAATATTGAGTGCCAAACCAGATATGTCTTTGTTAAGAGGATTAGATTTAAGGGGCGTAATTATTACAGCTAGTAGTAAAAAATATGATTTTGTTAGTAGATTTTTTGCTCCAAAATTTGGCATTAATGAAGACCCTGTAACTGGTTCGGCATTTACTCAACTTATTCCATATTGGTCAAAAAAACTAAATAAAAAAGAACTTACAGCGAAACAAATATCTAAACGAGGTGGTGAAGTTAATTGTGCTCATATAGGTAAAAGAGTTAAAATATCTGGAAAAGCTATAAAATATCTGGTTGGTAGAATTGAAATATAAGCATGACAAATCATTCCACCTGACCGCTAACGCGTCAGGTGAATTCTAGCGTTAGTACTCTAAATTTTCCTTAGTTACCATCCTATAAAGTATCGGTAAATAGAGAACCTTCATAGTGTTCTTGTTCGTGGCATTCCCATCTCTCAATGGTATTTGAAACGGTTGGGTCGGTAGTAACAGGGCAGTATTTTTTGTTACATTGTAGGTGTATTTTTTAACACCTTGCTTTTTAAAACCTTATCGCTTTAAAGTAACATTCTGGAAAACATGGAAAGTAATAGAGTTTAAGCAACCACGCCCTGTTACAGCAAGAGCATTTGAAAGCGAGTAAATCGAATATTCATCATATATACAAGCACTAGGTTCTATCGTCGTGCTAACAA
>QPIN01000007.1 GCA_003666385.1 Methylococcales symbiont of Hymedesmia sp. n. MRB-2018
CTGTGTTAGAGTCATAAATTGAGGTGAGTAATGTTTCTATTTCAGACCATTCCAACAAGGCTTCTGTGTCATCAAGACTATGAAGAATAGGGTGCTCTAAGTCAGCGGTTGAAAAGAAGAGGTTGGATTGTGTTGAGAATGATTTTTGCATGATGCATTATAACAAAATTTATACGTATTTTTTGGGTTATGCTGAGGTCTCGATGTAACAATAAAACAGGTTTTTGATGCGATTGATAAATTAAATAGCAGACCAAGAAAATGCCTGAAATTCAAAACACCCTATGAGGCTTTTAAAGATCTGACGGGCGTAGATGTTAAAAAAATGATGGGATATGCACTTATGACTTGAATTCAGGTTACCCAAAAAAGCGCTTAAAAAAGATAATCGTTACCAGCGTGACAAAAAACGCAAACTGTGCAAAAGACGAGCAGCCATCGAGCCTATCATTGGTCATCTTAAGTCAGACTTTAGATTATCCAGAAACCTGCTGAAAGGGCAGATTGGCGATGAAATTAATGTGCTGATGGCTGCCTGTGCCTGGAATTTGAAAAAGTGGCTAGTAATGGCTGGTATTTTTTTATTTTTGCAAAAAATGTGCTATTTTTTTATAAAAAGAGAACTCAGCATAACTAATGAACGGATAAAAAAGGCTAGAAGTTTTCCATCTTTCAGCCAAAATAACGTGCAATAGCTCACTATTACACTTGTATTTTAACTAAAACCTGAAAAATTCTACCACTTTTCTCTCTCGTCCAGAGTTATGCTGAGGTCTCAAAAAATTATTGGTTTTTTTGTTGTGCCATGTAAAAGCTTAAAATTAAATAAAATTTAGCTGTTTTAAGCTGATGGGGGTGGTTTTTGGTTTGGGTTTTTAAGGGGTGACTAACTAAGGAAAATTTAGAGTACTACCGCCCGCATCACAGGCTGCCCCTTACGGCAGTTCTAGTGTATGCGATTGTTATGCGATATTTAATTTAAAACAAGGCTTACGAGGTGGCCGAGAGACCAACTTACGACCAGTTGCTGATTGCCGTTTTTGTATGTCTTTAAAAATAGCATCAATGTCGTAATTATGCTCTAAAGCATAGGATTCACGCAATTCTCTTGTTTCTTTGACAATTAGATCAGACCACATATTCTACCCCTCAAGTAATTCGGTTGGCGTGCAAATGATAGGAGGTTCAATGCCCTTTTCTCAGCACACTTGTTCTATTTTTGGGTCCATTATTGCATTGGTAATATGTTTGCAGTTCCAAGTGAGCAAGAATTCTACGCCATGAGTAGCAGCTACTGCTACATGAAAGGCATCAATTTCAGCTTTTGCGGGCAATGAACCTTGAGAAATTAATGATCTTGCCTAGTTTGCCGTTGCATCCAAAACTTCCAGCTCCGCTATGCCTTCTATTGTAGCAAGTCGTTTTGCTGCCGTATTTTTATCTCCGCGAGATGCTTCAATAATAACAAACTCGGAAATAAACAAATCAAATTCATTACGACGAGAACCCCACCACTCCGATGTAATATTCTGCTGAGAAACAGACCGAATATCATTACTCGGACGAGCTGTAAGGTAACTTACAATGGATGTTTCTATATAGACAGCGTTTTTCATCCTTCTATTTTACATAAAATATTCGGTTGCTGCTTTAGCGCATAACGCCTAGTTCAGCTGACGCAAAATTGACAGATTTTTTGTGCGAAAATTAGCGAAGCTAATGCACAAAAAAACTGGCGGTTTTGCAGGTCAGCTGGAACTTTTTGTTAGCTGGGTGCTGTGCTACCGCCAGCACTTCTGTAGTGCCTTGGTTTTTACTAAACCCATTTTAAGCTCTTTTTTGCCTGCCATGAGAATTTAGAGTCTACCAAGGAATGCTAACAACACAACCCATTAGCTTCTTTGTCTAAATTCACTTGTGTAGCTAAAACAAACAACTGCACCAATATCTAATAGTTCAGCTTGTTTTGGCGGAACGCTGCCGACTTTTAACAACTACGTTTACTGAACATAGTGCTTACGGCAGTGTTAGTGAGCTGAAGCTACTGTGCTTAAAAAATGGATATTGATAATAGTTGCTGATGATTAATGACAAAATTGTAGCCAGACAATCTGCTGACTTAAATCACATTATAGAAGCTTAAATTTAATGGTGGTAAGAGAAGGTGATTTAGGCGATCAGAGACATGAATTTTATAGTTGTATGATGATACAGCTACCAGAGAAACACTCCTACTTACCCTACTTTAATTCTAAAGCGGTAAACCGTCCACAGCGAAGGATGACATGTTGTGTCGGAAAGGTATGCTGCTAAAGCCTGCATATAGTGATGCGACTTTGGCGATATTTTGCTCCGTTTGAAGTGTAGAAATAACGCAACCTAAGACTATCAATATGGCATGGTAAACGAACAAAACGCAGCACTAAATATTCACTTAAGTGGTACAGCTAACGCCGCGTTCAGCTGAAGGCAAAAGCGGCTGCTTTTTGTGCAACAATTGAGCGTAGCGAAATGCACAAAAAACTGACGATTTTGATGGCCATCTGGAACTTTTTGTTAGCTTTTGACAATCCTATGAGAATAGTCGATATTTAGCACCCTAACACCCTTATCTTAAGCTTCTAGATAGAAATAACAAAAAAATTAACGTTTAGTGCCTTATAATCAACGAAGTTATTCACGCTGATTTTTAGGATAAATATGGATACGGTCAATCATGCGTCTCAAGAGACACAACCGACAATTCTGTCGTTTTTAAAAGACTGGGCTAATATATGCTCGCTTGCAGGTTTAGCCTGTACAATATTAGCCATTTATTACAGTATTTTAGGTAATTACTTCGCTACAATGATCGGTATGATTTGGGCAGTTGCATTCGATTGGGCTGATGGTTTAATTGCTCGAAGTATGAAGGGCAGGACTTCTAAGCAAGGTTTTTATGGCGGTCAACTTGATTCATTAATTGATATTGTCAATTATGGTGTATCTCCAGCTATTCTGCTTTTAAGTATAGGTCAATTTGATTCTGCTTTTTTACCTGGTGCATTTATAATTATTGCAACAGGTGCTATTCGATTGAGTTATTTTAATACATATGGACTTTCTAGCGGTACAAAATATACGGGGATGGCTCTCGATAATAATAATATAATATTAGTTTTTATTTTCTTGTTTCAGAATTTCTTTAGTGAAGGTGCTTTTTCGATAATTCTTTATACTAGTTGCCTAGGATTAGCAGCGTTAAATGTTTCTGAAATAAAAACCCCTAAGCTTTCAATAAATCGCTCATCCGTTTATTTTTTAGCCATGTATACACTTGGAATAAGTGGGATTTATATTTGGAAACTTCTTTAATTATATTGGTTCATTAGAATTTTATAAGGCATTAAATATATGGTTGTTTATACCGTTGGTACATTTGATTTACTACACGTTGGACATCTGGCGTTATTAGAGTATTGCGCCACATTGGGTGAAACAGTTGCTGTTGGCGTGGCATCTGATGAAGTCGTTAAACTATACAAACCAAATGTTCCAGTCATTTCACTTGAGCAGCGTATAGAAATGCTACAAGCTCTACGTTGTGTAGATATTGTACTTCCGTACCATGAACTTGATTATATTGCGGTTTGCAAAGAAGTTAAGGCCGATATTTTTGTAATTGGCGAAGACTGGGGTAGAAAGCCACATAATCAAGGGGTGGAGAATTATTTAAAAGAACGAGGTAAAAAAATTGTTCAAGTTCAATATAACCCAAGAACTTCATCAACAAAAATCAAACAAAATGTAATCGCTCAATTTCAATAAATTAAGTAATTAGTCAACCCTTAAAAACACCACAACCATTTGATTTATAACAATAAAACCAACAAAAACCATAGACAAAACAACCAGTATTTGGTAAAATAACCCTTATTTCTTGGTCGTTTTGCTAATAAAAACATGCTAACAAAATCAACCCCAAACACAGTGCAACTAAACCTCTTTCATTCAGAGTTATTTTCCCAATTAGACACCAAAGACCCTTTAATACAACTAGCCAACACTATTGACTGGTCAGTCTTTGATAATGCTTTTGAGAAGTATTATTGCCAAGACAATGGCAGACCCTCAAAACCCATTAGGCTGATGGTGGGCTTGCTTATTCTTAAACAACTTGAGGATCTATCTGATGAGCGCGTTGTTTTGCAGTTCAAACGCAATGCTTATTATCAATACTTCTACCCCTCAAGGGGGTACTGAAAATAGTGTGGCTATCCCAACTACATACCAGATGTACCTTGTAATGCAACCGAGTTGGTACATTTTAGAAAACGCATTGGTATTGAAGGTTTTAATCTTATTTTTAAAATGAGTGTCGCCCTACATGGCAAGACTGCACAAGAACCAACTGTGCTAATTGATACTACCGTACAAG
>QPIN01000059.1 GCA_003666385.1 Methylococcales symbiont of Hymedesmia sp. n. MRB-2018
CTTGGCAGAACACGATTTATGGGGCTTGCCAAAAATGCAACCGTTTATGGTTTAGCTGCCATGGCTGCGAACATTCGCAAAGGAGCCAAGTTTTTAACGCTCTACGGCATACCAGAGCCAAGTTATGCGGGGTAAATATGTCAAAAATCGGGGAAAACCACTGAAAAACAGGAATAAAATTGATTTAATGTATTAAATGACCTAAAGAACAGTGTAATTGACGAAAAAATAGGGGAAGCCTAATGAATATGGATAAAGTTGTTGGTTGTGCTGAGGTCTCTAAGATTTAAAATTTCGTAGTTACACTGATTTTATTTATATGGACTGCATATTCGATAAAAACATCTAATAAGCATTCTTATCCATAAATGTTCTTAAAACCGTCAAAAAAATAATCTTTATATCAAACCAAAAAGAACAATTTCGGATGTAGTAAAGATCGTAATCAACACGTTTTTGCATTTTTTCCAAGGTATTTGTTTCTCCTCGCCAACCATTGACTTGAGCCCACCCAGTAATACCTGGTTTTACCTTATGTCTACGCATATAATCATCGATCAATTCCTCATATTTATAATTATGTTCAATGGCATGGGGTCTTGGTCCTACTATAGACATTCTCCCCTGCAATACATTATAAAACTGTGGAATCTCATCTAAATTACTCTGCCTTATAAACCGACCAAACCGAGTAACTCTGATATCGTTCTTTCTGGCTTGAGCAATATTGCCCTGTGTTTCTTGATGGGTTTTCATGGATCGAAATTTATAGACGTTAATTATCTTGCCGTCCCAGCCATGTCGTTTTTGTTTAAAAAGAATAGGTCCAGGCGAACTTAATTTAACGCCTATGGCTATAAGAACCATTAAAGGACTCAATAGAATAAAAAACAGTAATCCTAAAACTTTGTCTTCCAACTCTTTAATCAATCTTTTATTTTCTGTAAAGGGAGAGAAACTAACATCCCATGCCATTCTTCCTAAAATATCAATATGCGGATAATTATCTAGTGGCGTACCACTAAAATCTGGAATAAACTTTAAATTGATCGTTTCATTTTGTAATTGAATATTAACTAAGTGGAAATATTGAAGCTTAGTTAAATGAGTCACCACCCATATTTCATCGGGATTAAAATCAATGATCGCCTGTTTTATAGCTTTTAGCTCTCCAATATACTCAATGCCTTGAATACGCTCTTTTTTATCATCCACAATGGATGCCCATCCAATACCACGATACCCAGCCCAAGGTGATTGTTCAACGGTGTTATTCATTTCTTTAATGGATGCACAATCTCCAATATAGAGAATACATCTTTCATTATTACCCTTGTTTCTTATGGTGCGAATTGATAAATAAATAATCAATTTGATAGCCACTAATAAAACAACACTCAAAATAATCCAATAAACCACCCATTCCCGTGAAATGATAGCACTGGTTTTTGTTAAAAAACCAATCATAAACAACGATAAAAAAGCTAAAGTACAAGCCTTAAGCAATATAAATAACTGTTCAAGTAGGTTTTTCCCACGCCAAGAATGATAAACCTGAAAAATTGGAAAAAAAAACAAAGATATCAACACTAACAAAAATACTGCGGAGCCATATATACCGTAAATATCTATAGCCGAATTAAACTTTAAAAAATAAGCGAGAGACCCTGCGATGTATAGCATCATGCCATCTAAAATGCGTGCCAATATATTCAGATAATAGGTATATTCTTTAATGATACTTTTAAATACTTTCATTTTTCTAATGCACTTTGTTAAAGAATAGAAAAATCAATTCTTGTTCTCAAAAACTATTCTTGGGATAAAAGTCATGACAGAGAATGATGAGGCTACGATCAAGGGCATAGCAATACAAATCCAAAACACAGCAATTTTAATTTTTCCATTATTCTTTCCCCTTTTCAATTACATACAGCAACCACAAAGTGTGGCGAATAAACAAACAGTCGTGCAATTGTGACAGCTTCTAAAAAAAATGCCATGGTTTTTAAATTAAAATTCAACACAACGAGACCGTAAAAACTCAAAAATAATCCTTTGTTTTTGCTTCCAGCCTTAATTTTTAAATTTAACTAACTAAAGTTTCGGAGTTCATTTTACTCGTAAACTTAATCATAATGCGCCAATTTATAAAGCCTCAAGCCTGAGAGTCTTGAGGTCAAGTTGAAGGACTTGCACAAAAAAGCATTGTATGTGTATTTCAATGGTTTCCAGAACCAAAGAAACTGCATCACCTAATATCGTTTTTAAAACATCCAAAGCCCCAGTAATAATTGCACGGAACACTTGCCATAGTTTAGCGGAAAAGCTTATATTGGCACTGTTATGACAAAGGTTCTGGCGGACTTGAGCTGTGTTTTTACAGCCCTGCGTTTGTTTAGCAATGACCAGTAGACAAAACCGTATCGCAGTCAAATGTATTGATGCAATATAGGCGGCATAGTGATTACTTTGTTCTTTCAATAAACCTAGATGTTGTTTGGCTTCTTTAAAATACACTTCAATGGCCCAGCGCATAGCATAAAGCTCCAGAATTTCTGTTGCTGCCAGCCCCGTATCGGTACATAAAAAGACAGCCCAGTCGTGCTTTCCTGTTTGGGCTTTGGTTTCTTTATCTGCTCGGTTAATGGTTGATGGTTAATACAATGAAAGAGAATATTGTTAAGAATAGGAGTTTTACCTTTGCTATTAGAATTGTGAGGTTATATCAATTTTTAGTTGAAAATAAAAAAGAATATGTTTTATCAAAGCAACTTCTGAGAAGTGGAACAAGTGTTGGCGCTATGGTAAGAGAAGCCGAACACGCTGAATCAAAAGCTGATTTTAAACATAAAATGGCAATTGCTCAAAAAGAAATTAACGAAACACTTTACTGGTTAGAGCTTTTATCTGAAACAAGTTGTCTCTCTAATAAGCAGTTTGAAAATGTTAATACTGATGCGGTAGAAATAATACAATTAATTACAAGCATTATTAAATCTGCAAAAACCAACATTAACCATTAACAATTATGAAGCGGTTTACAGAGGAAAAATTAGAACAGGCTTTTATTGAGCTTTTAGAAAATGAAGGCTTTCCACATTGTTTGGGTAATACTATTTCTCGTTCAGACAGTTCTGCCTGTGCCGACACGGCAGACAGGGAAGTATTGATTGAAGAAGATTTAAAAAACTATTTACTTAATCGCTACAAAAAAGAACAACTTACCAAAATAGAAGCCCAATCTATTATTCTTCAACTAAAAACACTTTCTTCTGCTGACCTGTACGAGAGTAACAAAAAAATAATGCAGTGGCTTGCTGATGGCTTTATTCTAAAAAGAGAAGACAGAAAACAAAAAGATATTCATATTGAACTAATTGATTATTCTGGATTAGATCCTCAACGAAAAAGCAATAATTTAGATAATATTGTAGCCGAGCAACAAGCCAAATACAGCAAAGACCACAATATTTATAAATTTGTAAATCAACTTGAAATTGTAGGCACAGAAAAGCGAATACCAGACGGCATAATTTATATAAATGGTTTACCTATTGTGGTATTTGAGTTCAAATCAGCCATTCGAGAAGAAGCCACAATACATAATGCTTTTGAGCAATTAACCATTCGCTATAAAAGAGATATTCCCGAACTTTTTAAATACAATGCCTTTTGTATAATAAGTGATGGTGTCAATAATAAGGCGGGGTCATTTTTTGCCCCTTACGAATTTTATTACGCTTGGCGTAGAGTTGCCCTGTCTGCGTACAACGCACAGGCAGAAGGTTTGGCAAAAGAGGTTGATGGCATTGATAGCATGTTTACCCTTGTCCAAGGAATGCTCAACCAAAATAGGCTAAGGGATATAATTCAAAATTTTATCTACATTCCAGACACTTCAAAAAAAGACGAAAAAATAGTTTGTCGCTATCCTCAATATTATGCAGCTCGTGTTCTATACGAAAATATTAAAAAGGCGGAAAAACAGCTTGATGGTTCAGGAGGGAATGGAAAAGGTGGAACTTATTTTGGTGCAACGGGTAGTGGAAAAAGTTTTACAATGTTGTACCTCACTCGCCTACTAATGAAAAGTGAGTATTTTGCAAGTCCAACCATTGTACTCATAACTGATAGAACAGATTTAGACGACCAGCTTTCAGGGCAATTTACCAATGCCAAAAGTTTTATTGGCGACAATAATGTAAAAAGTGTAAAAAGCAGAGCCGAGTTAAGAGTCTTGCTACAAGATAGACAAAGTGGCGGTGTTTTCTTAACCACTATTCACAAATTCACGCAAGACACAGAATTACTTACTGAAAGAACAAATGTAATTTGTATTTCAGATGAAGCGCATAGAACTCAAACCAATTTAGACCAAAAAGTAAAAGTTACTTCCAAAGGGGTGAAAAAGACTTTTGGTTTTGCCAAATACCTGCATGATTCATTGCCTAACGCTACTTTTGTAGGATTTACAGGTACGCCAATAGATGCAACCTTAGATGTTTTTGGAAAAGTGATTGATGCCTACACAATGACAGAATCTGTAAGAGATGAAATTACTGTACCACTTGTTTATGAGGGGCGCGCAGCCAAGGTAGCTTTGCATAATAGCGAATTAGAGAAAATTGAAAAGTATTATGAAGAAGCCGCAGAAGAAGGAACTAACGAATACCAAATAGAAAAAAGTAAAAAAGCAACTACCACAATGAATTCTATTTTAGGTGACCCAGAGCGTTTGCAGAAATTAGCAGAAGACTTTGTAAATCATTATGATAAACGCGTTTCAGAAGGTTCTACCGTAAAAGGAAAAGCAATGTTTGTTTGCGGTAGCCGAGAAATTGGTTATAACTTTTACAAAAATGTAATTGCATTAAAGCCCGAATGGGCAGAGGTAAAAGTTGCAGAACAAGGCACTAAACTTACAGATAAAGAAAAGCGGGAAATCAAACCAATGGACTATATCAAAATGATAATGACCAGAGGACAAGACGACCCAAAAGAGATGTACGATTTATTGGGTACAAAAGAGTATCGAAAAGAATTAGACAGACAGTTTAAAAATGAAAAATCAAATTTTAAAATTGCCATTGTGGTTGATATGTGGCTAACTGGTTTTGATGTTCCATTTTTAGATTCTATCTACATTGACAAACCAATTAAACAGCACAATTTAATTCAAACAATTTCAAGAGTAAATCGCAAGTTTAAAGGAAAAAATAAAGGATTGGTGGTTGATTATATTGGTATTAAAAAAGCAATGAATCTTGCATTAGCCCAATACAATAAAGGTGAAAGAGAGAATTTTGAGGATATTCAAGAGTCATTGGTTGTGGTTAAAAATCATTTAGACCTTTTAGCTAAAATTCTTCACAGGTTCGATAGTTCAAAATATTTTGGCGGTTCTGCGTTAGAACAATTGAATACTTTGAATATGGCTGCCGAATATGTACAACAAACCAAAGTAATTGAAACTCGATTTATGGGTTTGGTAAAACGCTTAAAAGCAGCTTATGATATTTGTGTAGGAAGTGAACAATTAACACAAATCGAGCGAGATTATACTCACTTCTATTTAGCTATTCGTTCAATCGTATTTAAACTCACAAAAGGTAATGCACCTGACACAGCACAGATGAACGCTAAAGTTCGTGAAATGATAAAAGATGCCTTGGAAAGTGATGGCGTTCAAGAAATTTTCAAACTTGGAGATGAGGCAGAAAGCGAACAAGACCTTTTTGATGAAGATTATTTGGCAAAAATCGACAAGATAAAATTACCAAACACTAAAATAAAATTACTTCAACAACTCTTAGCGAAAGTTATTGGGGAAATTAAGAAAGTCAATAAAGTAAAAGGCATTGATTTTTCTAAAAAAATGCAATCCTTGGTTGAACGCTACAATGAAAGAAAAGAAGACGATGTTTTGCGTAGTGAAGTCTATGAAGAAATGGCGGAGCATTTAACCAATTTGATCTGGGAAGTCCAAAAAGAATTTACCGCAGGCGTTGAATTGGGAATTGATTTTGAGGAAAAAGCCTTTTACGACATTTTGCAAGAGTTGTGTGTTAAGTATGATTTCAAATACCCAGAGGACAAGCTTATTGCATTGGTAAAAGCTGCAAAGGGCTTGATGGATGACCAAGCTAGATTTCCTGACTGGAGCAAACGAGAAGACATTAAATCAACTCTAAAAGTTGGGCTAATTTTATTGTTGGATAAGCACGGTTATCCACCAGTAGCAAGAGACGAAGTTTATACAGATATTTTTGAACAAGCGGAAAACTTCAAAAAAAAATAGAGCAAAAAATGTATAACAAGGTGCCACACTCAGATAAAATAAAGCTGCGTTCGTTTCTCGCTACGCTTTATTTTGCCAGATTTAAGAGTGGCTAATATACCCTTTTGACCGACTAACGAGCGTTGCACTTAATATAGCAAAACTATTTTTTATGCCTTATATTCTAAAAATTATTCAAATCATTAATAACATCAATGAATGGATAGGAAAAACCATTTCCTGGTTAACTTTACTCATGGTACTGACGACATTTTTGGTGGTTGTGTTGCGATATGCTTTTGATATTGGGTGGATTGCATTACAAGAATCCGTTGCTTATATGCATGCCATGGTATTTATGTTGGGTGTTGCCTATACTTTAAAACATGATAAACATGTCAGAGTGGATATATTTTATCAGGCCTGTAGTGTCAAAACTAAAGCCTGGATAGATTGTTTAGGCACTCTGTTTTTATTGATGCCGGTGATGGGGTTTATTATTTGTAGCAGTTGGGAGTATGTTGCAGATTCCTGGGCTATTCAGGAAGGTTCCAGAAACTCAGGGGGATTGCCTGCTGTTTATTTGTTAAAAACCACCATTCTGTTAATGGCTGGGTTATTAATTTTGCAAAGCATTGCTTTATTTTCACAAAATCTAATCATCGCTTTGGGCTTCAATAATGGAGAACAGTTAAATGGATAATATGCTGTCTTTATGGATGTTTGCAGCTGTTTTTATCGTGCTTCTAACAGGGTATCCAGTAGCATTTGCTTTAAGCGGAACCGCTTTGGCTTTCGCCACCATAGGCATTCAATTTGATTTGTTTGATGTTGCCTTCTTAAACGCTCTACCCAACCGTTTATTTGGCATTATGAATAACCAAACCTTAATGGCTATTCCTTTGTTTGTTTTTATGGGGGTTATGTTAGAGCGGGCGCGGATTGCCGAAGATTTGCTAGAAGCCATGGCAGAATTATTTGGTTCTTTGCGTGGTGGTTTGGGTATAGCCGTCACTTTGGTGGGTATGTTAATGGCAGCAAGTACCGGAATTGTAGGTGCAACGGTAGTCACCATGGGCTTATTATCTTTACCAACCATGTTAGGCAATGGTTATAGTCCCTCTATTGCCTGTGGCACTATCTGTGCCTCGGGTACACTGGGTCAAATTATTCCCCCCTCCATTGTCCTAGTTTTGTTAGGTGATGTCATTTCCACGGCTTATCAACAGGCACAACTGGAGATGGGTACATTCGCACCGGAAACAGTGTCTGTCGGCGATCTTTTTGCTGGTGCATTATTACCAGGATTAGGGCTAGTATTAATGTATCTAAGCTATATTTTACTGATGGCATGGCTAAATCCACAATCTATGCCTGCTCCTGTAGCCAAACAACGAGAAAAAGGGGTTTATTTACCTATTGTAAAAAGTTTAGTGCCTCCTTTATTGTTGATTTTTTCTGTATTAGGTTCAATTATTGCTGGTTTTGCAACACCTACTGAAGCAGCAGCAGTGGGGGCAGGTGGTGCCATTATTCTGGCTTTATTTAAAAAACAATTGGGGCTCAAAAATTTACGAGAAGTAATGCAAAATACCACCCAAATTACCAGTATGGTGTTTATGATCTTGATAGGCGCTGCTTTGTTTTCGCTGGTTTTTCGTGGCTTTGAGGGTGATGAACTGATTATCGAATTATTATCTGATTTGCCTGGCGGTAAGTTTGGTGCAATGTTCTTTGTCATGCTAGTGATGTTTTTACTAGGCTTTGTACTGGATTTTATCGAAATTACTTTTGTTGTGGTGCCTATTGTAGGGCCTATTTTATTAGCGATGGGAATAGACCCCGTGTGGTTAGGCATTATGATTGCTGTTAACCTGCAAACTTCATTTTTAACGCCGCCTTTTGGTTTTGCCCTGTTTTATTTGCGAGGTGTTGCGCCTAAAGAAATAACCACAGGACAAATTTACCAAGGGGTGATGCCTTTTATTGCTATTCAGCTTATTATGTTAGCCATATTGGCTTATTGGCCAGAATTGGCTAGCTGGCTTCCCACTGTTATTTACTCTGAAATATAAAGAAAGTGATGAAAAATATTTTACGGCTAGTCGTCTTCAGTATTGCTTTACAAGCCTGTGGGCAAACAGGGCCGCTTTATCATCCTGATGAAAAAGCGCCTATTTTTGTGCCTGAAGATCAATATGAGAATGAAGAAGAAAACCAAGAATAATGGATTGTTTTAATTACCGGCAAGACAAATTATTTGCTGAAGATGTTGCCATTGAAGATATTGTTTTTCGCTATGGCTCGCCCTGTTATGTTTATTCCAAAGCAACCTTTGAAAGACATTGGAACGCCTTTGACCAGGCATTTGGCGATCATCCGCATCTTATTTGCTATGCAGTAAAAGCAAATTCAAATATTGCCATTCTTAATGTGTTGGCAAGGTTAGGATCTGGTTTTGATATTGTTTCCTTGGGTGAATTAGAGCGTGTGCTTGCGGCTGGTGGCTCTGCCAATAAAATTATTTTTTCAGGTGTCGGTAAACGGGAAGATGAAATTATTGTCGCACTTAAAACAGGGGTACGCTGTTTTAATATTGAAGTCAGTGGAGAATTGGATCGAATCAATCATTTGGCAGGAGAGTTAGGTGTTATTGCCGCTGTTTCCTTTCGAGTTAATCCTGATGTTGATGCCCAAACTCACCCTTATATTTCAACTGGGCTCAAAGAAAATAAATTTGGGATTGATATTGGCAGCGCACTGGCTGAATATCGCCGTGCAAGCAAAATGCAGCATATCAAGATCGTCGGTGTGGACTATCATATTGGTTCCCAGCTTACGGATACCACCCCCTTTTTAGCTGCATTGGATAAGGTGCTGGCGTTAACCGATAGATTAAATCAGGAAGGTATTGAACTACAGCATTTAGACTTAGGTGGTGGTTTAGGCATACGTTATAAAGACGAGCAACCGCCATCTCCCGAAGACTATGTATCAGCTATTTTACAACGTCTTGCAGGCAGCCACTATGAAATTGCATTGGAACCAGGGCGAGCAATAGCGGGTAATGCAGGTGTTTTGGTGACGCGTGTTGAATATTTAAAACCGACAGCGGATAGAAACTTTGCCGTTGTTGATGCAGCCATGAATGACTTGGTGCGACCCTCTCTTTATAATGCCTGGCAAGATATTATTCCTGTCAATAAAACCAGTTCTGCTGAGGAAAATTGCTGGGACATTGTAGGGCCAGTTTGTGAAACTGGTGATTTTTTAGGTAAGGAACGAGATTTACAGCTTACCCAAGGTGATTTGTTGGTCGTGCGTTCCTCGGGTGCTTATGGTTTTAGCATGAGTTCTAACTATAATTCTAGGCCTCGTGTCGCTGAAGTGCTGGTTGAAGGTAATCAGATGCATTTAATCAGAGAAAGGGAGAGTATTCCCCAACTTTGGCAAGGCGAAAAATTATTGCCTTAGCTAACGTGCAATAAATAAACAACCTTGGGTTGCGCAGGATTTTATTCATCGTTAAGGCACAAGGAAGGGAGCATAGCAGGCTATGTGACCAAAGTTGCAATGCCTAAGATGGATAAAAAGACTAACAAGATGGGTGTGTTATTTGTTTCCCGTTGGCGTTATACCGTTTTCAAAAATAAAGGGTATACCTAGGTGTCGTGAACAAAACAAATTTCCCCATTCATCTTCAAACCTGCCACCCCGTTTAAAAGCCAAATGCAAGTGAAACTCTTTGACTGAATTATCAGCGTTAGAAAGATTCAATTTTTTACAAGGGGTGGGGGATAAGAAAATCGGAACAGTTTAAAAATCAAATACACCCCCTCACTTAGAATTTTAAGTTTTCTCTATTAGCCATATTACCGACTAAAAACCAATAAAAACAGTATAAAGAGTAGCTATGTGTCGGCACAAACTGGCAACAACCATTGCCAAAAATAGCAAAATAAACGTAATCAATAAAATTTCAGAGAGTAGCATTGAATTATTACCTCGCTTATTATTTGTTGTTTAATGCTAATTAGTATCTGACCATTAACAAAAATTATTTCATTAAAAAAATTAATAATCACAAAGGACTCTTGATTTTTCATATACTTAGGATCAACTACACGCCTGTCTTTATGCTATCAAAAAATAATCAGTAAAAAGCAAACAACTTTGCTGTTGACTTTTGGAGCAAAATCATTCAATTTAACACTCTGGAGTGGCTATTCCTGTTAAATTCTTCTTAACCATAAAAAGAACAAAAAAGGAAGCCATCCATTAACTAATATTAGTCTAAAACATAAACCGTATTCTGTCTTGTGACAGATTACTCTGGAGAAAACATATGAAGAAGCCTTTAAAGAGCTTGCTGCTTGCTTCAACTGTCGCCGCTCTACTTTCTGCACCTGTAGTTTCAACTGCAAACAGTGGTGTTGAAAGCCTAACCAAAAACCCAGCTAACTGGGCAACTTGGGGTGGTGACTACGCAGGTACTCGTTACAGCAAACTAGATCAAATCAATACTAAAAATGTTAAAACCTTACAACCAGCTTGGTCTTTTTCTACAGGCGTACTTCGTGGA
The DNA here is from genome assembly GCA_003666385.1 of Methylococcales symbiont of Hymedesmia sp. n. MRB-2018. Classification (GTDB taxonomy): domain Bacteria; phylum Pseudomonadota; class Gammaproteobacteria; order Methylococcales; family Methylomonadaceae; genus QPIN01. Next base: position 10,863 of record QPIN01000059.1, read on the forward strand.
CACGAAGGTGGCCCATTAGTAATTAATGATGTTATCTACATCCACACACCTTTTCCCAATACTGTTTACGCTTTAGATCAAGCGACCCAATCAGTAATTTGGGAATACACACCAACAATGGATGCAGATGTAACTATTCCTGTGATGTGCTGTGACACTGTAAACCGTGGTTTGGCTTACGGTGACGGAAAAATATTCCTACAACAATCTGATACTGTTTTAACAGCATTAGATGCTAAAACAGGTCAACGTATCTGGAGCGTACAAAACGGCGATCCTAAATTAGGCATGACTAACACTCAAGCACCTCTGGTGGTTAAAGATAAAGTTATCACTGGTATTTCTGGTGGTGAATTTGGTGTTCGTGGTTTCTTAGCTGCTTATAACATCCGTACAGGTCAACTGGAATGGAAAGGTTACAGCATGGGGCCCGATGGCGATACGCTAATCAACCCTAACAAAACAACGGCTTGGAAAGACGGTAAGGTTCAAGCTGTAGGGCAAAACTCAAGTTTAAGTACTTGGGAAGGCGACCAATGGAAAATTGGTGGTGGTACTACATGGGGCTGGTATAGTTATGACCCAGATTTGAACCTTATATATTATGGTTCTGGTAACCCTTCTACTTGGAATCCTGCACAACGTCCTGGTGACAATAAATGGTCTATGTCTTTATGGGCTCGTGATGCCGATACGGGTGAAGCAAAATGGATTTACCAAATGACACCACATGATGAGTGGGATTTTGATGGTATCAACGAAGTACCTTTAGTTGATCAAAAAATCAAAGGTAAAATGCGTAAAACTCTCGTGCATTTTGATCGTAACGGTTTTGGCTATACATTAGATCGTGTCACTGGTGAACTATTAGTTGCTGAAAAATTTGATGCGTCTGTTAACTGGGCAACTCACGTTGATATGAGATCAGGTCGCCCACAAGTTGTTCCTGAAATGAGTACAGAACAAAACGGTGAAGACGTAAACACTGTCGGTGTTTGTCCTGCTGCATTGGGTTCTAAAAACCAACAACCTGTTTCTTACTCTCCACAAACTAAATTGTTCTATATCTCAGGCAACCACTTATGCATGGAGTACGAGCCTTTTGAAGTTTCATACACAGCGGGTCAACCATACGTTGGTGCTACTTTAACCATGATGCCAGCAGGTGCTGATGTTATCACTGGTAAAAAAGACGGTTCAACTAACTTAGGTCAGTTTACTGCATGGGATGCAACAACAGGTAAAATCAAATGGTCTAACAAAGAACAATTCTCTGTTTGGTCTGGTTCAGTTGCAACAGCGGGTGGCGTAGTTTTCTACGGCACACTTGAGGGTTACTTGAAAGCAGTTGATGCTAAAACAGGTAAAGAATTGTATAAATTCAAAACACCTTCTGGCATCATTGGTAACGTAAATACCTGGTCTTACAAAGGCAAACAATATGTTGGCGTATTATCAGGTATTGGTGGCTGGGCTGGTATCGGTATCGCTGCAGGCATTGATGATGGTACTGATGCTACTAATACTGAAGGCTTAGGTGCTGTTGGTGCATACAGAAGTTTAAGTTCTTTCACTAAATTAGGTGGTACGTTCACTGTATTTTCTTTACCAAACTAATTTTGAGTTACTAAAACTTAAATAACCGTTTAAAACCCTGGTCGATGAATCGACTGGGGTTTTTTTATGGCTACAACCTTTAAAAGAACACTTCTGGTATATCCAGCGTTGTATTAAGTTATAGGTAGCTTGGGTGGTTTATTTATTGTCCACTTACCCTACTAATGTACAATTCAGTAATCATCAACTAAGCCAATGAAATCACCCTCTATTCAAAACAAATTACTTTTCACATTATTGTTTGCAAGTTTTTCTTTTAACAGTTTTGCGGCTGAAAAATTTAGAGTCTGTGCAGACCCCCTTCACCCCCCCTACTCCACAAAAGCACAAGATGGTTTTGAAAACAAAATAGCAACATTATTTGCCAAGAAACTCGGTCAAGAACTTGAATACTACTGGTTTCCTCAACGTATCGGCTTTGTTCGTAATACTCTCAAGTCTCAAATAGATAATACCGAGCAATATAAGTGTGATGTAATTATGGGTCTTCCTGTGGGTTTTGACTTTGCTAAAACAACAAAACCTTATTATCATTCCAGTTATGTCTTGTTGATAGCAAAAGGTCGTGGCTGGGATGATATTACTCAATCATCTCAATTATCCAATCTTTCTTTGCAAAGAGAAGAGTCTTTAAAAATCGCTATGTTTGATCGCGGCCCAGGCACTACATGGCTACAAAAACAAGGTTTATTGGATCAAGGCATTCCCTATCAAACAATGACAGGTGATGATAAAAACAATGTTGCCATGCAAATAGAAAAAGATTTAAAAGCAGAAATAATTGATATGGTCATACTCTGGGGTCCCATGGCAGGCCACGTTGTCTCGCAAAGCCCTAAAGACAGTTATCACCTTATCCCTATGCAATCAACCGCTGATATGAAATTTGATTTCTCTATGGCGATGGGTATTCGCTATGGAGACAATAAAAGAAAAGACTTACTCGAAAGTCTTATTGACAAGAATAAAGAAAAGATTCAATGGATTATTTCAGAATACAATATCCCTTTATTGCCAATCCCTGAGCAAAAAATCAGAGACGATGATGATTAATTTAAAATAGCATTAACTAAATTGGTTTCTACCATGAAGAATATAGCTATTCCTGATTATCCACAAGCTTCGGTCACTTTAAGCAAGACCAGCTTCACACTCCGTCATTCCTGTATGCTCTAAGCAGGAATCCAGATGTTTAAAACTAGATTGCCGACAAGAGGCTTCAGGAATGACGTGTGCTAACAGGGTTCCAATTACTTTGACCTTATACTATTTATTCTAGAAAATGGTATTATTCATTTAAGTTGACGGAGGCTCATGGTTAATCAGATGGCAATAAGTAGTATCTATCTGCCAAATAATTTAATCAAATGCGTAAGGCGTTTAACCTGATCTTCAGTTAATTGCCCCCATTCAAAACGCCAAGACCAATTACCTTCACAGGTGCCAGGCACATTCATCCTGTCTTCCGAACCCAGCTCTAAAATATCCTGCATAGGAATAATAGCCAAATTAGCCACTGATGCCAAAGCCACACTCACCAAGGTAAAAGGCATGGCTGTTTGAGAAAATCCTAAATATTCATATACTCGATGTTTCTCATGATCATGCAAGGAGTTAAACCAGCCCAGTGTAGTGTCATTATCATGCGTCCCTGAATAAACCACACTATTTTGCACATGATTATGCGGTAAATATGCATTACCCGCATTACCATCAAAAGCAAAATGTAGAATTTTCATTCCTGGCAAATTAAATTCATTCCTTAAATCATCCACTTCTTGCGTAATAATCCCAAGATCTTCGGCCACTAAGGCAATTGAACTGCATTCTTTTTCTATCGCCTGAAGAAGCCCCTTACCTGGAGCAACCACCCACCGTCCATTAATAGCGGTATCTTCACTGGCAGGAATCTCCCATGCTGACTCCAGTCCACGAAAATGATCAATACGCACAATATCGAATAACTCATCCTGCGTTTTAATTCTATCTGTCCACCATTTAAATTGAGTTTTCTGCAAATACTCCCAATCATAATGAGGATTACCCCATCGCTGCCCTGTTGCAGAAAAATAATCAGGTGGCACACCAGCAACCACAGACATCTCCCCTGATTTATCTAGCTTGAAAACCTTTCTGTTTGCCCAGACATCAGAACTGTCATAGGATACAAAAAATGGAATATCACCAAACAACAGTACATTTTTATCCCTCGCATAAGCCCTTAATTCAATCCATTGAGAAAAAAACACAAATTGTTCATATTTAACATTCTCAATCGATGAATTCAAACGCGATACTGCTTTCTTAATGGTTGCTGGCTTTTTGTTCTTTAAAGGTTCAGGCCATTGGTTCCAGCAACTATTTTCAAGTTCTTGTCTCAGCACAAAAAATAAAGAAAAATCATTCAGCCACCCCGCTTTTTCTTCGCAGAACTGTTTAAAGTTTTTTTTCTCTTTAGAACTTGCAAACTTTTGAAAATCTATAAAGGATTGGCTGAGTAAGTCACTTTTACTTAAAACGTCATACCCTTTATCTTGCTCTTTGCTACCCAGCCATCCTTTATCCAATAACCATTGAATATCGATAAAAGCAGGGTTCCCTGCGTGTGCAGAAAGACATTGATAGGGTGATCCATCACTATGCGGTACTCCCAAGGGTAGGGTTTGCCAAACAGTTATCCCAGAATTATGAAGAAAATCAACAAAGTTATAGGCTTGCTGCCCAAAATCGCCATCTCCTCCTGGCAAGGAGGAGATGTGCAGTAATACACCAGCCCTACGGCTGGCTATAGGTGAACTCATGTTAATTTAACTCTTTGCTGCTTATCTAACTAAATGTCTTTGTTGCCCTAACATTTCGGGTGTCACTAGTACCACTCCACCTGAACTCACTTTAAATCGTTTTTCGTCCTCAACTTTATCTTCACCAATAATTGTATCTTCAGGAACTAAACAACCTTTTTCGATAATGGTCTTAGTAATCCGACAATTCCTACCAATCACTGCTTCTGGCAAAATAACGGAGTCCTTAACAATCGAATATGAATTGACTCGTACATCAGAAAAAAGCAAGGAATGTTTAACTGTTGCACCAGAAACCACACAACCACCAGAAACCATAGAGTCAACTGCACACCCCGTTCTATCCTTATCATCAAAAACAAATTTAGCTGGCGGGTTTTGTGCTTGATAAGTCCAGATAGGCCAGGTTTTATCATACAAATTCAATTCAGGATTAACACCAATTAACTCCATATTTGCTGACCAATACGCATCTAATGTGCCCACATCACGCCAGTAACTTTGCTCCCCTTGTAAATTCAGGAAAGGATAGGCATTAACATTAAAATCATCAATAACTGCTGGAATAATGTCATGACCAAAATCACGTGTAGAGCCATCCGTTTGCGCGTCTTTAATTAATTGTTCAATCAAAAACCCAGTATTAAAGATATAAATACCCATTGATGCTAAGGCAATATCAGCTTTACCAGGCATGGACGGTGGATTTTCTGGCTTTTCTACAAAGGCTTTAACCATTCTATTTTTATCAACATGCATAACACCAAAGTCTTTGGCTTCCTCCAGTGACACCTCAAGACAACCGATAGTTAAGTCAGCTCCTTGACTTGCGTGATCTGCTAGCATTTGACCATAATCCATTTTGTAAATATGATCACCTGCAAGAATCAACACATGCTCGGAATTTTGGCTGCTCAACATATCAATACTTTGGTAAATAGCATCGGCTGTGCCTTCATACCAGCCACCACCTTGTGCAGTTTGTTGTGCTGGCATTAAATTAACAAACTCACCAAACTCACCTCTTAAAAATCCCCAGCCTTGCTGAATATGTTTAATCAGTGGATCGGCCTTGTACTGCGTTAAAATACCAATTCTTCGGATACCTGAATTAATACAATTAGATAAAGGAAAATCGACAATTCTAAATTTACCACCAAAAGGAACTGCGGGTTTTGCTCGCCAGTCAGTCATTTGATGCAAGCGAGTACCCCTGCCCCCTGCTAAAATTAGTGCTACAGTACCTCGTGTTAGCTGACTAACAAAACGATCTTGCGTTGGTTCATTTGAATTTGCCATATACCATCTCCCCCCTTAAATCTTTACATAAAATTTACTATATGAATATAAACCAAACAGTTCGCAGAAAATTGACTCTGCATATTCAATTTATTCAATCGTAAAGCCGAAAATTTGTTAAAATTCAGTGCAGTCTATTCTACTACAAACCACCACTACGGGACATTGTAAATGACCAATATCACAAAAATAAGCCCATTGGGTGCTGATTTTATTCAAATTGCTGAAGCAAAGCACCATGATGTATTTGCAATTCTAGGTCGTCATAAAACAGATAAAGTTAGCACGATTACGCTGTACCTTCCTTATGCTGAGTCAGTCACACTAGGCTCAAAAGGTCCCGCATTTGAAAGAATTCCCGACTCTGATTTTTTTCAGTATCAAACATCAAAAAATGATATTCCTGAACACTACCAACTGGCGATAACAGATAAAGAGGGTAATGATTCTCTTAATTATGACCCTTATGATTTTGGCACTATTTTACCCGAATTTGACCAGCACCTTTTTTCCTCAGGAAATCATTGGAATATCTATAAAAAATTAGGCTCTCATTTACACACCGAAGATTCAATTAAGGGTGTGTATTTTGCAGTTTGGGCTCCCAATGCCCAACGCGTCAGTGTTGTAGGTGATTTCAATTGCTGGGATGGTCGATGTAGCCCTATGCGTAGCCTTGGCAGCAGTGGTATATGGGAAATATTCATTCCCCAACTAAACGAGGGCTGTTGTTACAAGTTTGAAATATTAAACATTCAAACCGAGGAAGTAATGGTAAAAACTGACCCCTATGGTCAACAATTTGAATTTCGCCCTCAAACAGCATCCATTGTCGTTGATGAAACAAAATACCAATGGCAAGACAGGCGTTGGATGGATCGTCGTAAAAACCACGACTGGATGCAAGAAGCCATGTCCGTCTATGAAGTCCATCTTGGCTCATGGCGGCGTGATGAGCAAGGTAATTTCATGAGCTATCAACAATTAGCCATTGAATTAGTCGATTATGTAAAGGAAATGGGCTTCACCCATATTGAGTTATTACCTATTACCGAACATCCACTTGATATGTCTTGGGGTTATCAGACCACAGGGTATTTTGCCCCCACAAGTCGACACGGCACGGCGGACGATTTTCGTTATTTTGTTGATATTTGCCACCAAAACAATATTGGTATCATTCTGGATTGGGTTCCTGCTCATTTCCCTAAAGATGCATTTGCTCTGGCAAAATTTGATGGAACAGCTCTTTATGAGCACCAAGACCCTCGTAAAGGTGAACACCGCGACTGGGGTACATTAATATATAACTATAGCCGCAATGAAGTTAAAAACTTCCTCTTAGCCAGTGCTAATTTTTGGTTAGAGGAATATCATCTTGACGGGCTGAGAGTAGATGCCGTGGCCTCTATGCTTTACCTGGATTATTCTCGCGAAGATGGTGACTGGGTGCCTAATATGTATGGTGGTAATGAAAATCTGGAAGCCATTGATTTCATGCGCCAGATGAACTCGATTACTCATGAGCAACATCCTGGCACAGTCGTCATTGCAGAAGAATCCACATCATGGCCCCAAGTGACACGCCCAACATGGACAGGCGGCCTAGGTTTTTCCATGAAATGGAATATGGGCTGGATGCACGATATGCTGTCATATATGCAACAAGACCCCGTGCATAGAATGCATCATCACGATCATCTAACTTTTGGCATGTTATACGCATTCTCAGAAAACTTTGTGTTGCCTTTTTCTCACGATGAAGTAGTACACGGCAAAGGTTCCATGCTGAATAAAATGCCAGGTGATGATTGGCAGCGTTTTGCTAACTTGCGTCTTTTATATACCTTTATGTTTACCTACCCCGGTAAAAAACTTTTATTTATGGGCTGTGAGTTTGGACAAGGCACCGAGTGGAACTTTAATCAAGCACTGGACTGGTATGTTTTGGATTATCCATCCCATAACGGCTTAAAAACTCAGATTAAAGACCTGAACAAGCTTTATACTAGCCATCGAGCCTTATATCAGCACGACTTTGAACATGAAGGTTTTGAATGGATTGATTGTAATGATGTTAGCCATTCAATCATCAGCTATAGACGTAAAACAGCTAAAGAAGAACTCATTGTGATATTAAACTTTACCCCTATCCCTAGGGATAATTACCGTATTGGTGTTCCTGCTGAAGGTAACTACACTGAAATTTTCAATTCAGATTCCAGTTATTACGATGGCAGTAATTCTGGAAATGGCAGCGTGTGGTCAGAACCCACAGCATGGATGAACTTACCCCACTCCATCAGCGTGACACTTCCTCCACTAGCTGGTATCGTCTTAAAATTATGAAAAAAATCCTTTTTGCAAGTAGTGAGGTCCACCCACTCATTAAAACAGGAGGGCTCGCTGATGTTGCAGGTAGCTTACCCAGAGCCTTGGCTGAAATTTCCCAGGATATCAGAGTTATTTTACCTAATTATTCTTCCTTAAAAAAAACGGAAGATGTCCATTTTATTAGCTCAGTTCGTGTTAATAATCAGGATGCCAATATTCTGGAAACGCGCCTGCCTGACAGCAATGTTATTGTCTGGCTAGCCGATTGTCCCGCCTTATTTGATTCCCCTGGAAACCCCTATGTCGATGAGACAGGAAACCCCTGGGAAAATATTGCAGATCGCTTCGCTTTGTTCAGCCGAATTATTGTAGAGGTTGCGATGAATAGAGCTCACCTAGACTGGCAGCCTAATGTAGTACATTGTAATGACTGGCAAACAGGATTAGTCCCCGCTTTATTATCTGTTGAAAGTAATACACCTTCTACCGTGTTTACTATTCATAATATGGCTTATCAGGGTATGTTCCCCGAAAGCACTTTTGCAGATCTTAATTTACCCAGACAATTGTGGCACCCGAATGGACTTGAATACCATGAAATGCTGTCGTTTATTAAGGGCGGATTAGCCTATGCCGATCGAATAACGACCGTTAGCCCAACTTATGCACTGGAAATACAAACACCAGAATATGGTTATGGACTGGAAGGTTTGTTAAGCCATAAATACCATATTTTAAGCGGCATCATCAATGGCATGGACTTAGATCAATGGAACCCTGAAGCTGACACCTCCATAAGCGAACCCTATTCAGTAAAATCATTAGAAAAGAAAGCCATCAACAAAACTTCTTTACAAGCACGATCCTCACTTCCTGTTAACAAATCCGTTCTTGTATTCGGTTTAATTAGCCGACTAGTAGAGCAAAAAGGGGTGGATTTATTGATTGATTGCCTCCCTGAAATGGTCGAAATGCCCTTACAGTTAGTTTTATTAGGCAGTGGCGATAAAAGTGTAGAACAAAAATTGATGAATTTTGCTCGCCTCTACCCCAAGAAAATTTCTGTCACTATCGGTTATGATGAATCTTTAGCACATCAAATTGAAGCAGGTGTTGATGTTTTCCTTATGCCTTCACGTTTTGAGCCCTGTGGTTTAAATCAAATGTACAGCCAACGCTATGGCACCATCCCCATCGTCAGAGAAACCGGGGGACTGGTCGATACCATTGAAGATGCTTTACCTAAAAGCCTAGCTAATAACACAGCCACTGGCGTTTCGTTTAAAGAAGCCAGTGGCGGTGCTTTATTAGAAGCCATTAAAAGAACCATGCTGCTATATAACGACAAAAAAACTTGGAAAAAAATCCAGACTACGGCAATGGGAAAAGATTTCTCATGGAAAAATAGTGCTGAACAATACCTAGCTTTGTACGAAGAGATATAAAAGCGAATCGAATGATCTGGCTGGCCGACATCTCTTAGCACAAATTTAAGTAGAGCCTACTCATACTGTTGTAACAGAATTAAAGACGTTATTAATAAACTAGGTGGGGAATAAAATTTGAAAGTATTCCCAAAGTGTATGGTGATTTAGGAATGTTGTTTGGTCGTACAGGAGTTAAATTACCTAATAAAATATGAAATGTAGCTACTAAAACATGCAAAAAAAACTATAGTCTACACTTAGCAGGATAACAACAAAAAAGGATAGGCTAATGTCTACAGCCTCGTTATATTGCTTGTGCTTAACCAAATTATTTTAGTATAAAAATGATTATAGATAGATATTTAAGACAATTATGGCATAGAAAAAAACATGCCTTTTCTGTTATGTTTACGAGGTCACCAACTGAATATACTCTAGAAATTTTTGGTCTTTTTGCTTAGATTGGTCTTATTGTTTCTGCAAAGGGCGAGCTAACTTTATTTGTTTCTATCTGTGCATTGATTATGCTTCTTGCAAGAGCGTTCCCAATGTTTAACGCTTTTTTTCGGGCTGACAAATCAAAATTGAATTTTTTAAAACAAAGAAGAGTTGCGTCCAATACTTGTTTAAGAGAAATTAATACCTGCTTAGTAAGCCCTGAACATGCTACTCCAGACAAAATAAAAGAAATTAGACAGCGGTTACTGCGCTGTATTGTCGATACCATCAGAGCATTTAGAAATGATTTACCAGGCAGCAAGATATATTCAAATTTATTAATCCCTGATGGTGAACACATAATTGTTGCCATAAGAAATGCACCTGACAGGCTAGATGGAACTCGGTACAAAAAAAGCAAACTACTTTGTGGCAATGTTTTAACCTCTAAAAAACCTATGTTTTGCGGTGATGTTCAAAACATTACAGATGGAGATTTATCGTATAAAAGTTTTAACGACTTTTATACTTGAACAACATTACATCGGAGGCAAATATGAATAGTCAACACATAGAATCATATATTCAAAAAAGTGATAAATTAGCCTTATACCGTCTCCACATGGAAGGAAAAATTAATGATGAGGAATTGTTTGATGCTATTATCAAAATAGATAATTCTGTTAAATCAAAAAAACCTGGTTATGGAAAATTAGTACATAACATTCTTTTCCCCTCTGCTGCAGAGCATTAATAATTTTCATCTTGCATTAAAGATGGCCAAATGTTGCACCTGACCAGCCCACGCTCCGGCTGGCTGGCAGGTGAGCTTTGCGTTTAGATGGTAAATATTGCATCAAGATTAATGAGGGAGTTGTAGGAGCCCGTTCAAGATCTTGTGTAATTCGTTACCTTACTATTTGGGGTGATATTGGGTTTGGAAACCGTATGTTGTCCAAAAAATATTACCCACAATGGATGTAGGTGATGTGGCGAAAATGTGATAAAAGCGAAGAAATATAAGATACTTATTGCTATCTCTGGTTTTTATAGGCATTTAAAACAGATAAAGATTGCTGCTATTTGCTGTGCTTATTTTTTATAAATGGTATTAGTCGTATTTTAAGTTCTTTCACTATTTAATAGATCAATAATGGCAGACGTTTCAGGGCGCACATTACGCCATAAATAAAAAGCTTCAGCCGCTTGTTCGACTAACATACCCAAACCATCTAGGCTTTTTTCAGCATTCTGAGTTTGACCCCATAACATAAAAGGTGTGGGTTTATTGCCATAGGCTAGGTCATAACAACAGCCTTTTTCAGCCAGTATATTATCTGCTAAAGGCGGTAATTTTCCACTGAGACTGGCAGAGGTGGCATTTAAAATTAAATCAAATTGACTGTTTTTGATGTCATCATAAGCACAGCCCTTAATCTTGCCTAATACTGAAAACTCATCGCTTAAGGTCATAGCTTTTTCAACAGTACGGTTGGCAATAATAATATGTTTAGGTGCTTGTTGCATCAATGGTTCAATGATACCTCTACTGGCTCCACCAGCACCTAAAATGAGAATTCTACTGTTTGATAAATTAATCTGATGATTTTTTGTTAAATCGGTTACCAGTCCAATTCCGTCTGTATTATCACCCAATAAAGCCCCATTTTCCTGTAGAATCAAAGTGTTAACTGCTTTGCTCCGTGTTGCCCTTTGTGATAATTGATCTGCTCGTTGCCAGGCTAATTCTTTTAATGGAACCGTACAATTTAGACCTTTGCCTCCTTGCCGTAAAAAAACATGGATGGCTGATTCAAATGCGTCGGCAGGAACATCTTGCGCTTCATAGCTTAATAGCTGATCGGTTTGTTCAGCAAATAATTGATGTATGCGAGGTGACTTGCTGTGATTGATGGGCTGACCAAAGACAGCGTAACGATCTTTATCAGGCATTAGCAAGCCTTTTGCCTGCAAAAAATTCCCAGACAAATGTTGCAAGCACAATAACTAAAGCAAAACCCATATCAATCCAGATAAGTTGTTCAAAAAAAGCGCCAATAACAGAAGGTGTGCCCAAAAAATACCGACCAAGCTTTGTCTGCATCCCTTAATTATTTGTAACTACTCAGCGTACTCCGTAACTGCTTAGATTCCCTTCTATTTTGTTCAAGAGCAAGGCGAAAGCGCGGAGTTTACAGGTGTAAATGAGCACTTTCAACACGGCTATTGAACAAAATAGAGGGTAAGCTGAGTAGTTACAATTATTTTAACCACTGTGCAACGGACTTGGCGTAGTAAGTTAGTATGGCATCACTGCCTGCACGTTTAAATGACAGCAAGGATTCCAGAACGACTTGTTTTTCATTGAGCCAGCCATTGTTGGATGCTGCTTTTAGCATGGCATATTCTCCACTGACTTGATAAGCAAAGGTTGGGGCAGAAAATTGTTGTTTAGCACGTCGGATTATATCTAAATAAGGCATGCCTGGTTTCACCATAATCATATCAGCGCCTTCTTGTAAATCCAGTTGAATTTCACGCAGAGCTTCGTCAGAATTGGCAGGGTCCATCTGGTAGCTATTCTTATCGGCCTTTCCTAGGTTGCCAGCAGAACCTAGCGCATCTCTAAAAGGATCGTAGAAACTGGATGCATATTTAGCTGAGTGGGCCAGAATTTGTGTATTAGTATAATTGTTTACTTCTAAAATATTTCTGATGGCAGCAATTCGACCGTCCATCATATCGGATGGGGCAACAATATCTACCCCAGCTTCTGCATGTGATAACGCTTGCTTGCATAAAACCTCAACAGTTTCATCATTCATTACATAAGCTTTATCATTGATTAGGCCGTCTTGTCCATGCGATGTAAAAGGGTCTAAAGCGACATCGGTAATAATTCCTAAGTTGGGGTATGAACCCTTTAATGCTCTTACGCAACATTGAATCAAGCCATCTGGGTTGTATGCTTCCTTGGCATCATCCGATTTTTTATCCGCAGCGGTTACTGGAAATAGCGCAATGGCAGGAATGCCTAATTGACTGATTTGTTCAGCTTCTTTTAGCAATAAATCAATGGATAGCCGTTCAATACCTGGCATAGATGCTATTTTTTCTCTCTGATTATTACCTTCAATAACAAACATAGGGTAGATAAGGTCGTTAGTAGAGAGCGTGTTTTCTCTCATTAAACGACGAGAAAAGTCGTGATACCGCATTCTTCGCATACGGGTATCTGGAAAAATGACGGTGCTATGCACTTTGTTATCCATAGAGCGTGGTTCATTAATTATTAAATATAGATAATATATTTTAGCACTTTGATGCTGTTTTCTTGTAATATGTTTCGAAACCTACTGATTTTTTTGGTTAGGAATGATGGCATTTTTGATGCGTTGCTTGATATAAGCGCTGACGATGCCTTTACTAATGCTAAAGGCATTAAGATTTTAAAAATTCAGTGTGACGCTTTAAGGGCGCGGAGACTTTATGAAAAACAAGGATATAAAAAAACTTTTTCTATTTTCCATTTTAATGTTTGTATCGACTTTTGCATTAGTTTCTAATGTGACTGCTGCTGAGTTAGTTGCACCTCAAGTTGCTATTGAGACGGCTTCAAATAAAGTAAAAGAAAAACTTCAAGATGAAACGTTTATTCATGACTTCCAACAAGTGAATGCATTTGTGGATAAAGTGATTAACCCACATGTAGACTTTAAAAGAATATCAGCGTTGGTGCTTGGGAAATTATGGAAGAAAGCCACTAAAGATGAAAAAAAGCAGTTTATTTCAGAATTTAAAACTTTACTTGTCAGAACTTATTCACGAGCATTTGTAGGTTTTAAGGACTGGTCGGTACGCTTTTTACCACTAAATTTAAAACAAGGGGCAAAAAAATATATTGTTAAAACTGAAATTCTGCAACCGGGTATTCAGCCTGTAGCGATAAATTACAGAATGGTCTTGTCTAAAGGAACATGGAAAGCGTATGACATTATGATTGAGGGTGTGAGTTTAGTGACTAATTACCGTACTTCAATAAAAAATGAATTTAGAAAAACAGGCTCTATTGCCAGTGTTATTGAAACACTAGCTAAAAGAAATGCTACAGCTTTAGCAAAAAAAGATAATTCATAGGAACGTACACGAAATAAGTTGAGCAAGTTATTTCCTGTATTTTCCTTAATATACATTTGAGGCCGTCTACTCAAGCCATTGCGTAGACAGCCTTTAAAAGGTGCGTTTTTTAATCATGCTTCTATCCGATTGTTATTCCCTCTATGTCCTTGATTAAGGATACTCTGTTTGCCTCTCCCATTGAATCTGTAAGTTCTTTTAAATTTGATAGTGCTGTGGTTAATGTCTTTGCAGACATGATTCAACGTTCAGTGCCTGGCTATCAAACGATTATTTATGCTATCGGTTTAGTGGCAGATCGTTACGCAAAAGAGCATACAGTATGTTATGACTTAGGTTGTTCTTTAGGTGCGGCGACCCTATCTATGCGCCATCAAATATCTACTCAGCACTGTAAAATCATTGCGGTTGATAATTCGCCAGACATGCTGCGGCAATTTAAAAAAACCCTAGATGAGGATGATGGTCATCAAGAAGTCGATGTAGTCTGTGCAGACATCCGCGACGTCCCTATTAAGAATGCTTCAGTTGTGGTGTTGAATTTTACTTTACAATTTATATTGGTAGAAGATCGCTATGATTTTTTGCAAAAAATATATCAAGGTCTAATGCCTGGCGGTGTTCTTATTTTGTCAGAAAAACTAAGATTTGAAGACCAAAGACAACAATCATTGCAAACAGATTTACATCATTTATTTAAAAAATCACAAGGCTATAGTGATTTAGAAATTAGTCAAAAACGTTCTGCATTAGAGAATGTATTAATTGCAGAAACCTTTGTCGAACACCAACAAAGACTACAGTCTGTCGGTTTTAGTAGTGTGGAAGTCTGGTTTCAATATTTTAATTTTGCTTCTATAGTGGCGTTAAAATAAATACAAATGGTAACTGCTTAGTTAATACAAATGATTGATTATAAGCCATTATTTCAAGCACTTATAGATGCAAAAGCAGATAATTGGGTAGAGATAATTCCGCAGCAATTAAAGCGTGCTTTCGAGCCAAACAGGAATGGAGGCGCAATTAAATGGCTAGAAATTATTGCTAACTTACCTAGCGGCATGGCATCAACAGCAGACTTAAATTCTGCATGGGTCAAAATAGGTCAATCAAAAGATATTGATAGTAAAACGCACTCCCTATTATTAGAGCAACTAAAGTCGTTTCACCCTTGGCGAAAAGGTCCTTATGATTTATTTGGAATTAAGATAGATACTGAATGGAGATCAGACTGGAAATGGGATCGATTAAAGGACAGCATTGCGTCCTTAAATAACAGACTGGTTCTGGATGTGGGTTGTGCCAATGGTTATCATTGTTGGCGTATGCTGGGCGTCGGTGCGCGTATGGTGGTTGGGGTTGAGCCGTTGTTACTGAATGTATTGCAGTTTCAACTGACCCGACTATTACATGGAGAAGCTCCAATATATGTTTTACCCATTGGACTGGAGCAAATTCCAACTAAGTTAAATGCTTTTGATAGCGTATTTTCAATGGGGGTTTTGTATCATAGAAGATCACCTATTGATCACTTGTTAGCACTAAAAGACTGTCTGCGCCCTGGAGGAGAATTGGTGCTTGAAACCTTGGTTATAGAGGGCGGCCTAGGCGAGATGCTGTTACCCAAAGGACGTTATGCCAAAATGCGTAATGTTTGGTTTTTACCGAGTTGTGAGACTCTAATAAGCTGGATGGAGCGCTGTGGATTTAAAAGTTGTCGAGTGATTGATGTTAACAAAACCATGCTAGAAGAGCAGCACAGCACAGAATGGATGCGGCTTCATTCCTTGAAAGAGTTTCTGGATCCAAATAATTTAAATTTAACCTGTGAAGGGCTTCCTGCACCTAGGCGAGCTATTATTGTTGCTAATGCCCCTTGATTATTCAATTAAACCATACTTGTAATACCCACCCCATTAGGGTGATCCCTCGGCCAAAGCTATTTGAATAGCAATAAGAGGATTAATACCTTTGCTTGCCATCGTTTGCAGGCAACTTGATACCACAATAGCGTGGGCATAAACTTCAGAGCGGGAGCGTGCCGATACTTTTTGTTTTGCCTTCGCCATTATTAAATCCAGCTCATCTCTATTATGGGTCGATGAAACAGGGGGGCTTTTGCAAAAAGCCATACCGATGCCTAATGTTCTTTTAACCGCCCCCAGAGATTACCCACTTAATATTCAAAAGAACCTATTTAATGATAGGCACAAGCTTTCGGTAGATGGCTCTAATTGTCTGTTTAGGTCTAAAAGCCAGTAGTGTCCATATTATTTCTTTAAAAGAAAGGTTGACTTGCTTATAGGCTAAAAACGAGGCAGTAATTCCAGCCTTTTGGCGTAAATTTAGCCTGCCCATTTTCTTGGTCAATCTTTTTTTTGCCAATCTTAGTATTTCTTCAGGTTTTTCAGAGATTCTTCTCCCACCATGTGCCCTGTCAAGCATATAGGTATTTTTATTAATGTTTACGAAAGGCTTGTGTGGTTGGGTAATTCTAAACCACATATCCCAATCTTGCCAAGCAGGCATCTTAGGGTCAAAAAAATCCGCTTCCACAAAGGCCTGGGTAGGTGCAAAAACTTGGGAGCCGATATGATTTTTATACTTTAAATCATTTTTGCTTACGACTGGAATGAATTTAACTTTGAGGTGTTTTCCATCGGGTTGTAACGTGCTTAAAGAATCAAATAATCCAGAAGATTTATGACCTATTTGTGTCCAAGTATTTACAAAGTAAGTAATTCTATTTTTATCGGAAAAATAATCATCATCATCTAATCCAGTGATAAATTCACCTCTGGCATGTTTTATAGCCCTGTTTCTGCTTTTACAAGCGCCTAATGACTCCTCATTTCTAAGGAAAATTACATTTTTATGGTCTTTAAAGTTATCTTTTAATTTTTGAAATTGTATAAGTTCAGAGCCATCATCAACCACAATCAGTTCCATATTTTTATAGGTTTGCTTAAGCACCGATTCAATTGCCCTCGTTGCTAGGGTAAGACGGTTTTTTGTTGGCATATAGACTGAAACAAGTTTTCTCATTTGGACAATGTTAATTTAAGATTAAGGTGAATTCGACCCATAAACGCATCAATACCAATTGACGAGCACCCACAAACCCCTGTCACCCCTAAAAACAGCTGATAAGGTATTTTAAATCCCCCTGGCACTTTCGTGGTCTGGAATTTAATCTGTTCACTGTCATTTTAACATCATCGAGTGCAGCGTCAATCAGCAGTCTTGTCCAATCAGAGTTAAGCTGTTTTTTATCGGTTTGTTTAATTTATCTCTCAACCCATGCTATATCTGAGTGGTGCCAGAAGAACAAATTAGCACGGGGCTGGGAAGTGCGGCAAATCCAATGGAGGCAGATGTTGCTTATGATACAGAGGACAAGGTTGTTGCATTAATTGCTAAAGTTATTGGGAATGCGACAACTGCGGAAATAGTTTAAGAACGATGTAGATGGATAGAAACCATTGATCAATGGGACTTTTGGTGTTGAATTAATACGTTGAGTAGCTACTAAAAACAGGATTGTTTATTACAATGCGTATATAATGATCGGCTTGATATTGTTCTAGGTTCAATTTTTCAGGAATTTTCAAATTATGAATAAAATTAATGTTGCTCTGGTAAGGCTTTTTCAATTTGTTGTATTTGTTTTTTTTACATTTATGGTTTTAGCCTATTTTGGAGCAATGATTCTAGTGCCTTTGGATTTGGTGGTATTGATTGTTAAAGTCATGGATGTTGTTGGTCTGGGGGGTATGATAGGTGCGACAGTAGCAATACCGATAGTTGCTTATCTAGGCATGATCGTATACAAAACCCCAGGTCTAGTTGACATGATTGTAGGAATTGGTCTGGATTTAATCAAGCACGGTAAAGAACGTGTTGAGGCTTTTAACGCAATTGCTGAAAGTATAAAAGTTTAATTCTTAAGTATAATTAAGTTCTAATTTATTCAAAGCTTATACCTCGCCCAGCGTCACTACATTATTTCTCAAACTAATAATGGGCCAGCCATTTTTATGGGCATGCTCCCGTAATTTATCATCAGGGTCTACGGCAACAGGGTTATCTACTCGTTGTAATAATGACAAGTCATTATGAGAGTCCGTGTAAAACCAACTGTCTTCTAATGTTTCTGATGAAGATTCTAGCCATTCTTCCAGCAATGTTACTTTACCTTCTTGATAACAGGGAGTACCAAGGAAATTTCCGCTATATTGACCATCAATAAATTCTGGCTTAGTTGCAAGCAGATTATCTATACCAAATAATTTTACAATAGGTTCGGTAATAAATCGGTTGGTTGCGGTAATCACCATGACGGTATCACCTTTAAAGCGATGTTTATTGACCAAACGAATAGCAGGTTTTAGTAGAATAGGTTTAATCGCTTCGGTGATAAATTGTTCTCGCCAATGATGCATTTTTTCAGCCTTGTGGAGGGCTAATGGTGCTAATGAAAAATGTAAAAATGCGCTAATATCCAATTCCCCTTTTTTGTAATCCTGATAAAATTTGGCATTGGCTCCTTCATATTGCTCTTTATCAACAATACCTTGGTCAACAAGAAATTGTCCCCATAAATAATCGCTATCATCTGAAATAAGCGTGTTATCAAGATCAAATATCGCTAAACTCATTTTTAAATCCTTTTCTATCTCATAAAGGTGCAGAAGTTCATATCAACGGTGAAAAAATCAAACGCACACCTGAACCTAAAAGGTGTGAATATAAGTAGATATTAAGTTGGAATATAAATGGATACTAATTTTGACGTTGAGTTTTTAAAAATATCGGCGTAGGGGTTTGATTCTTTTCCAGAAAATAGTGGCTGAGCCGATAATTTGCTTCGTACCCAAGGTTCCTCCGAATTTTAAGACAAACAAATATGTCAACCTAATCAGTTTGCCTGACAAGGTCTCTGGACGGCTGAATGGATAGCGTTTACATATTTCTTCCCTATCAGCATGGATTGCACTCATCTGTACTAATATTTCATCTGAGACAATGACAGGATTTTGCACAGCGTATAAATTAACATATTTATCCACGCCCGTAAAATGATCCGTTGGGCGTGATATTGGCTGCAAACACTGTACTAATTTTCTGGCACCACGGTTATTTAAATAATAGCCATGCGTCCCATAGGCAGTTTCAGCTAATCTCCTTATCCTGTGTGTTTGGTTTAACTTTTTGCTATACCAAAAACTGTATTTTGCCTGAATATACCCCGAAGAACCACGATGCCCTAAAAGCATTAGCTCCCAGTTTTTGGGGAGTTTATCAATTTCTGCCAAACAACTTAGCAGTGCATTGTCAAATTGGATATCGTCTTCAAAAATCAATGCTGTCTCAATATCATCATCTATCATCTTTTGATAAATCAATTTATGACTCAAAGCACAGCCAATTTCCCCTTTAGTCATCGGTCTACGAAGATTTTTCATGGCTTGTTCTTCCGAATAGACGCTATTTATTTCCGTTGCGCTGAGTAATCGCCCATCTACTGCATCAATAAATTCCACTGCTAAATTATATTTTTCGCACAATTCCTCCATGTGCTGTTTTTTATTAAGCTGTTTTTTTAGATTAATAATAAAAATGGGGATTTTTATTTTTTGCATAGAACTATTATTTTTGAATCAGATTGGCCAGATTTTGCATAATAAATTTCTTTGTTTTTTCAATGTCCAGGCTTGGGGGTGCCCAATCAACATTATTTTTATAATAATTCAGCATCAACAAATTCACCAACCTCAAAACCTAATTTTTTGATGGCACGCATCGCTACTATGGTTTGAATTTCATCACCTAGATTAGAGGAATGTCGATATTCAAAGGTTGAAATTTTTTTTGTCACAATTTTATTTTAAATGGGTATCTCCTAATGCTAACCCCCTGACATTTAATGTCAATAAAAAGTGTTAATTAGCTCTCGTCCATAAACTATAAGCCATTGAAAAGCACATAAAAAGCTACCGTTACAGGCGGGGAGGGGGGGTGATTGCGCTGGTATAATTTATAGCACCTCAAATAATGAAGACAATTATTTCAAAAACCTTATTCCCAATAATTGGCGTACAATTCAACACATAAGCTATTCTTTCACATCGTTAAATACGGAGTCACTTTAATGTCATCACTCATAAAGTCAGCCATTTGGCATGATCTTCAAAATCATTTTCATGACATCTCTAGTTTACATATGAGAGACATGTTTGCTGATGATATTCATCGTTTTGATAAGTTCTCTTTGTGCTTCAACGATATTCTTTTCGATTATTCTAAAAATAGAATAACTGATAAAACGCTACCGTTATTACTAGAGCTTGCCAAGCACAGACAATTAGATAAAAAAATCAAAGCCATGTTTGCAGGTGAAAAAATCAACCAAAGTGAAGATAGGGCTGTTTTGCATATCGCATTGAGGAATCGCAGTAACCGCCCTATCTTAGTGGATGGTCAGGATGTTAATGCCGATGTAAATCGGGTTTTAAAAAAAATGCGGCGTTTTTGTGATGCTGTTCATTCGGGTAACTGGCGTGGGTTTACCGGTAAAGTGATGACCGATGTGGTTAATATTGGTATAGGTGGTTCTGATTCAGGACCAAGAATGGTTGTTAGGGCTTTACAGCCTTACTCGATAAATAAAATTCAAACACACTTTGTCTCTAATGTTGCACAAGCCGACTTACTTAGCACGCTAAACAAGTTGAACCCAGAGACCACTCTGTTTTTAATCGCATCAAAAACATTTACTACTCAAGAAACCATAACCAATGCTGTTTCAGCTCGCAGCTGGCTGGTCGATGCATTATCAGACCAAAATGCAGTCGACAAACACTTCGTGGCTATTTCAACGAATAAGGAAAAAGTCGTTGAATTCGGCATTGATCCAGAAAATATATTTGAATTTTGGGATTGGGTTGGTGGTCGTTTTTCTCTTTGGTCGGCCATCGGCTTATCCATCCCTTTAACCATTGGCATGGATAACTTTGAAAAACTATTAGACGGTGCCCATGATGTTGATGAACACTTTAGGCTAACACCTTTTAAACAGAATATCCCCGTCATTATGGCACTGCTGGGTGTTTGGTATAACAATTTTTTTAAAACCGAATGCCAGGCTATTTTACCGTATGGTCATTATCTACGGTATTTTCCTGCCTTTATGCAACAAGGGGACATGGAAAGTAATGGTAAAAGCGTTGATGTTGAAGGAAACGCCGTAGATTATCAGACCGGCCCTATTATATGGGGTCAAACAGGCACTAATGGACAACATGCCTTTTACCAGCTTATCCATCAGGGTACAAAGCTGATCCCCTGCGACTTTTTAGTACCTGCAACAAGTTATCATGACCTGCCAGACCATCACAATATGTTGATTTCTAACTTTCTGGCTCAGCCTCAAGCCCTGATGCAGGGAAAAACGGCAGAACAGGTCATCAGTGAACTTGACCCCTCCGAACACGATAGCATTCGGGTTAATGCCAAAGTTTTCCCTGGAAACATACCCACTAATTCATTTTTATTTAAACAATTAACAGCAAAAACATTGGGTTCATTAATCGCTTTATATGAACACAAAGTGTTTGTCCAGGGGGCAATATGGAATATCAACTCATTTGACCAGATGGGGGTTGAATTAGGAAAGGTTCTGGCTGGTGTTATTTTTCCAGAACTACAGGATAAAGATAAGGTCAGCAGTCATGATAGCTCAACCAATGGTTTAATTAATCATTTAAAAAAAATTCGCTGACTTGGTGGAAAACTAAAATTTAATGCCCCCCTTTTATTCAACATAGACTTATGAAAATACTCAATATTTATTTTAAGAATATTAATTCACTGGAAGGCGAAAATCGCATTCATTTTGATCAGGTACCTTTATCTGAGTCGGGTGTTTTTGCCATTACAGGCCCTAATGGTTCAGGTAAATCGAGTATTTTAGATGTTATCACTTTAGCTTTATACGGAGAAACATTCCGTTTTGATCGCCCTGCTGATCATGTAATGACTAAAGCCACAACGGAAAGTTTTGCAGAGGTTGAGTTTGAATTGGCTGGTAATAGCTATCGTTCAAGCTGGCGTGTTAAGAGAGATCGAAACAGCGCTGAGGGAGATTTATTGGCACCAGAAATGATACTACATCATTTGAATGGCAGCGTGCAACTTATAGAGCAAAGCACGCAAAAAGTAAGAAGTCGTGTGGCTGAAATAACAGGGATGGATTTTCATAAGTTTAGTAAATCCATGATTTTGGCTCAGGGCGATTTTTCTGCTTATTTAAATGCGCTTGATAGTGAGCGGATGGATATTCTGGAGAAAATCAGTGGTTCTGATATTTATCATACACTTAAGAATCAGGCAGAAGAAAAAAACAAAGTGGCTCAAACGCAATTACAGGTATTACAACAAGAGCTTAATGCCATCCCCATTATAGATGCTGTGAGTAGAGAAGCCAACGAACTGGATTTAGCTGATTTTCAACAACAGCATCTTGAGCTAAAACAAGAATATCAGGAAATACATCAGCAGTTAGTTTCTGTACAGAAAGTTAGTAATCTGCAAAGTCAGTCTAAAACTTTGACTGATCAGCAAAAACTATTAGATACGCAGTTAGAAGAAAACCAGAAAAAACTGGATAAAATTGAATCCATGCAAGTGGTCAAGCGATTCGAAGGTGATTTAAAAGCACTTGATAATAAGCTTTCTGATACAGAACAAAGTCGGAAAACACTGAATGCTTATCGTAGTGAACTGGCTTTACTGCAAAAACAACTGAATGGGCACGAGTTTGATGTTAATACTGCCAGTACCCACGACACATCCCTATCAGAACAAAAAGCTAGCATGGAGCAAATTAAGTTGAAATTGAATGAATTAAACTTAGCATTAGCACAAGAAAATGCTTTAATTCAATCAATGAATCAACAAGCTGTTGAATATAAATCCACCCTAGAAGAGAACGAGGCCTGGTTGCAAGAACATGCAGTGGATCAACATTTACTCAATGAATTTCCTGAATTTACTCGTTTATCACTTCTTAAACAGGCACTGGCTGAAGCGACAGAAAAGCAGCAAGTATTTTTAAATTGGTCAAAAAACACCTCCAAAGGATTAAAACAATCTAAAGAACACAGTGAATCTTTGACTAAAAAAGGCGCAGATTTAGAAGCTCAGATTAAAACAGATGAACAACTGTTAGAAACAATGAGTGAAGGTTATTCATTGCAACAGTTGTATGAAATGAAACTGCAACAACAAGAAAGACTTAAACAATTTCAAGAGTTAAGCGATCTTGCCAACGTCAATTCCAAATTGGGTAACAAGGGATTTTTAGAGGGATTATTTCAAGCCAAAGGCGCTGATAGAGAAGCACATGAATTGAAGCAGGAGGCAGAACAATTACAACTAGAAATCGGTAAAGAACAAAGGGTCATCGTCACCCTAGAAGCCGCCGTCTTTAATGAAGCATTGTTATTAAAAATGGAGGGGGAGAGACAGCATTTAAAAGATGATAAAGCGTGCCCTTTATGTGGCGCCCTGGATCACCCCTATCTAAAGTATCCGCCTGCTGTTTCAAATTCAAAACAGATATTGCTTGAACAACGGAAAAAACTTAAACGTCTGAATACGGAGGCAAGCAGTTTGCTTAAACAAATTGCAACTTCTAAAAATCAGGCAAAAGTCGATAAGGAAAAAGCGGGTAAATTAGAAGCTATTTGTTCTCAGTGGAATAGTCTGGCAAACAAGTTAAATGTTGCCCGTATGGGTTTAGATATTGAAAAATTTTCAGCTATTAAAGAATTAATTAATGAAGAAAAATCTGAATTATCTATTTTGAATACGCTGATTAAGAAATATTCCAGGCAGCAAGCAGTAATGGTTGAAGCAAAAGAAACGATTGAGGTCAACAAAAATAACTTAGCCCGTTTGAGTAAAGAGGCTGAGGCTTTAAATTCTGAAATAAATACTCGGCCAGATGAGTCTGCTGAGTTAGAGCAAAAGGTTTCCAGCATTCAGCAAGATGTACAAACTTTAGAAACAAAAATTGCTGAACAGCTTAATGTATTCGGTGAAAAAAAACCGAGTAAAGAAATTAAAGAACATGAGCTGATTCGACACTTAAATACACGCAAACAAGCTTATAATTCAAGAAAGGTGCATGCAAAAACCTTATTAGAACAGCTGCAAAGTCTAGAAACAAAAACAGCGGCATCGCCGTTTAAGATTGAACAACTAACAAAAGATATTGAGAAAAATATAGCATTGGCTCAACAACAAGAGTTAGCTGCTTTACATTTGTCGCTGCTAGAAAAGCAAAGATTAATTGCCGATAAAGAAGTTATTTGTGGGCAACAAGAAAAAGATTCAGCGACCTTAAAACAAAATCTGCTAGAAAGTAGTCAAGAACTGGCTCAAGGTGATTTGAACGTGTTGAGAGAGGGTGTTGAATTAGTTAAAGGCAAAGGTAATGTGTTACAGACACGTTTAGAATTGACCCAGCGGCTTAATAAAATATGGAAAGACATAGAACAATCTCAAGCAGAACTGGATAAAGAAAAAGCGATACTTTTAACGGATAAAAAAGAAGATGGGTTGTTACCTTTAGATAAATCCATGAAAGAAAAATTACATATTACAAAACAGGAAATAGACACATTACAGAATAAGTTGAAACAACAAAATATCATGCAAGAAAAGTATGATGCACTTTTGCAAAAAGTAACCCAGCAAAAAGAAAAAGCCAGAGCCAGTGAGCAAGAGATTAAATTTATCTCGGAAGATAATGGCATACACTTTCGTCATAAAGTACTGCAAGGGATGGCAGATAAATTATTATCCGAATCCAATCAGGTGTTAGAGAAAATTAGTGGGCGCTATTTTTTGCGAAAAGGTGAGAGTGAACATGGTTTGGCACTGGAAATAGAAGATAGCAAACAAAAAAATGTCAGACGCTTACCTAAAACATTATCTGGTGGCGAGAGTTTTATCGTTAGCCTAGCGTTAGCAATGGGTCTAGCAGAAATGGCTAGTAATGGTCATGCTTTGGATTCTTTATTTCTGGATGAAGGTTTTGGTAATTTAGATGCCGAAGCGCTTTATGTGGCTATGACAACGCTGGAAAGTTTAAAAATACACGGAAAAACAGTGGGTGTTATTTCCCATGTTGAAGGTGTGCGTAAGCGGATTAAAACACAGATAAAAATGATTAAAAAACCAAATGGCATGAGTGCTTTAAAGGTGATTTCTTGATTTTTATATTCGAACCCTGTTCAGATCATGGCGAATTCAACCCATAAGTTCAAACAGTCTGATTTTTAATGGTTAAAGAAGGGAGGCTAGGATGGATCTCGCTGATGCGCTTTGTATTCGGTCACGAGAAGCCATTGAAATACATTTTATTCAAATCAAAAATCATGGTAGAAAGCGCGAACAAATGATAAAAAACCGAGGTAAAAAAATACTGGATAGATTATGTAAATGAAGTTGAAAGCAACATTGTAACTTTTGATTTAACGCAGATAAAAGACCGATTTTTATCTTCTGCTCTTTTATTTCCTCGTGCTTTAAAATGATGGGTCTATAAAGAATTGAACGGCTAAATTTTTATCTCTGGCGGAAAAATAATTTGATTCAACTTTAGATAATCAATAATAACATCTGCACATTCCTCAATTCCAAGTTCTGCCGTATTAATAGTGACTTCTGCATATTCAGGTGTTTCATAGTCTGAATCAATACCAGTAAAGTTCTTAATTTTGCCTTGACGTGCTTTTTTATAAAGACCTTTTGGGTCACGTTGTTCACATATTTTTGTCGGTGTAGCCATGTAAATCTCAATAAACTCATTCTCACCCACTAATTCACGCACCATTCTTCTATCTCTGCGAAAGGGCGATATAAAAGCTGTTAAAACAAGTAAGCCTGCATCAACAAACAGCTTGGATATTTCACCGATACGGCGAATATTTTCAATGCGGTCTCGGTCGGAAAAGCCCAAATCTTTATTAAGGTCATGACGAACATTATCACCATCTAATAAATAAGTATGGTGCCCTAATTCATAGAGTTTTTGTTCCACCGCACTGGCAATCGTTGATTTTCCTGCCCCGCTGAGACCAGTAAACCATAATATACAAGGCCGTTGCTTTTTTTGTCTTGATCTATTTTTTTTAGTAACACTGTGTAAATGCCAAACAATATTGTCATTCATTATTAGTTCCATCTTTCCATTATTTTTGTACAATATTTATTTAATTCTTCATCTCGGCGTTAACTGAGTACCTAAGTATAATTAATTTAACTAATTTTTACTTGGGGGTTTTTCATATTGAAGGCACATAAATTAGTACATAGCAGGGCTAGGCAACAATTTATATGGCGCAGAAGGTGGCAAAAAAGACCAATAAAAATGTTAATTTATATGTCTGGGCATCTAGTCCCTTACAATAACCCACCCGTCATCATCATCATCATCAATCAATTATCCCATTGAGCTTGGATTCAGCAAGGTGTCAACAATATTAAATTTGATATTCTACCTAACACCCCCCTATAATGCTTCTTCTTGCTATACGTTTTCATACTATAAAACATCCTATGACTATCATTTTAGATTCCGTACTCCACAAACAACAGACTTTTTCTGATGTTAAATAAAACTACTACACAAACAAGAACCCTACTTATTTTGTGTTATTTGTTACCGTGCCAACCCTCCTTTATGCACAATCAAGCTACAACTATACTTTAGATGTTGGCGATAAAATTAGAATCACTGTCTTTAATCAGAAAGACTTGACTGGTGAATACGTCATTGATGGTTCAGGGGGTCTGTCGTTACCGCTTATAGGCGCTGTCACAGCAAAAGGATTGTCATTAAAAGACTTGGAAAAAATAATCCACACATTAAAACCCAATTTTCTTTTAAATCCTAAAGTAAGTGTTCAGGTTTTAAACTACAGGCCCTTTTATATATTGGGTGAAGTTGAAAAACCCAACTCTTGCCCTTATGTAAACGGAATGACTTATTTAAATGCCGTAGCCATAACCGGTGGCTTTACCTACCGCGCCAAAGACGACCGTGTATTTGTTGTGCATAACCACAAACCTAAACAAGATGAAACCCAAATGACACCAAGGATATTATCCGTATTGATGAACGTCTTTTCTGATGTTTTATTTTATGGATTTTATAATCTGTTAAATTTAATTATCATCCGTTCGGTTTTTTGATGCTCAGTGCCTAGGTGCTTGGCAAGCAAGTCCCCAATATAAAGGAAAGAACTACAGACACAATGTAACCCGTAGGGGTCATTACTTGACAATTACTTCTTTTTAAAAAGCAAATAAAAATGAATCAAAATCTGAATCCGTCACCCCTCGAACAAGACAGTCAAGCCCTTGAATACAACGCTATTTCGCTAAATAATATATTGTATGTTTACTGGCTACGGCGTGCAATGTTTCTCCCTATTTTTATTCTCATTGTCGTTATAGGCACTATTGTCATTTTTCAATTAACGCCTAAATACACCGCATTAACAAAAATATTGATAGCTACTACAAAACCTCAAGTAGTTAACGTGCAGGCAGTCTTATTAAGAAGTAAAATACGAGGTAGAAACGCCTTTGTTGTAAGAAATGAAGTAGAAATACTGACATCCCGAGAGTTAGCAAAACAGGTAGTCCTCAAGCTTCATCTATTACAGAATGAAGAATTCAACCCTAAACTGAGAGAAAAGAGTTTTTTCTCTTTTCCAAACCCTAAAAACTGGTTTTCTGATGATTTTTTAGAAACACTGGGGGTGAATGTAAGCATAGAGCAGCTACCAGATGAAGAACGACATCAACGTGCTCTCACCCAAGCCGCCAATATTTTCCTTGGAAAATTAACTGTAGCCCCGGTTGAAGGCTCACATGTCATTACAGTTACCTTTGAGTCGCCCAACAAAAAACTTGCCGCTAAAATCGCCAATGCATTGGCTGATGCTTATATCACTGGTCAATTACAAGCGAAGTTTAATACTACAGAAAGGGTCTCCAACTGGCTCAATGAAAAACTTTCTGATTTGCGTGGCAAAGTGGAAACCTCAGACAGAGCCGTTGAATTTTATAGGGAAAAGCATAGCATAGGCGCGCATCGGGCGGGTATTTTAGCCGAGCAACTTTCAACAATTAATAGCCAAATCATTATTTCTAAAGCTGAACGCGCAGGAACTGAAGTACATTTAAGGCAAATTAACCGTCTACTCAAATCAGGTTCTGATATTGAAACAGACCCAGAAGTCCTGTCTTCTTCTCTTATTCAAAGATTAAGAGGAGAAGAATCTAAAGTGACTCAGAAAATGTCTGAAATGGCCGCTGAATTCGGTAGTAAACACCCTACAATGATTCGTGTTAAAGCTGAAGCCCGTGAATTACAAAGAAAAATTAAAGTAGAAATAAAAAAAATCGCCTCTGGGCTTAAAAATGAAGTAGAAGTCGCCCGTACCCGAGAATACAGCCTACAAAGTGGTTTAAGGGCTTTACAAAGCAAATCAGAGGGTCAGGGAAAAGCTAACGTGCAGCTTAGAGCATTACAACGAGAGGCCGATGCTAATAAAGCGTTATTTAAAACCTTTTTAAAGCGCTTTAAAGAAACCTCCTACACACAAAACATGCAAGAAGCAGATGCACGCGTCATATCCTGGGCAGAAGCCCCTGGTAGAGTCTCTTATCCTAACAAGAAACTTTTTTTCGTCCTCACTCTTATTCTCTCCTTTTTTGTCGGTTCAGCCGTTATTTTTCTTGTTGAAATGTTAAACCCTGGGTTGCGCTCTCCAGAAGACATTGAAGAGGAATTAGGCTACGCCGCTATAGGACTCATCCCTATAACAGAGACCAACCCACTTGAATACAGATATGACAAATCCCATTTCGGTTTCACCGAAGCACTCAATTCTTTGCGTACTTCGCTCGCTTTAAGCGACCCAGACCGCAAAATAAAAGTCATTCAAATCACTTCATCCGTTCCTGAAGAAGGAAAAAGCACACTGGCCTTATGTTTAGCTAGGGGGGTGGCAGGTTCTGGACAAAAAGTGCTATTAATAGATGCTAATTTAAGACGTCCAACCTTTGGAAAGAGGCTGGCTCCTTCAGAAAAAAACAAAGGACTTACCGACTTAATGTTATCTCAGGAAAACACCATTTCCGACTTTACCTTCAAAGACCCTCATACTGAATTAAAAATCATGCCAAAAGGTGGCTCAGAACATACAAGTCCTGTTGATTTATTCACTTCTAAACGTATGCAAACACTCATTGCGCAACTAAAAACGCATTTTGATTTAATTATATTTGACACCCCCCCTCTTATGGCGGTTGCAGACGCAAGAGCATTGGCACAACAAGTGGACAAAACCCTTTTTGTTGTACGTTGGGATCATACTCCCAAAAAAGTGGTTAAAACCGCTATATTACAACTAGAAAAATCAGGAAATGGCGGGAATATTGCTGGCATTGTGTTACAGCGCGTCAATTTAAAACAATATAGTCGCTATGGCTACGGTGATTCTAGTTACTATTATTACCATGGAAAATACGGTAAATATTATTCAAGCTGATGCAGGTCAATAATCAAAAAAGGCAAAAAACTTTTGCTTTTTTTGTTTTTCTCGTCAGCATCATTCTGCTATTTAATGCATTGCCCCTGTTTCTATCTAGCATAAATCATATACCTGTTAAGAGAGCGATTAATCAGCTGGTAAAAAAAGAAACCTTATCCCCTAAAAAACTTGATTCACTGATAGAAAAATCAAAATTGAGTCATCGTATTTGGAATAATGCGCAGTATTGGCATGATTTACATTTGCTCTTAATTCACAAAAGCCAAGCCGTTAGTTATTTTACTCAACAAGGCCAACAGCTTCTATTTGAAGCGCAACAAGCAAATCAGCAGTCACTCAAGTTTGTCTCCAGGAAATTCTCAATTATGGTATAAATTAGCGTGGTTGCAAGCCATGCAACGCACCGACTCCGAAAGTGTTATTAAGGCTTTGCGTTTGTCTATACTACTAGGGCCCAATGAATTGCATTATTTGTTAGATAGATTCAAGCTGTGCGGCATTTATTTCAAACAATTTGAAGCCAAGGATTACCACCTACTCGGATCACAAACCCTACTTGTTTGGAAATTTACAAGAAAACCATTTTTACGCTTTTTTCGAAAAAACCTTGGTTTTTTTGAATCTGTGAAGATTTTAATGCAGGAGAAACACCCAGAAATTTTGCAAAAAATGGTATCCACCATTAACAAACCTACTTAATTTGTTTTTAAAAAAAAATAAGCTTATAGCACCCTTCCTACCTGACAATACCCGTATATATTGTATTGGTGATGTCCATGGCTGCCATGCATTATTACTGGATTTATTGCATAAAATTGAACACGATTGTCTTGCGTTTTTAGGTAGAAAACTCATTATTTATCTAGGTGACTATATCGATAGAGGCCCTAATTCTAAAGAAGTTATTGAGACCCTTATTCAGCATAATCCAGACAATACGGAATGTATTTATTTGCGCGGTAATCACGAGCAGGTCCTACTTGATTTCTTGCAAGAAGAAAGTGTCGAAAAAGCCTGGCTGTCCTTTGGCGGCAGGGCAACACTGGCGAGTTATAACGTGGCAATCCACAAAATCCCTACAAAAAGATCTGATTTCACCAATATGCAACAACAATTAAAAGAAAAACTCCCCGAGACACACCATCATTTTCTAGCACAAACCACTTTAAACTATACGTTAGGGTCTTATTACTTTGTCCATGCAGGTATTTACCCCAGAAAATCGCTAGCCAAGCAAAAAGCAAAAGACTTATTGTGGATAAGAGATGAATTTACTTCATACCAGAAACATCATGAAAAAATTATTGTTCATGGTCATACCGTGTCAGATGAACCCGAATTATTAGCCAACCGAATTGGCATTGATACTGGAGCCTACGCATCAAACATATTAACTTGCCTAGTTTTAGAAAATGATCAACAAAAAATCATACAATCAATACATTAGCCTTTGGTAACTCCCCAGCGTACTCGGTAACTGCTTAGATTGCCCTCCGTTCTGTTCAAGATCAAGGCGTTCAAGAGCAAGGCGAAAGCGCGGAGTTTACAGGTGTAAATGCGCACTTTCAACGCAGCTATTGGACAAAATAGAGGGTAGGCTTGTATTTTGACTAAAACCTGAAAAATTCTATCACTTTTTTTATCCGTCCAGAGTTATGCTGAGGTCTCCAAAAAAGAATGAAGCAATATTATCTCGAATGTCTGTTTTTTACTATTATCCCTTCCATAAATTTTCGTACTTTATACACAAAAACTTGAAACGAATAATATATTACAGTCGCCCCTATTAATTCATGGCTGGCAGATACACACTTAAAATATTTAAATACTCACTCGTCACGCCTGTATGCTCTTAACAGGAATGAAAATAAATTACTTGTGAATAAAGAGTGAAGGCATTTAAAACCATGTCATTCGGTTGTTCTTGGCTACAACTCTCGCCTTATTCTCAGATATTTAACCCATGTCTCAGATCGGCCAGAATTAATAGGGGTGCCTTTAACAAGCGTTTACTTCGTCTAAATTGCCTACCTGCTTAAGACACGTCACGCCCAATAGCATCATAGCGATCAAAACACCAAGAATATTAGCATAAACACCCTCAACACTAAAAACACCCACAAAGGAATACATTGGCTTTGCACATATTCCAAAAGGGGAATTAATAACAGAATAAATAACCATACATAACAATAGGTTAAATAGAAATATCGGCTTTAATAGCCTTATGAAATTGATAATCCTCAATCTCAAAGTCTTCAAAACAATAATCAAAAATTGAATCTGCTTTTCTTTTTATATTTAACCTAGGTAAAGTAAAAGGTTCTCGTGATAATTGTAGTTTCGCTTGCTGTTGATGATTAAGATATAAATGTACATCCCCACCCGTCCAAATAAAGTCCCCAGGCTCTAAATCGCACTGCTGAGCCACCATATGCGTTAATAGGGCATAACTGGCTATATTAAACGGTAAACCTAAAAATGTATCACAACTGCGCTGATAGAGATGACAAAAGAGCTTTCCATTCGCTACATAGAATTGAAAAAACGCATGACAGGCGGATAGGGCCATTTTTCCTTTTTTTACATTTTCTTGGGCACTCATAGATTCATCTGATAAATCAGACACATTCCATGCAGAAACAATAATGCGTCGACTATTTGGTGTTTCCTTCAGTTGCTTAATGATCTGTGCTATTTGATCTATATTTTGTCCATCAGCTGTTGGCCAAGATCGCCATTGATGTCCATAAACAGGGCCGAGTTCTCCATCCTCATCCGCCCATTCATCCCAGATTTTTACGCCATTTTGTTTTAAATAGGCAATATTGGTATCGCCTTTTAAAAACCAGAGTAATTCATGAATGATTGCTTTTAAATGAACCTTTTTGGTGGTAACTAAAGGAAAGCCTTGTTGTAAATCAAAACGAATTTGGTGAGCAAAAATAGATAGCGTTCCACTCCCCGTTCTATCTCCTTTTTGTACACCTTCATCCAGAATTTTTTGGAGTAAACTTAAATATTGTTTCATGCGGTTATACCATTTTCAAGAATAAATGGTATAAAATATTAACTAAATTAAACATCTAGGTTGGTTACATCTAATGCATTTTTAACAATAAAGTCTCGACGCGGTTCTACCACATCACCCATCAGTGTAGTAAAAATCTCATCTGCAGCAATCGCATCTTCAATTTTTACTTGTAGCAGTCTTCGACTATTGGCATCCAATGTGGTTTCCCATAATTGCTCTGGATTCATTTCACCCAAACCTTTATAGCGTTGGATATGTTGTCCTTTTTTTACTTCTTTCATCATCCATTCAAAAGCCTGTTTAAAACTACTAACAGGCTGTCCCTTTTCTCCCATGCGCATCACTGACTCATCACTGAATAACTGAACCGTATCTTCTGCATATTTTGCTATCTTTAAATAATCTTTACCTAGAAAAAAAGTACAATGTAAAACGAAGGTTTTTACAATACCATTGTGGCGTTTATCCACCACTACATCAAAATCATCAGTACTGTTATAGTTTAGTTTGATAGTGTAAACCGCTTTCACATTATTCTCATTTAAGCGTTGTTGCAGTTGCTTAAACCAGTGCATCATCTCATCCTGACTTTGTTTAATAGTATTGCTTAATGCTTTGGAATAAGTCATTTCTTCTAAAAACATGGCATCATATCGTCTGCTTAAACGGCTAATAACCGACATCACTTCTGCATATTCTGTGGCTAATATTTCTAGTCCCTGTCCTTGTATAAGGGGTGTTGATTCATTGGTCTGTAACTGTGCTTTATCCAAAGCAAGTTGAATCAAATATTCATTTAAACCCGCATCATCTTTGACATAATGCTCTTGTTTACCTTTTTTGATTTTATATAGGGGGGGCTGGGCGATATAGATATAACCATTTTCTATTAATTCTGGCATTTGCCGATAGAAAAAAGTCAGTAGTAAGGTTCTGATATGCGAACCATCCACGTCCGCATCCGTCATTATAATAATACGATGATAGCGTAATTTTTCCAGGTTATATTCGTCTTTACCAATTCCACAGCCCAATGCAGTAATGAGATTACCCACTTCATCTGATGAAATCATTTTATCAAAACGGGCTTTTTCTACATTAAGAATTTTTCCTTTTAACGGTAAGATTGCTTGTGTGCGTCTGTCTCTGCCTTGTTTAGCAGAACCACCCGCCGAGTCCCCTTCCACAATAAATAATTCTGATAATGCGGGATCTTTTTCTTGGCAATCCGCTAGTTTTCCTGGTAGTCCTGCAATATCCAAAGTTGATTTACGCCGCGTCATCTCTCTGGCTTTACGCGCTGCGTCTCTGGCTCTAGCAGCATCTATTATTTTACCAACAATGGTTTTAGCAATTTGTGGTTGTTCTAATAAAAATTCTTGTAACTTCTCATTCATGGTCGATTCAACTAATGGCTTCACTTCTGATGACACCAGCTTATCTTTGGTTTGCGATGAAAATTTAGGATCAGGTACTTTAACTGATAAAACAGCCGTTAGACCTTCTCTGACATCATCCCCTGTGGTTGATATTTTTTCTTTTTTAGCTAAGCCACTGGAATCAATATATTGATTAATGGTGCGGGTTAATGCCCCTCTAAAGCCAGCCAAGTGGCTGCCACCATCGCGTTGAGGAATATTATTGGTATAACAAAATATATTTTCCTGGTAAGAATTATTCCATTGCATAGCCACTTCTACCGTGACACCTTCTTTCTCTGCTGTAAAATGAAATACATCTTCAAACAAGGGCGTTTTGTTTTTATTCAAATGTTGAACAAAGGCACTAATACCCCCTTCAAATTCAAAAACATCTTCTTTGCCTGAGCGTTCATCTTTTATAGCAATCCTTACATCTGAATTCAAAAAAGAGAGTTCTCTTAATCGTTTCGCTAAAATATCGTAATGAAATTCAACATCAGAAAAAGTTTCTTTACTCGGGATAAAATTTATAGATGTTCCTGTGTCTTTTGCCTCTGCCACTGCTTCTAGTGGCGCTACAGGCTCCCCCATTTTATATTTTTGCCTGTGTAACTTTCCATTTTTGCGAATTTCTAATGTCACCTCTTCAGAAAGCGCATTAACAACCGAAACACCCACCCCATGCAATCCCCCTGAAACTTTATACGCATTATCATCAAATTTCCCCCCTGCATGTAACACTGTCATAATGACTTCAGCCGCCGATCTATCTTCTTCTGGGTGAATATCTACAGGAATACCGCGACCATCGTCAGATACTGTTACCGATCCATTCTCATGAATCACCACATCTACACCTTTACAAAAACCCGCCAAAGCTTCATCTATAGAATTATCAACGACTTCAAATACCATGTGATGCAAACCAGAGCCATCATCCGTATCACCTATATACATTCCTGGTCTTTTCCGTACAGCATCAAGTCCTTTTAAAACTTGTATATTTGAACTATCGTAAGTCTCACTCATATTTTTTCCTTTTACGTTCCACGTGGAACCAATTAATTTATTTCACTATCACACAGATACAATATTTCCATGTTCCACGTGAAACACCCTATAATCATTTAACATAGATAAATCACCAAAATTACCAAGTTCAGTTGTAGACATGAAAACCTGGCAGTTTAAGGCAGATAAGTAATCAAGTAGTTTAGCCTTGTTAAGAAAATCCAGTTCTGCTGTAAGATCATCAATAAGCAAGCTAACAGAACTCTCTTTCTGTATATTAATTAATTTAACTTGGGCCAGCTTTAAAGAAATCATTAACAGTTTAAGTTGCCCCCTGGAAACATAATCTTTAGCTAGGCGACCATCAACTAAAACAGAAAAATCACCTCTGTGGGGGCCACTATGGCTAAAACCATATTTAAGATCTTTTGCAAGGTCTATCTGCATGGAATGTGCAAAACCATCAGAATCATTCCAACCAGGAATATATTGAATTTCAATGTTTTTTAAATTAAGGAAAAAAACACTCAGTTCTAAGAATAAAGGTTGAAGTAGATCAAGATATGTCTTTCTATAATTTGAGACTATTGTGCCGTACTCTGTTAGTTCGGTGTCCCAAACATGGAGTTGATCAACTTGCCTAGATTTTAATAATGAATTTCTTTGTTGTAAAATTTTTTTATATTTGCGCCAACAGTTTAAAAATTTTTCATCCATATTAAACACCCCCCAATCTAAAAATTCACGTCTTAATTGAGGGCCCGCATCAATCAACTTGTAACTTTTGGGGTGAATCAACAATATAGGTAGGGCATAAGCTAGTTCTGCTTTATGGCTATTGCTTTGGTTAATACGTATGTCACTTTTTTCCCCTTCTAGCCTTATGCCTAGATGAACTAAATCATTACTCTTTTGGATGATTTTACCTGAAACAATGAGCTGTTGTTTTTCAAACTGAATAACTTGTTTAATGTTCGTAGCTCTAAAAGAACGCGCCCTACCTAAAATAAAAATAGCTTCAAGTAACGAGCTTTTACCACTACCATTTTCTCCAGTAATTAAATTAATGGCTAATGACGGTTCTATAGTTGCTTTGTTAATATTGCGCAGTGTAGATATCTCTAGTTTTTTTAAACTCATAAGGAGAGATTAAAATCACAAGCACATCGGCATAACTATAAATTTGTATGGCTTGGGTTCGGGCTCGTCAATAAAACAACTACTTCCATTGCTGGCAATAGTTAATACGGCTAATTCAGAATCTAAATTGCTTACAGCATCTAATAAATATTGGGCATTAAAGGCAATAGAAAATGGCTCATCATTGTACTCAATAATCAATTCTTCTTCTGCTTCATCGTGTTCAGGATTATATGAATTTAACTTAAGCAATCCCTTTGAGATCTGACAGCTAACACCTTTAAATTTTTCATTCGCTAGAATAGCAACACGGGTTAAGGCGTCTTTTAAAACATGTTTTTGAATATGAATTGAATTTAAAAAGGGTTGATCAAATACTTTATTAAAATCAGGATATTCCGCATCGACTAATTTAGCGGAAAAGATTAAGTTTTTAACCGATATTCTGATATTGCTGCTTGAAAACTGAATATCTAGTTCTGCTTCATCATCATCCAGCAACCGACTGAGTTCTAATACCCCTTTTCTGGGCAAAATAATACGGGCCTCATAACCCGTTGCAACCCCTATATTGTCTTCATAAAAGGATAAGCGATGCCCATCTGAAGCAACCAAATTTAAAGTGTTATTTGAAATATGTAATAACAAGCCATTGAGATAATAACGCACATCCTGATTACCCATACAAAAAACGGTTTTATCTAATGCAAATTTTAATGTTCCAGCATTGATTACAAACTTATTTTCTAACTCAGCCTCAGAAAACTCAGGATAGTTATCTGCAGCTAAGGTAGATAAAGAAAACCTGCTTCTTCCAGAGATGATTTTTGCTTTATCGTCTTTGAGTTCAAATTTTATTATCGCTTCATCAGGTAATAACCTGACAATATCAAGGAGTTTCCTAGCAGGGACAGTGATTTCACCACTTTCACATGAGTCTGGTTGAATCGTAGTAATTAACTGAATTTCAAGGTCTGTCCCTGTTAGAGTCAAAGTATTTTCTTTGATACAGATAAGAACATTAGACAGAATTGGCATAGTTTGTCTTTTTTCAATAACACCCACTATTTTTTGTAAGGGTGTTAATAAAAGCTCTCTATTAATAATAAATTTCATAATTTATATTTAAAACCATTATTGTTATTAGTACAAAAAAAACTGTTGGTAACTGATGTTTTTTTTGCATTATCAATTAATTATAGCCTTTAAATTTTGTTGATAAAAGCCTTTTATCTTGTGACTTTCGTGTTTAATTTTAAACAGTGAAAATATAACACAACTAATCTACATTTTAACCCCGCGTAAAGCACAGCTTATTCACAGAGGACAAGAACTTATGTAGCAATTAATATTAAGAGCCCTCAGCATAACTCTGGAAGGATAAAAAAGGTCAGCCAAAATAACGCACAATAGCTCACTATTACACTTGTATTTTGACTAAAATCTGAAAAATTCTATCACTTTTTCTCTCGTCCAGAGTTATGCTGAGTTCTCATTAAGTACAAAATCAATTTTTTCCTTGGCTCAATCAGATAATGCTCTTAAAAGGTTTTGATAATCTTCTTCTACTTTGATATCTGACTCTTTAAGTGATTTTATTCGCTTACAGGCATTAATCACTGTTGTGTGATCTCTTCCACCAAAATACCCACCAATTTCAGGAAAACTATGGCTGGTTAATTCTCTAGCCAGACACATAGCGATTTGTCTAGGGCGTGTAATAGATTGTCTACGGTTTTTAGAGGATAGGTCTGCAACCCTAATTTTGAAATATTGAGAGACTGTTTTTTGAATATTATCAATATTGACTAATTTATCTTGTAATGAAATCAAGTCATGTAGGGCTTCTTTGGTAAAATCCACTGTAATTTCTTTTCCCGTAAAATGGGCATTAGCGATAACGCGCCTTAGTGCACCTTCCAAGTCTCTAACATTGGAAGAAATTCTTTTTCCAATAAAAAATGCAACTTCATGGGTTAAATCAATATTAACCTGATTGGCTTTTTTAATTAAGATAGCCGCTCTTGTTTCTAAATCTGGAGGTTCAATGGCAACAGGTAACCCCCAGACAAACCTAGATTTTAAGCGATCTTCTAAACCTTCAATTTCTTTAGGATATTTATCACAAGTTAATACTACTTGGTGTTTTTTATCTAACAAATTATTAAAGGTGTGGAAAAACTCTTCTTGAGATCGTTCTTTTCCAGCTAAAAATTGAACATCATCAATTAATAAAATATCAATACTGCGATAATATTTTTTAAAAGCATCAATGGAATTATGCTGAAAAGCCTGCACCATGTCTTGTACGAATTTTTCTGAATGTAAATAAACAATATTCGCGCAAGGGTTTTTTTTAAGAACTGCATTACCTATAGCATGCATCAGATGGGTTTTACCTAGACCAGAGCTACCATAGATAAAAAGTGGATTGTATGATTTGCCTATATTTTTAGAAACCTGAAGCGAAGCTGCTTTTGCAAGTTGATTGGATTTACCCCCTACAAAACCATCAAAAGAAAAAGCCCTATTTAAAAAATTTGATTGTGTTTGATTGTTTTTTTTAGTGGTTGATTTTTTAGTTGAACCTGGTTGAGAGCGTGGTGCTGGGCTTTTAGAACCAATTTCGAACTGTATAACAAGGGAGCCATTAGAAAACTCATAAACCACATCTTCAATTTTTTGTAAAAAATGTTGTTTAACGTGATCAATAATGAATCGGTTTGGGGCCAATAATTTTAGTTGCTTATTTTTTTCTATGGCTTGTAATGGTCTTATCCAAGTACTAAAATCATTGGAAGGCATTGCATTTTCAAGTTTGGATAAGCAGTGTTTCCAAATAGAACTCATTTTAGCGACATTTTTTAAGGTTGATGGATAGTTAAACAATTACCATATAAATACCAAGCAATAACATTGTTGTGGTATAATATCTGGTTAATTTTGGTTAAATGTAATTGACGAAATGCATTTTTTTATTTTATCATCCATCGTCTTTTTTATCCGTATTTTTGTTTAAACAATTTTTTAGGGCATTAACCAATGAAAAGAACTTATCAACCCAGTAAAATTAAACGCGCAAGAACGCATGGTTTTCGTGCAAGAATGGCAACCAAGGGCGGTCGCAGAGTGATTAATGCTCGTAGGGCAAAAGGTCGTGCAGCATTAACCGTGTAATTGATCACTGAAAGTTATGGTTTACCTACTCAGTTAAGACTAGGAAAACCTGCTGAATATAGAAAAGTATTTGAAAACCCAGCAAGGTCGACAGATAGTTTTTTTACCTTACTGGCTATAAAAAATGATTATGATCACCCCAGATTGGGGCTTGCAATTGCTAAGAAAAATATAAAAAAAGCAGTTACAAGAAATTTGATTAAAAGGGCTGTTAGGGAAAACTTTAGACAACAACAACATCAACTCATAAATATTGATATTGTTGTTTTGGCTAGAAGAGATGCTGCTAATGCATCATCTGATTTATTAAAAAAGTCATTAGATAAACATTGGCTTAGACTGGTAAACAGATGCAACACCTACTCATAAACCTTATAAAGTTTTATAAATATTTTATAAGTCCTTTACTTGGAAATAGATGTCGTTTTTATCCAGGTTGTTCAAGTTACGGTCTGGAGGCCATTCAGCTTCATGGTGCGCTCAAAGGTTCATACCTTACACTTAGAAGATTATTAAAATGTCACCCCTTCCATGAGGGTGGAATTGACCTTGTTCCAGAAAAATTGGTAAATAAAAAATGGAAAACATGAGAGTTCTACTAGTCCTTGCCTTTATGATGACTTCTTATTTGATATGGGAAGCTTGGCAATTAGATTATGCTCCCAAGCCTGTCACTAATGTATCAGAACTACCGGTTATCAATGATTCAGATGGAGATTTACCCGTAGCTGGTAATGTTCAAAATATTACTACAAATAAAAATGCTGAAGTAGTACCGATGCTTGAAGCTCCTACAGATAAGATTATTACTGTAGTCACCGATGTCTTTTCTCTTGAAATAGATACCAAAGGGGGAACAATACGTAATCTAGATCTATTACAACATCCGCGTGAAAAAGTGAATACAGTTGTTAATGATTTACGTGCAATGATTGGTCTGGATGCGGAAGAAAAAGACGAAAGGCCTGTTAGACTATTTAATGGTAATACAGAAAAATTATTTTTAGCGCAGAGTGGTTTAATTGCTAATAATGGTTCTTCTTCAGCACCTAATCATAATGCCTTATTTAGTTCTGATAAAGATCAATATGCATTGGCAATTGGAGAGGATAGTTTGTCTGTGCCCTTATATTGGCAAAATAAAGAGGGCCTGGTGGTCACAAAAACCTATGTTTTTACTCGTGGTAGTTATGATATTGGTGTTAATCAGACAGTCAATAATAACTCAACAAAAGCGTGGTCGGGTAGACAATATGCACAATTAATGAGAGTACCTTTTGTTGATGACAAAGGTAATACTTTTATAAGAACTTATGCGGGTGGGGTTGTTTACACGGCTGAAGACCTATATCAAAAAATTGATTATGAGGAAATGGAAGATGAAGACCTAAGCGTTTCAACTTTAGGGGGTTGGAGTGCAATGATTCAGCATTATTTTGCTTCTGCATGGATACCCCCAGTAGATCAGAAAAATCATTTTTATACCAAAAAATCAAAAGGTTTTCGTTATGTTATTGGCTCTTATTCGCCTGCATTTGAGGTGACCCCACAAACAGAAAGCGTATTTACTTCGCATTTATTTGCTGGACCAAAAATTCAGCCAATGATGGAAGCGATAGCACCAGGATTAGAATTAACAGTTGATTATGGCTGGCTGACGATTATTGGTAAGCCTATTTATTGGTTACTTAATCAAATACACGGGTATATAGGCAACTGGGGCTTATCTATTTTGGGTGTTACCTTATGCATTAAATTATTATTTTTTAAATTATCTCAAGCCAGTTTTCGTTCTATGGCGAAGATGCGCAAGATTCAACCGCGTCTTAAAGAACTCAAAGATAAATTTGAAGATGATAGACAGCGTTTCAATACTGAGATGATGGCGATGTATAAAAGGGAAAAGGTTAACCCAATGGGCGGCTGTCTTCCGATTTTAGTACAAATCCCCGTGTTTATATCATTATATTGGGTGTTGATTGAAACCGTTGAATTGCGTCAAGCAGGTTTGACCTTATGGATTCAGGACTTATCTGCACAAGACCCGTTCTTTGTGTTGCCAGTGATTATGGGTATCACCATGAAACTTCAACAAAGTTTAAATCCTGCCCCCATTGATCCATTACAAGCAAAAGTAATGAGAATGTTTCCTATTATTTTCACCGTTTTCTTCCTGTTTTTCCCTGCGGGTTTGGTATTTTACTGGGTATGTAATAATACTTTATCATTCCTTCAGCAGTGGTATATCACCCGACAAATTGAAGCCGAAGAAAATTAATTTGTTTTTATGCTACCAAGTTAGCTAAATTGATTGGCTTGGTAGCATAAGTGTTTTAATTCCCCGTGCAATACAATATTTTAGATACTATCGCTGCAATTTCCACGCCACCAGGTAATGGTGGTGTTGGTATTATCAGGATTTCAGGTTGTTTAGCAATTCAGATTGCTAAACAACTGACCACAAAATCATTTCTTCCTAGACAAGCTTTATTTGCTTCATTTAAAGATCAAGACAGCTCTGTTATTGATTCAGGTATTCTTCTGTTTTTTCCTAACCCTTCTTCCTATACAGGAGAAGATACTATCGAATTACAAGGACATGGTGGAACGGTTGTTTTAGATATGTTGCTAAGAAGAGTACTAAGTTTAGGTGCCCGGCTGGCTAAACCAGGTGAATTTACAGAACGCGCATTTCTCAACAATAAATTGGATTTAGCACAAGCAGAAGCAGTTGCTGATTTAATAGAAAGCAGTACAGAACAATCCGTACGTTCTTCACAAAAGTCCATGCAAGGTGTGTTTTCAAAACAGATTAATGAACTGGTTGACCAACTTACTGAGTTGAGAATGTATGTGGAAGCCGCCATAGACTTTGTTGACGAAGAAATTGATTTTTTATCCGATGGTATTGTGGCAAATAAAATCAATGAAATTTCTGAGAAAATTTATAAGATACAAAAAACTGCACAACAGGGACGATTATTACGTGACGGGATGACTATTGTTTTAGCGGGTAAACCGAATGTGGGTAAATCGAGTTTGCTCAATGTATTGGCAGGACATGAGGTTGCTATTGTGACTGAAGTAGCAGGGACCACAAGAGATATATTGAAAGAACGAATACAAATTGATGGTATGCCACTACATATAATTGATACTGCTGGTTTAAGGGAAAGTGACAATATAGTAGAAAAAGAAGGCATACGCAGAGCCCATGAACAAATTAGGCAGGCCGATAAAATCTTATTAATTATAGATAGTACAGATCCAGAAACTGAATCGATTGTTAATACCTTGCCAAGGGATTTGGATATTACTAAAGTTTATAACAAGATTGACCTGTCTGGAATAGAACCTAAAATCATTGAGTCGGATCATCAAAGCGAAATTTATTTGTCAGTAAAACAACAAATAGGTATTGAATTATTAACTAATCATTTGAAAAACAGTGTGGGTTTTAAGGGTGAGTCAGACGATGTTTTTATAGCCAGAATAAGACATATAGAAGCACTAAATTCAGCTCAAAACCATGTAGAAGATGCAAAACTACAACTACAAAATCAGGCGGGTGAATTAGTAGCAGAAGATTTAAGCCAAGCTCAAAATAGCCTAGCAGAAATTACCGGAGTATTTAGTTCTGATGATTTGTTGGGTAAGATTTTTAGTTCTTTTTGTATTGGAAAGTAAACAATTATTTATTTTAAAATCTAATGGGCTCTCGTCAATAAACTATAAGCCATTGAAAAACATATAAAAATATATTGATACAGGGTGGGTTTTTTGGGTTACTCTGGTATA
This sequence comes from Methylococcales symbiont of Hymedesmia sp. n. MRB-2018, assembly GCA_003666385.1. GTDB lineage: Bacteria > Pseudomonadota > Gammaproteobacteria > Methylococcales > Methylomonadaceae > QPIN01. The sequence goes on from QPIN01000059.1 coordinate 54,132, forward strand.
ATATGTAAAATTGCAATCATTTTTAATTATGAAGTATTTAAAAAAACTCTACGAAAATAATATCGAATGGGCTAAACGTATCAACCAGGAAAGACCCACGTTTTTTTCTGATTTATCTAAGCAGCAGTCGCCAGATTACTTGTGGATAGGCTGTTCGGATAGTCGGGTTGTTTCTGAACAATTAGTAGGCTTGCAACCAGGGGAGTTATTTGTTCATCGTAATATTGCTAATGTCGTAGTGCCTACTGACCTGAATTGTTTGTCAGTCATTCAATATGCCGTAGAAATCTTAAAGGTTAAGCATATCATTGTCTGTGGTCATTATGGTTGTGGAGGCGTTTTAGCATCTATGCAATCTATAGAACATGGCTTGATAGATAACTGGCTCTGTCACATTAAAAATGTACATCAAAAACATCAGCATGAGCTACAAGAATACAGCGATGAAACTGAGCGTTTAGATAGATTATGTGAATTGAATGTGATTGAACAGGTAAAAAATATTTGTCACACTACCGTGGTACAAAGAGCCTGGCGCAATAGCAAGGAAATCAGCGTGCATGGCTGTATTTATACACTGGAGACAGGTATTCTCAAAGATTTGAATGTTCGTTATAGTCAAATGCAAGACTTAAATGATATTTTTCAACTAAGAAAAGCTAAAAAAAATGTGTATAAAGCCAATATAACTGTGATGGAAACAGATTATGAAGGTCGGTAAAAAGGGCGGGCTAAACTAGGTGGTGCGTTTATGATGCGAACGCAAGACTTATCAAAATAATAGTCGTAAGCTTATCAGTATATGATCTCAGGATTCTTGTTATAATTAACTAAAAGTCCCCGTAGCATAATTGGACAATGCAATCCCCTCCTAAGGGATAGACTGGCGGTTCGACTCCGTCCGGGGACGCCATATAAAGTATGGATTTAGGAATATCCTCGTTCCCACACGCTCCTATGTGGGAACGAGAAAACTGCTGAGACTCTTACAAAACTCCAGACTATAGAGTGATAGTGTTGGGTTACATGCTTTTTGTAACCCAACTAAGAACATTTTTCACTTTTGTTAGTTTTGCAGGTAGATCTGCTAATTCCAGTATAATTTTTTTTTGTTATCCATTTTAACCATGTCTAAACTCACACAATATCAACTGGTAAAAACGCGCCTTCAAGAAAGGCTCAGCAATGGTACAACCCGATGCAATCTTTGCTTATGGCGTTGTAAAATCAGTCATGGCCAACGTGGTTTTTGCCAGGCACATGTTAATCGTAATGGCACTTTATATAATTTATCATACGGTATTTTATCATCCATAAATATAGATAGAATTGAGGAAAAACCAGTCAGACATTTTCGCCCTGGAACGCGAGTGATGTCGGTTGGGAGTTATGGTTGCAGCTTTCGTTGCAAGGGTTGCCATAATTTGGAAATATCATGGGGTGTCAATGCTTTAGACGCTCTGGCAAAAGGTCAATCTAAAGCAGCATGGGTATCAGCAGAATCTCTGGTTGAATCAGCACTAAAAGCTGATGTACAAGGCATTGCCTTTACCTATTCAGAACCTGCTGTGTGGTTAGAATATGTGTTAGACGTAGCTAAAATAGCAAAACAAGCAGGTCTCTATACCGTTTATGTATCTAACAGCTATATTAGCGATGAAGCCCTAGAATTAGTTGCGCCTTATATTGATGTATTGTGTTCTGATATTAAAAGTATGCGGGATGATTTTTATCAGGAAATTTGTCGGCCCGCTACAGTCAAGCAAGTCCTTCATTGCATAAAAAAAGCGCACGACCTGGGTATTCACGTTGAAACACGCACCAACATTATTCCAGGTAAGAATGATGACCCAGAACAGCATTATCAAACTGCTTGCTGGATAAGAGATAACCTAGGTAAAGACAGCCCGTGGCATATCACTCGTTTTTTTCCTGCCTATCAACTAAGCCATATTCCCGCTACAGCAGAAGCGTCTTTATTTGGCGCACAAGATCAAGCCAAAAAAGCAGGGCTAACAAATAGTTATGTTTATAATGATAAGGGCTGTGACTGTGCCGCAGAAAACCAACCAGTCAGCCATTATATTAATGACAATAATGCCAGCATAAATGAAGTCAAACAATGTGCGGCTAGTTGCTGTGGTGACGAAGGTGTTTTACTTAAAAAATTTGAACAAGTATAAAATATTTTAAATTAAGGGGCATTATGGGTAAATTAGTTAATTGTGTTGTTTTAAAGCACGAAGCTGAAGGATTAGATAAGCCCACCCACCCGGGTGAATTAGGGCAAAGAATTTTTCAACATGTTTCCGAAGAAGGGTGGAAAAAATGGCTGGAGAGATTAACCACCATAATTAATGAAAATGGCATCAGCACCATGGATGTTGAAAGTTTTGCCTTGATCGAAAAACACATGATGGGTTTCTTTTTTGGTGAGGGTGACTATGGCCAACTTCCAGCGGGTTTTCATCAAGCAGGGTCTTCGGGCGGAAAAAAATAATTCCAGAACTTGACCACCCGTACACAGCGATTTATCTTTTTGGTGGGACTGCCTTTTGCTCAAATTATAGTCAGCATTGCTACTTTTTATTAGTTTTAAGCCCTTGCGCCCTAAACGGCAGCAATAAACAGTGCATAAAACTTAAATCTGTCTGATTTCTATATTCAGGTAAACCTATTTCCAGTGTTGTCTGACTTTTTTCAGGCTCTACCTGATAGGTTTTAAACACTCTGTCCCATAGCACAATAGAAAAGCCATAATTACTGTCTGTCTCAGTTTTAACTGTTGAATGATGGATGCGATGTGTGTCGGGCGTAATTAATATCCAGCGTAAAACAGTATCAATTTTTAAGGGTAAATCAATATTGCTGTGATTGAATGTGGCAGTAGCATTGAGGACGATTTCAAAGGCGATAACAGCAATAGGATTGGCACCCAATAAGTAGATGCAAGTGACTTTGTAGCCCATGGAAATGATGATTTCCATGGGGTGAAAACGCACCGCAGAACTAGCATCTAATTCCAAATCGGTATGATGGACTTGATGTAAACGCCATAGTAGCGACCATTTATGACTGAGAACATGCTGTCCATAGATGGCTAAATCAAGTAACAATAAAGTGATAACAATACTTGTCCACGGTGCTAAGGCAAATTGATTTAATAACCCCCATGATTGTTCAGTTGCATTGACTGCACTTAAATAGGCGAGGCTGCCCACTGTTAGACGCATTAAAACCATGTTAGTGACAGCCAAACCTATATTCACCTGCCAGCGTTTTTTACGGCTGATGCTTTGTTTTCTTCTTGGCCTAAAATATTCCCAGCCAATCATCAGCAAAAAAACAGCTAATGCGATTGAGAGCCTAATCAGGTTTTCCATAACTTTCCTTTTGTATAAAGCGTGTTGAGTGTTTCTGGTGCCTCACCAAAGAAATATCGCAGCCGTATGCTCCACATCAGGACAACGACTTTAACCACACCGTATTGTTCCCAACGCCGTCCTGAACTTATTACTCTGGTTTTTAGACAATGCGGACGGCTGATTTTTTTAAGCCTGCTACATAATTCAACATCTTCCATTAAAGCAATTTCAGCATAACCATTCACTTGCTCAAATAATGATTTTTTGACAAATATCACTTGGTCACCAGTGGCAATTCCCGTTAAACAAGAGCGCCAGTTCATAAACCAGGCAATCATTTTTAATAGAGGGTGTTGACCTGTGAGTGTAATATTAAATCGCCCCCAGGTATTATGGTGCTGTTTAAATAGCTGGCTGAGGCTGTCCAAAGCATTTGTTGGGAGATGGGTATCGGCATGCAGAAAAAGCAAAATATCACCGCTAGCATATTTAGCGCCCTTATTCATCTGCGTAGCGCGGCCTTTATCAAAGCGAATAATTTTATCGGCTAAAGGCCTGGCATTTTCTATGGTGTTATCCATACTTCCAGCATCGACAACAATGATTTCATGCGGTTGATTCTGGGCTTGTACTGATTGTAAACAGGATTGAATATTATCCGCTTCATTTAAAGTGGGGATGATGATGGAAAAATTCATAAAGTGATTGGCTTAAATAACTCGGTCAAGTCTTCAGAGGTGAGTTTTGTAGACCGCTGTTGTTTACCACCCTGATAAATACTGTCGGCCAAGGCACGTTTTTTCTCTTGCATGGCGAGGATTTTTTCTTCTACTGTATTTTCAGTCATCAGCTTATAAACAAACACGGGTTTGTCTTGACCGATACGATGCGCTCTATCAGCGGCTTGTGTCTCTACCGCAGGGTTCCACCAAGGGTCATAAATAATTACGGTATCGGCTTCGGTTAAATTTAAACCTACGCCCCCCGCTTTTAAACTAATCAGAAAAACATCGGTTTCACCGTTTTTAAAGCGTTCTATCGCTTCATCGCGTTTTCTGGTTTGCCCTGTGAGTTTACTGTATTCAATTTTTAAGGCATTGAGTTCTGTTTCTATCAAAGCGATCATTCGGGTAAACTGAGAAAATACCAAAATCCGGCGACCTTCTTCCAGTAGTTCTGGCAACATTTCCATCAGCAAATCCAGTTTTGCCGACTGTTTTACTTTTTGTGCCTCTTTTAAAGATAGGGTGCGAGGATCACAACAGGTTTGGCGTAGTTTTAGCAAGGCATCCAGAATGGTGATTTGACTGCGTGCTAAACCCTTATCAGCAATGGCATCGCGGACTTTCTTCTCCATCGTAATGCGGATGCCTTCGTATAGTGTTGCTTGTTTTTCGTATAAAGGTACGGAGCGGATCATTTCCGTTTTAGGGGGTAATTCGGTGGCGACTTCTTGTTTAGTTCTACGCAACATAAAAGGTTGCAGCCGCTTCGATAAACGCTCTCTTTGTTGTGAATCACTATGGATTTCTATCGGAGTTCGGTAGAGTTTTTTAAAGCTTTTGCTGTCGCCTAAAAAACCAGGCATGAGAAAATCAAATTGTGCCCATAATTCGCCTAAATGATTTTCCATCGGTGTGCCGGTTAAACATAAGCGATGGCTGGTTTTTATTTCTCTGACGATACGTGCGGCTTGTGAACGTGGATTTTTAATGATCTGAGATTCATCGAGTATTAGATAATGATAGTTATGTGCAATGAGTGTTTTTTTATCGCGGGGTAATAGTGGGTAAGTGGTCAATATACAGTCATAGTCTTTGATTTTATCAAAGTGTTGTTTACGCTCAGTGCCTTGCAGGGTTAATAACTTTAAGTCAGGAGTGAAATGTTCGGCTTCGCGTCGCCAATTTCCCATTAAACTGGTAGGGGCAATAATCAAACAAGGTTGCTTCATGCGTCCTGATTGTTTTTCAACTAGCAGGTGAGTCAGGGTTTGAATGGTTTTACCTAAGCCCATATCGTCGGCCAAGATGCCTGCAAAATTATATTCACGAAGAAACTGTAGCCAGTTAAGACCTAGTTGCTGATAGTCTCTTAAAGTTGCGTTAAGCTCGGCGGGTATGGCTATGTCTGCAATACCTTTAAAGTTCTTTAATTTTTTACCAGTTTCAATCAATGCTTTGCCACCGTTTAAACTAAAAACACCGTAACTATGGGTTTCTAAATCAGCTAAGGTAGCGGCATCATAACGAGAAAGTGTTAGTCCACCATTTTCATTAATGGAGCTATCGGAAAATAATTCGTAGATGATTTTAATAAAGGGTTTAAGTTGACTTGACGGTATATTGATATAGTGATGCGGTTCTATCGCTATACTCAGATTATCGGGTAAATCATCTAAATCGAACTCTTTCAGAATAGGCATGATTAACGGTAGCAGAGGGATGGGCTTTCCATTCACATTAATCTTAAAATTCATTTCAAACCAATCATTATCGGTTTCGTCAATGTCAACATGCCAGTCTTCAGTTTGTTGAAAATTAAGCTTAAAGCTATCTTGGGTGTCAACAAGCCAGCCTTGTTCGACTAAATCTGGCAGTATGTCCTGGATGAATTTTCCCCAGTGGCTAGCACTGTCCATGACTGATTCAACCCCAGGGCTAAACAGAATTAACTCTTTTATACTATTGAGTTCTGTAAGGATAAAACCATGTTGCATGAGCTGCTTAACGGCTTCAAATTCAGTTTCCATTTGTCGTTGAATGCGAAAAATACCTTGCTTGTTTTTTACTACAGTGAAGGGTTCTGGACTATAGACTGAACTGGTGACGTTGTTATAGACAAAATTCAGTTTAATGAAGTGACTGTATTGCGTTGGATTGAGTTGTGCACCAAATAGGGTGATTTTAGGGATAGGCTCAATATCAGAGATCTCAACCAGCTCAATTTTTATAGGGGCTGGCAAAGCAACTGTAGGAAATTCTAGGGTTAGTCGTTGACTAAACTCCTCTACCACCTGTGCAGGGACTTCAGGAATGTTTAAAATTTTTTTTAGTTGCTGGTGAGAGCCGTTTAGCGCAGTCAGCGTGCCGAGAGCGTTTTGTGATTCATCAAGGTATAAAGGCGGCTCAGTTAAGATTAACAGGGCATCGGGTTCAATATGCCAGGAAAGTTGATAACTCTGGTTTTTTTGCTGCCAACTAAAGCTTAATGTACGCTCATCTGCCGGTTGTAGAGGCTGTGCTTGTGTGGTTTTCCAAAATAGACGGTTTGATTGAATTAATTTTGATAAAGCAATATAACCGGTGCTGTTTTCAAATAAAGGATAGCCTTGGTAACTTGTTTCTAGGCTATAGAGAATACGGGCAATATCTTTATCAAGTGCCTGTATATAATTGGTATAGCTATAGCTGTAACGCAAATTGTTTAAGGTGGTTTTCCTGCCTTTATTCAGCTCCCCTTTTTTATTGTATTTGGTGATTAGAAAATCTAGGCTAAATAGATGTGCTGTTTTGCTTGGTTTAAGGATATAAGCGATAAACTCTTCATTGCTTGCTTGCAAAACTGATTCTTCAAAATTGTCTAGCCATTCTAAACAAGAAGGAATGTTAGTGGCTGATTGTGAAATCTGAGTGGCTACAGACATGTATTCAAGACAGGCAGAGGCTATATGTTTACAGTTAAAGCGCATCGGACAAGTGCAATCGCCATCAATACTGACAGTACTGAAATCATGCATCCAGTCAACCCTTATTGATTGTTTATAACGCTTTTTAGCACTGCCAAGTGTGGTTGCGTTAAAACTAACATAACTTGAGTCTTCTTTTAGAATATTGATCTGTAATGTTTTGCTTTCTTCAAAATATTTATTGCCGCGTACGAAAGCCAGATCTCCACAGGCAAAGCGAATATCTGATTCTATAATTCTTTTTCTGTTGATCATATTTTGCTGGTGCGTGTTTATTTTATAAACACGCGGGGTAAGTGTATTTGAAGACGGTTGATTTTTTGTAACTACTCAGGATGCTCCGTAACCGCGCCGTCATTCCCGCGAACGCGGGAATCCATAAGGGCAGTTACTATGTGCTTTATGTTGCGACCTACTAATAATTCACTCATTATTAACAACAAGCAGATCCAGAATCTGTGTTTCCTTTGTGAGTGCCGCTTTTAGTTGCCTCAATAGACCTGATTGCACCTGAATCACAACGCCAGGGTTTTCCTTGTTGTTGTTCGGCAGGTGCAATGCCAATAAAATCTGTGCCATAAGTATCATTGGTTAATAAGGCATAAGTGCGTTCACAAACTGCCATCCGTTGGCCTCGGTAATAAACATGACCGTCATCATCATAAATCTCAGAATAAGGCCCCCTATAAATGACGGCGTGACCTTTATCAATGCAATCGGTGCCCATCGGTTTTACTGCTGTAATAGTGACAGAACGAAACACAATGTTTTCTACCACCTGCCAAGGTTCACTCTCCCACTTATCATAAGTCACTGCAATAAAACCGGCATCAATGAAGGTTTGTAAAAATTCGTGTTCTTGTAATGCCCCAGATATGCAACCGCTCCATAAATGTGGGTCTTGTTTTAGCTGCTGTGGTACAAATTCATCGCTGATAATATCTGAAATAGCCACCCGTCCACCCGGTTTGCTTACCCGAAAAATCTCTGCAATCATTTGTTCTTTATCACTGTCGCGGACTAAATTAAGCACGCAGTTTGAAACCACCAGATCAATGGAATCGTTTTTAATTAAAGGGGATTCTGTACGCTGCTTATCTTGCCAGCCGCGGAAAACAATCATATCTTCGGTGGTGTTAACAGGATTATTGAGTAGATAATCATTTGTTGCACTGAGATCCATGGCTAAATCCTGAATTTGTCCTTTAACAAACTCAACACGGTCAGAGCCCAGTTTAGCCGACATTTCTGTCTGATATTTTCTGGCTAAACCTAGCATATCGTCATTCATATCAACACCAATGACTTTTCCATGATCTCCGACCAGTTGTGCTGCCATATAACAGATTTTTCCAGAACCTGATCCTAAATCCAAAACCACATCCCCTGTTTTTACATAGCGCGAGGGATCGCCGCAACCATAGTCTTTTTCGATAATTTCTGAGGGTAATAGTTTGAGTAACTCACGATCATAGTCAACTGGACAGCAAAGGTCAGGCTGTACTGAGTCGGCACCTTCTGAATAACGCTTTAACACACCTGTTTCTACTGTCATTTTGTTTCCTTATTGGTAACTGCTCAGTGTACTCCGTAACTGCTTATATTTCCCTCTATTTTGTTCAAGAGCAAGAGCAAGAGTAAGAGCAAGAGTAAGAGCAAGAGCAAGACTAAGGACTAAGGATTAACCCAATATTTTTAGGCGAATGTTGTGTTACAAAAAAAATGTAATCTAGCCTCCGTTACTTTTAATAAAATGTTGGGTTACGAAAAGCACGTAACCCAAGCTACGCGGCTTTAGTCTTTAGTCCGTAGTTACATTTTAATTAAAGAGCACCGCCACAACTGCTACCTTGTCCCGCAGTGCAGCCATAGCAATGTTGTAGGGTTTTTATTGGCTGTCCTGCTAATATTTGATCAGTCAATGCTGATATATGTATTTTCTCTGAGGCTTCACCTAGAGGAAGATGTAGCATTTGATTAAAATCACAGTCATAAACAAACCCTTGCCAGTCAACACTCAAGGTATTTTTACACATCACTTGCTCTAGGTTTTGCTGTTGAAAATTGTCTTCTAATAATTGCATATAGGGATCAAATTCACCTTTGCTGATCAATACACTGCCAAAACGCTGAATGGGTAAATTAGTTATGGTGAAAAGCTGGTTAAAGACAATATTGAACTGATCATATAAATGTTGTTTATAAGCTTGTTCTAGTGCATTTTGCTCAGGGGGAAGAGTAGCACCTTGTGGATTGAATACTAGGTTTACTATTAGCCCGGAATCTGCTTGACCATATCCTAGGTCGTTTAATTTTTGCAAGGCAGTAATGCTGGCATTAAAGGTTCCTTTTCCACGCTGCTTATCCACATTATCTTCCATATAGCAGGGCAGTGAGGCAACAATTTCTACCTTATTTTTGGCAAGAAATTCGGCTAATTGCAAATAGTCAGGCTCTAGCAGGATGGTGAGATTACAACGATCAATGACTTTAACACTTTTTTTTATAGCGGCCTCTACCAAGTTTTTAAACAAGGGGTTCATTTCAGGTGCACCCCCCGTTAAGTCCAAGGTTTTAATGCTATGACAATCAATAAAATCTAAAATATGATCAATGGTTTTTTGATCCATTAATTCAGTACGATTAGGCCCTGCATTAACATGGCAGTGGGTGCAACTCAGGTTGCATAAATAACCCAGGTTAACTTGTAAAACCTCTAAATCATTACGGGTGATAGCGGGGAAAGTGGTTTTTTCCAGATAAGGCAGAGTATCGTGCATAATGGCTTAACGCTTAGTTTCCACTAAAATAAATATCATCATAATAGGCAGTTGCTTGACCTCCAGAATTATCGGTATCTGTCATTAAAGCAACAGCATCAATATAACGAATATCCATTCCGTATAGGGTCTTAAAGTCTTCTATTATATTGCGTTTTTCTTGATACCAAGTAGCCATTTTATCATTAACAGAACGCAGAGCCAGCATTGTAGCATTGTTACTCGCAAATGCATTAGCCCACTGTTTGCCTTTTGCTGAGTTACTTGCCCAGACATAATTAATCGCTTTGCTATTCCAAAATGCCCATCCACCATCAATTAAGACATAAACGCGAGCGCTATAATCATCGCCAGATTTACTTTGCTCGTTAATTTTTCCTAATAAATTCTCAACACGCCATCGCCAATTTAAAAAGGGAGTTTTTAGTAAATCTATTTTTTGTTTTTTAACTAAACCTGATGCGCTGGCATGACTAACGGCCCTTAATATCAGCTGATTATCAACAGAAACAACCTGATAATCCGTTGTCTTTGCAAAAGATTTGGTTTCCCATTGATTTAGGTTTCCAGAAGAAAAGTTGTCAATGACAATGCGCGTTTTCGTTTCTGCAAATGCGCTGGATAATAGGGTGGGAAAAAAGACCAGTAAAAATGTTAAATTAATTATCCCTAGGCACTTATATTTCGCTGTAATCTCCGCCCTTGTCTTTTCACCTTTTATTTTAGTGACAGTGCTGTCTTTTGTTCTGCTTATTGGCATTCTTATTCCTCAGATTTTAAGGGTAAGGTTCTATCTTAATCATGGGTCTAGTTTTTGGGAGCATTATATTCCTTTGTTATAAAAACAAAATATAGCACTAGATATTTTAAATGAAAATGATTAAAATAGCTGGATCTACTGGATGACCTGTTAATGCCTCGGTGGCGAAATTGGTAGACGCACGGGACTTAAAATCCCGCGGAGATAATCCGTGCCGGTTCGATTCCGGCCCGAGGCACCATAGACGAATAAAGGGCTACAGCTATTAAGTTGTTGGCCTTTTTTTATATCTGTAATTTGTTGGATCTTCTCGGCAGTGTAAATTACCTTCTTTTTATCGGCAATTACTATCTATAGCAGATACAAAAAGCCTCAACCATTTTTTATCACGGGCTTAACTGTTATCCGACCTATACTAACAAATATTGTAAGCGACCAACCCTCATAGAAAATATTTTCAGGATCATTAATGAACAAAGGAAAACTTTATATAATTTCTGCTCCATCGGGTGCGGGGAAAACGAGTCTGGTTAAACAAGTTGTGACTGATTTAGATACTATCTTTGTATCGGTGTCACATACTACACGCAAGATCCGTAAAGGTGAGCGCCACGGCATAGACTATTTTTTCACCTCAATTGATGATTTTAAACAGATGATTACTGGGAATGCTTTTTTAGAAAATGCGCAAGTTTTTGATAATTTTTACGGCACAGCCAGGCAGTCAGTAGAAGACATCTTGAAAAAAGGGGGGGATGTTATTTTAGAAATTGATTGGCAGGGGGCGCAACAAGTCAGAAAAATCCTTCTAGAAAGTATTTCATTGTTTATACTTCCGCCCTCAATAGAGGTATTAAAACAAAGACTGGAAAATAGAGGGCAAGACAGTCAAGAGCTTATTACCCGCAGAATGAATGGTGCCATCAAGGAAATGCAACATTATAAAGAATTTGATTATTTAATTGTAAATGATGACTTTAAACAAGCGCTGACGGAAATCAAAAGTATTATCCTAAGTCAGCGATTAGCCAAAGATCACCAGTTAAGTGCGTTAAAACCTTTTTTGGAAAAACTTATAAGCTCTGGTGAAAACCGTCTTGACTAGAAAATTTATCTGAAATATCATTTTGTCGCTTATTAACTAATTTATTCGGAGGTCGTTATGCTTAGCACGGGCCTTTCTCCACTATCCCCTGCTGTATAACCCCCTGCAAGAACGCCTGAAGCAGCATCAGGATTAGCGTTGATTACATGATCTAAGGTAACTGATTCGACTGTTGAATCCGCATTAGTCCATGAAACAGTCACCTCAATCGCTTTTTGATCTGCATCACTGACACCATCCGCATCAAGGTCACATAAATCATTCCCACAGGTGGTGTATATCCCATTATTATAATACCCGCTGGTAAAGTTCCAGTCCCGACTAAAGGAATGTGCCCCCATTATATGTTGGCTAACCCCTTCGTCTATATTGGCAAAATCCAGCACCCGTAATTGATCAATTTTGTTTTGTGCAAGCCTCGTAGCTATAGCGCGGGCATTAGCACTACCGGCAATAGTAAAAAAAGTTTTTTGTAAACTGATCACGGCGACAATGCCAATAGAAAAAACCAGTGAAGCAATAAGCACTTCAATTAAACTGAAACCTTGATGTTTAAGCTTGTATGATATTTTTATTTAATTTCCCCAAAGAATTTCCAATTTTTTTAAAAATCTTGCCAACTACCCGGTATTGTCGCAACAGTTTTATAGGCAGATCCTGTATTATTTACTAAGCTAGATAACACATCTGGGTTATATACCACTGCAAAAGTACTGTTACCACCACCATTAAAAGCGGTATTGGACAGCAGAGAACCATTAATTACAGAGCCGTCACTTAGATCTGATCTGCTAACGGTAAGTGTATTACTTGGGGTGTCATCAAAAACAAAAACAATTCCGTTAACGACTACTCCATCAGCAGATTTAAACGGCTTATTATGAACCACCAGAATAACGGGATTTTCTATACTACCAACCTTAGTATTAGCAGCTATGCTACAAGATTCCAACCAATGAAGACCTTGTGATCCAACTGTTAAATGTGCGCATGTTGTTTGTGTATCGGTATTTGTTTTTAAGGCTTTAATTGAAGGCCATTCGGTATATGGAACCCCAAACAAATAGGCAAATAAATCAGGTGGAAAATTTCCTGCTGGATCAGCACTGGTATATGAGTCATTTTGAATAATATCCAGCCCTTTATCTGCACTATTAGTAATTTGTGAATGTGTTAGGTCTAGTGCAGGGTTTTGGCATTGTGTCCCCGTATATCCCTGTAGATAACATGTTGAGATAGAATTGCCAACAGCCACTGCTCCGCTAGTCCAAACTGAAACGGCACAATCTTGAGTACAGTTTTTTGCACCATTAGGATTTGCTACAACATGCATATTCCCTGTTACATCTATTTTTCCATCAATCATTACAGGGGCATTAGGTATTTGCCCATTGGTGATTCCACGCATAATAATTTGTTTTGAAACAGTAGCTTTAGCTGAGCGGTCAATGGATTGTCCCGTAGAACTAAAGGTAAAGACGGTTACCCCTTTCACCGTTTTTTCTGTGACTGTTGCAGTAAATCGAGCCTTCTGTGTATTAATGGCAACGCCGCCAATGCTATTAAGATCTTTTAAGAAAGGATCGGGTATCGTATCAGCAGTTCCATTACCGTCTGGGTCATAAATATAATTTCCATTCAGAGGCGTGGTGTTTTGCGCAAATTGCTCGATGGCAAAATCCAACCCGCCTTCCGCAATTGAAAATGCTTCTCTATATCGAGATTCGTTTGCAGCCATACGCAGGTCAAATAAACCAACGCGTGTAGCAAAGGCAACTATTAGTGTTAGGGTGATTAAGAGTACCAGAGTGACAATTAAAGTTACAACACCTGCTTGCCTTAGATAAGTAAATGACGGCTCTTTCTGCTTAAATTTCAACATTTCTAACTTCCACAATTTCTGTGATCGTCCGAGTTACGGCAGTATCTCTTATCAGATTAGCAGTGATGGTGATGGTAATTTGATGGCTTGTTACCCCATTGCTGGTAATGCCAGGGTTGCCATCATCATCAATATCAGGATCAGTAACATTAAAAACAGAAATATTTGTAAGAAACTTATCTGTTAAAGTTGCCCAGCCAGTATTAGTACAATCAGTTTTACTCCTGCTACTTTCAATCGCACCCGCATTAAGTCTAAATGCAAAATTTTCCTTGTTTTTTTTAGTATTTAAAATACCATCTTCATTAAGATCATAACTGTAGTTAATACATGAGTTATCGGTATCGACATTTAAGGTCTGAAAAGGCGATGCTTTTGCGTCAATAATATCCTCCGCAGCGTGTGCGTTGAAACCTGCTCGGCGTAAGTCCCGAACAATTAATCCCATGGTCGCACGCAGATCTTGGTTTAATCGAATAAGCTTTAAATTGTCGCTATCTGCTTTCACGATAGATAGATATATGGTAAGGGCCGTCGTGGTCATAAATAGCCCTATGGTAATAGAGATCAGAAGCTCTATTAAGGAAAATGCACGCTGTGATCGATATAACTTCATGGTTAATTTACCTACTATGTAGAGCAAGCCCCACTATCTTGATAACTACCCTTTGCCACTGTGCCAGTAGGTCGGCATATACGAATTCGACCAATTCCTGAAACGGTAACGCCTAGGCTTCTATTGTTTCCTGTCGAAAAGGTAACGGTGCCCGAAGTCCCTGTTCCACGCAAAGGATTAAAAGATCGATATTTGGCTCTATTAAATTTTACCGAGACATCTGAAAATGCAGTACTTTTAACCACACTGCCAGCGACACAAGCATTTGCTATAGTACAGTCACAAGTGTCGGTGCCAGCAGTGGGCATACCATAACACCAAGTATCATGCGTTGTCTTAGTTGCAATAGGTGTAAAAACAATCCGCATCTTGGTATTGGTTTTAATTGCCTCTGCTTTTACATTATGCAGTGCAGCAGCCAGCCCCTCTGCTGCCCCTTCTACTCTCTGTTGCTGTATTTGGGCCTGAAAAGAAGGCACTGCTAAGGATGCTAAAACGCCCACAATAGTCATTACCAGCAATAATTCAACCAAAGTAAACCCTTGTTGGGTGCATACAAGCTGTGTTTCTTTGTTCATCTTTAATCTCATTAGCCATAGAATATAGAGGGTAATCTAATATGAAAAATATATTTTATTTTCACATCTGTCATTGACTTATAGTGATGAGTGTATAATCTAAACCGTATTGTAACTACTCAGCTTACCCTCTATTTTGTCCAATAGCCGCGTTGAAAGTGCTCATTTATACCTGTAAACTCCGCGCTTTCGCCTTGGCTCTTGAACGCCTTGATCTTGAACAGAACAGAGGGTAATCTAAGCAGTTACGGAGTACGCTGAGTAAGTTACACCGTATTAACAATTAGGGCTATGAAATCATGCGCAATTTAAAACATCGTCATTATGGCT
Organism: Methylococcales symbiont of Hymedesmia sp. n. MRB-2018; assembly: GCA_003666385.1. Taxonomy (GTDB): domain Bacteria; phylum Pseudomonadota; class Gammaproteobacteria; order Methylococcales; family Methylomonadaceae; genus QPIN01. The sequence continues at coordinate 69,236 of QPIN01000059.1, forward strand.
TCACCCTTATAGAGCTTATGATTGTAATAACCATTATAGGTATCGTAGCAAGTATTGCTTATCCCTCATATACAGAATATGTTACCCGTGCTAAACGTGGGGACGCTAAATTTTCTTTGCTGGCATTACAATTAGCACAAGAAAAATACCGGGCTGGCCATCCAATATATGGGTCTACTCTGGAGCAACTTGGCTTAAATAGCATCTCAAATGGAGGTTCTTATACTATTGCTATCACCGGTTCGTCAGCAACGGAATATGATGCAACAGCCACACCACTTGCTCCTCATGCGGATACAATATGTGGAACGCTAGCAATAGATGCAGCAAACAATAAAACGGCAACAGGAGATGATGTTTTGTGCTGGGCTAAATAATATCATTTATTTTTGAAAATGGTATCAACCCTAATATTTTGCATAACTATTGCTATTTGACAAACACTGGGGTTAAAAATGTTCCTATTAATGGATAAATACATAGCCTATGGTTATTGCCCACTCTTTAATTCCTTAGCAAACTAAATTTTAAGCAATCTCATGACTCTGAACCCTGATTTAATCGTCCGCTTTTCTGCCATACATCGACTGCAATGGGAAGAAGCACAACAGAAAGATGTTATTCTCTATCCAGAAGGTATGGTAGAGCTTAATCAAAGTTCTGCTGAAATTTTAAAACTCTGTGACGGCAGTCGAAAACCAGAAATCATTGTTGCTGATCTTGAGCAAAAGTTTTCTACTAGCGGTTTACAAAAAGATATTTTTAATTTTCTGGAAATAGCATTAAAAAATGGCTGGATTGAACAACACTAAAGCAACACCACCCCGCTGGTTACTGGCAGAGCTGAGCTATAAATGTCCATTACAATGCCCTTATTGCTCCAATCCTCTGGATTATGCAAAACATAACTCGGAAATATCAACAGCAGACTGGAAGCGGGTATTAAGCCAGGCAAGAAAAATGGGTGCCGTGCAACTCGGCTTTTCAGGAGGTGAGCCTTTAACACGACAAGACTTGCCTGAGCTGGTTTGCCATGCACGACAGTTAGGTTATTACTCTAACTTGATTACCTCCGGCTATGGTCTAAGCGAAGATAAAATCATTCAACTGAAAGAGGCAGGTTTAGATCATATTCAGTTGAGCATACAAGCAAGTAGCCAAGAATTAAATGATTATATTGCCGCTACTGAATCCTACGAAAACAAGAAAATAGTTGCTAGGTTAATTAAAAAGCATGGCTACCCTATGGTGCTTTGCGTGGTTATCCATCGTAAAAACATCCATCAAATGGAACAGATATTGGGTATGGCTGAAGAGCTGGGCGCTGATTATGTTGAGTTAGCCAATACACAGTACTATGGCTGGGCACACAAAAACAGGGATTTGTTAATGCCGACTAAGGAACAGTATGAAAAAGCGGAAGCCATAGCCCAGGCTTACAAAGAAAAAGTGGCTGATAAAATGAAAATTTACTATGTTATCCCCGATTTTCATGAAGATCGCCCTAAGCCGTGTATGAATGGCTGGGGAACTACCTTTCTAACCATAGCACCAGATGGTGTGGCTTTGCCTTGTCATTCTGCAAGAGAGTTACCTGCTTTGGATTGCCCCAATGTCAATGATTTTAGTATTGAGCAAATATGGAATGAATCTAAAGCATTCAATTTTTTTCGTGGCGATGATTGGATGAAAGAGCCTTGTCGTAGTTGCGATGAAAAAGACAAGGACTTTGGCGGATGCCATTGCCAAGCTTATCTGTTAACGGGGGATATGCGTAATGCTGACCCCGTATGCAGTAAATCACCCGACCACCATGTTATTGAAGCAGCGATAACTTCTGCACAAGTTAGTGCTTTGTCAGCTGATGAAAAGCCGTTGCTGTTTCGTAATAGCAAAAACTCAAGAAAATATATTGAAAATAATGAGTTGCAATGACAAGTAATTTTTTTACATCCTGCCCCATATTTTTCGAAGAGGTTGGTAGATTTGAAACTTTTAATAATACATAATAAATATCAATCAAATAATATAGGTGGTAAAAATATAGTTTATAAAAATGAACTAGAATCTTTACAGTCTAAATTAGGAAAAGAAAATGTATTTTCTTTTGAAGTATCAAATGATGATATAAGTAAATATAGATTGATTTTTAATATTTGGTTCTCTTTAAAATATTATGAGACCTTAGCATAACTCATGAACGGATAAAAAAAGCTAGAAATTTTCCATCTTTCAGCCAAAATAACGCACAATAGCTCACTATTACACTTGTATTTTGACTAAAACCTGAAAAATTCTATCCCTTTTCTCTCATCGCCAGAGTTATGCTGAGGCCTCAATATGTGATCAGGAAAGAGTTATTCGCAAACAGGAGTCATGGTGATTTTATTAGATAATATTATATTTGAGCTGCAACCTTATGGGGGGGTCACTTCGGTTTGGTCGTCTGTACTTAAATGTGCATTTGAATTGATTCCAGATAATTTGCAATTATTGTCACACGATAAATTGGATAATCACCCGATGATATCATTAGCACCAGATAAAATAGTTCGGCATAAAGAAAAGAATATTAATTTTATGAGATTGAGAAGATATTGTGATGTTGCTTGTGATAAAAATGTGAAGATATTTCATTCGAGTTATTTTCGATTAGCAAAAAATAAAGAAATTAAAAATATTGTAACCGTTCATGATTTTATTTATGAAAAGTATGATAGCGGTCTCAGTCGATTAGTCCACTTGACTCAAAAAAAGAGGGCACTAAAAAATGCAGCCGCAATTATTTGTGTTTCGGAAAATACAAGAAAGGATTTATTTGAGTACCATCCATGGTTGAAACGAGAAATTGTATATGTTGTTCATAATGGCGTGAGTCAAGGGTTTTCTCCGATAACAAAAAGTGAAGAGAAGCAATTACCTTATTTGTTATATGTGGGTGGTAGAAACATAAAATACAAGAATTTTAGAGCGGTATTATCTTTATTGGCATCTAGTGTAGCATCTAAAATGAATCTTCAATTGAAAGTTGTAGGTGGTGGGACATTTAAGAAATATGAGCATAAAATCATTGAAAAATTAGGTCTTAAAGAAAAAGTAACTCGCGAAGGATATATAAGAGAATCCTCTTTAAATCAACTTTATAATGGGGCTTATGCTTTTATTTATCCTTCATTTTATGAAGGTTTTGGTATTCCTCCACTAGAAGCGATGGCAGCGGCTTGTCCCGTGATTTGTTCTAATCGTGCATCTATTCCGGAAATTGTTGGAGATGCAGGATTGTTGTTTGATCCAAATGATTTAACTCAAGCAGAGGTCTATTTACAAAAATTAAAAAACCCTAGGTTTCGACAAAATATAATTATAAAGGGCTTAATGAGAGCATCAGCTTTTTCATGGGAAAAGACAGGAAATAAAACAGTAGAAATTTATAAAAAATTATTAGAGGAAGTATGATTGTTATTTTTTAGATTCTAGATGGAAGGATTTAAAGTTTTTTTTGAAAACATTTTATTGGCAATCATATAAGTACCATTTCAGGTTTGAAAACAATTAGGGTCAGATACAAGAGTAGAATTAACTTTACTTCAGCTTTCTTGGGTATTCCCGCTTTTCTTGGCGTAATTCGTCTATTTGTTAAAGCCTCAATCTAATTATAAAAAATAACAATGTAGATATAGTACACATACATAATTTTTATCCACTTTTAACACCCAGTATATTTAAAGCATCCAAAGATGCGGGGGCTAAAGTTGTACATACTTTACACAATTATCGTCTTTGGTGTGTGTCTGGTATATTTTATAGAGATGGTTATGGTATCTGCGAACTTTGCACTAAAAATAAATTTTCCCTACAAGGTATTTTAAATAAATGTTATAGAGAATCATTAGTTCAAAGTATATTAGCACAAGCTTCATTTTGGTTTTATAGAGCTACTAAAGTATTTGATAATATAGATTATTTTTTTGTACTTACAGACTTTCAAAAAGAGAAAGTGAAATCGTTAGGAATAAATGAAAAAAGATTAATATTGAAAGCAAATAGTTTGAAAATGCCATCTTATATTGTTAGTAAGAGAGAAAATTATGTCTATGTTGGAAAACTAGAAGAATCAAAAGGAATATATAAGCTACTAAAAATATGGGAACAATTAGATAAAAAATATGTTTTAACTATTATTGGTGGTGGAGATGCTGAAGAAGACTTAAAAGCTAAATATACTCAAACCAATATTATATTTAAAGGAAAATGTTCAAGAGAAAAAACACTAAAAAATATTTCTCAATCTAAATATTTAATCCAACCATCAATTTGGTATGAAACATTTGGTTTAACTATAATTGAAGCTATGAGCTATGGTGTCCCTGTAATTGGATTTGATGTAGGTACAAGAGCTGATTTTATAGAGGATGAGTTTAATGGCTTTATCTCCTCAGAAGAAAATTTTGAGAATACTATCATAAAATCCTTTGAATATAATAATTATGAGGTTTTAAGTAATAATGCGATCTTAAAAGCTAAAGAGTTTCAGAATGATTATATTATTAAAAAACAAATAGAGATATATCAAAATATTTTGAAAGATAACATCTGCAAATTACAAGCAAGCAACAGGACTAAAAATGACTGCTGAAACAAACAAAAAAGATCAAGTTCTACACGACAAAATACAGGCTGAAATAGCCAAACTATTGGCAGAAACATCAAGAATAAACAGTGAGAATAAATGGTATCCGCTGATTGTCGGCGCTACTGCAACACTGGCTATCGTAGCCGCAGTCAAAGTCTTTATTTGACACTCTCTCCTGTTGGCTGTGCTTTGCAGATAGACCTTAGTCGGTTAGACTATCTGTATTCCCTAGTCTGTGGGTATTGTTTTCTAATGTACAAAACTCTACCTAGAGTATAATTGCAACCCTACAATGGGTTTTCTTAAAAGCCGATAGACAGATTCCAAAAATCCAGGAGAAACCACGATGAGTCATTTTTTAGACCGTCTCAATTTTTTTAAAAAAGTCCAAAGTACCTTTTCTGGTGGTTATGGAATTGTTACCAATGAAGACCGCTCTGCTGAAGACGGTTATCGTAATCGTTGGCGTTACGATAAAGTGGTACGTTCTACCCATGGTGTAAATTGCACAGGTAGTTGTTCTTGGAACATCCATGTTAAAAATGGTCTGGTTGCCTTTGAAATGCAAGCAACAGATTATCCACGTACCCGTCCTGATTTACCCAACCATGAACCGCGTGGCTGTCCTCGTGGTGCTAGTTTTTCTTGGTATTTATATAGTCCATTAAGAGTTAAATACCCATTAATTCGCGAACGTCTAGTTTCACTTTATAGAGAACAACGTGATGCAGGCAAAGACCCTGTTGAGGCATGGGCAGCCATTCAAGAAGACCCCGAAAAACGTAAAAAATACACGGCTGTACGCGGCTTAGGCGGTTTTGTTCGGGTAGACTGGGAAGAAGTCACAGAAATTATTGCGGCATCTAATATCTACACCATTAAGACCCATGGCCCTGACAGAATAGCAGGATTCTCTCCCATTCCAGCCATGTCGATGATTAGTTATGCGGCAGGTAGCCGTTATTTAGCATTGATTGGCGGAGCCTGTTTATCTTTTTATGATTGGTATTGTGACCTACCCCCCGCTTCCCCACAAACTTGGGGTGAGCAAACGGACGTACCTGAATCTGCGGATTGGTATAACTCGACTTATTTAGTCATTGCTGGTTCAAATTTACCGATGACGCGCACGCCCGATGCACATTTCTTTTCTGAAGTGCGTTATAAGGGTACCAAAGTCGTCGTGCTTTCTCCTGATTATGCAGAAAATGTTAAGTTTGCCGATCTTTGGATGCCAGCAAAACAAGGTACAGATGCTGCTGTATTTTTGGCCATGGGTCATGTCGCCTTAAAAGAATTCTATATTGATCGTCAAGATGTTTATTTTGAAGAATATGCACGGACTTATACAGATATGCCTTTATTAGTGGTATTAGATAAGCATGAAAAATCTTATGTGGGTGGTCGCTTTGTTCGTGCTTCTGATTTTGATGATTCCTTGGGTGAAGATAATAACCCCGACTGGAAAACCGTAGTTATTGATGAAAAAACTGGCAGTATTTTTGCACCAAATGGCTCTATAGGCTTCCGCTGGGGTGAGACAGGAAAATGGAATCTGCTACCCAAAAAAGGCGGTGAAAAAACCAAACCCAGACTCAGCCTGATTTTTGATAAAGACGATGTGGTTGAAGTCTTAATGCCCGATTTTCAATCGGGTGTTGATATACCCATGCGTAGAAATGTGCCTGTCAAAAAAATCATGTTGAACGGTAAAGCAGTATTGGTTGCGACTGTGTTTGATTTACAACTGGCACAATATGGTGTTGATCGAAACCTAGGTGGTGATATTGCATCTGGTTATGACGATGCGAGCACTGTCAACACACCTGCTTGGGCTGAACAAATTACGGGTGTTAAGCAGGCTGATATTATTCGCAGTGGTCGTGAGTTTGCTGATAATGCAGCAAAAACCATGGGTAAATCTATGGTTATTGTTGGTGCCGGTTTAAACCACTGGTATCACAATGATATGAATTACCGTTCTATTATGAACTTACTTCATATCTGTGGTTGTGTCGGTCAAAGTGGCGGCGGCTGGTCTCATTATGTGGGACAAGAAAAACTGCGTCCACAAGCTGGTTGGGCACCAGTTGCCTTTGCTTTAGATTGGCAAAAACCACCCCGTCAGATGAATGGCACCACCTATTTCTATTTTCATACCGACCAGTGGCGTTATGAAAAAATTGATGCAGATGCTTTATTAACTGTTACTGCTGCTGACAAATATAAAGGTCATAATCTGGCCGATTATAATGTAGTATCGCAACGCTTGGGCTGGCTACCTTCTGCACCGCACTTTAACAAAAACCCAATGGATATTGTTAAAGAAGCCGAAAATGCAGGTGCAAAAGATGAAAAAGGTGTCGCCGATTATGTGGTTAAGCAATTAAAATCGGGTGACCTGGCTTTTGCTGCTGAAGATATTGATGCCCCTGAAAATCATCCTCGTAATTTATTTGTTTGGCGTGCCAATTTAATTGGTAGTAGTGCAAAAGGTCATGAATATTTTCTTAAACATCTGCTCGGCGCACAAAATGGCGTAATGCAAGATGTGGTTGCCGATGCCGAAGGTAAAGAAATCAAATGGCATAAAGATGCACCCATCGCCAAACTGGATTTAATGGTCGATATTAACTTCCGTTTGAATTCTACTGGTGCTCATTCAGACATCGTATTACCCACAGCAACCTGGTATGAGAAAAACGATTTGAATACCACCGATATGCACCCCTTTATCCACCCGTTAACCCAGGCGGTTGACCCTGGTTGGGAGTCACGTTCTGATTGGCAGATTTTTAAAACCATTGCCAAGCGCTTCTCTGAATTAGCGGAAACACATTTGGGTATTCAAAAGGATTTGGTGGCCATGCCTTTACTGCATGACACTCCCGCAGAATTGGGTCAAGCCATGGATGTTAAAGACTGGAAATATGGCGAGTGTGAGCCGATTCCAGGAAAAACCTTACCGGTTTTAAAAGTAGTAGAACGCGACTTCGCTAATACCTATAAAAAATATACTGCCCTAGGCCCTTTATTACAAAAACAAGGCAATAATATCAAAGGTATCGACTGGAACACAGATAAAGAATACCAACACCTTAAAGAAATTTGTTACAGCATTAAAGATGAAGGTATTTCCAAAGGTATGCCATCATTAGAAGAGGATATTAATGTCTGTGAAACCATTTTGTCCTTGGCACCAGAAACCAATGGCGAAGTCGCTGTTAGATCGTGGCAATCCTTAGCCATAAAAACAGGCATTGACCATACCCACTTAGCACGCGCACGCGAAGATGAAAAAATTACTTTCCGTGACATTAAAGCCCAGCCCCGCAAAATTATTACTGCCCCGACATGGAGTGGCATTGAGTCTGAAAAAGTGAGTTATAACGCCTGTTATACCAATATCCATGAGCATATCCCGTTCCGTACTTTAAGCGGACGCGCACATTTTTATCAGGATCATCAATGGATGCGAGATTTTGGTGAAAGCTATTGTACTTACCGCCCTGCTGTTAATACTAAATCAATGGCAGAAATGATGGAAAAACTGGGCGACAAACCGTTGTTAAAATTAAACTGGATAACGCCACATGGTAAATGGGGTATTCACAGCACTTATCATGATAATTTACGGATGTTAAGCCTGTCCCGTGGTGGTCCGCATTTATGGATTTCAGAAACGGATGCGGAGAAAGTGGGTATTGAAGATAATGACTGGGTAGAAGCATTGAATATCAATGGTGCCACTATTGCCAGAGCGGTAGTCAGTCAACGCGTACCTGATGGCATGACTTTGATGTATCACGCACAAGAGAAAAACGTCAACGTACCGGGTTCTAACACCACAGGCAAACGTGGCGGCATTTTAAACAGTGTAACCCGTGTTACAGTTAAGCCGACCCATATGATTGGCGGCTATGCTCAATTGAGTTATGGCTTTAACTATTACGGTACCGTTGGCTCACAACGTGATGAGTATGTTCTATTACATAAAATAGAAGATCAGGATATTCAATGGATGGAAAAACCCTTAACAGATGAGCGAGAACAAGCATTGAACCCAGAGGGTGTTCCTCAAGCACCTTATACTTATATAGCTGAGTCGGAGAAATAAACAATGAAAGTAAGAGCTAATTTTTCACTGGTGATGAACCTAGACAAATGTATCGGTTGCCATACCTGTTCTGTTACCTGTAAAAATGTTTGGACTAACCGTAAAGGTATGGAATACGTCTGGTTTAATAATGTAGAAACCAAACCAGGTATTGGTTACCCCAAAAACTGGGAAGATCAAGAAAAGTGGAATGGTGGTTGGGAATTATCTAAAGGCAAACTGCAATTAAAATCAGGTAATAAACGCAGTATTTTGGCTAATATATTTAGTAATCCCAATATGCCAACAATTGATGATTATTACGAACCATTCACCTATGATTATGCTGTTTTGCAAAATAGCCCCTTGGTTGAGGCCACGCCAACTGCAAGACCACGTTCTTTAATTGACGGTCGACGTATGGAAAAAATTGAATGGGGACCTAACTGGGAAGATGATTTGGGGGGTAAATTTAAGCACCGTAGTGAAGATGTCAACTTCAGCAATATGGAAAAACAGATTTACGGTGAATTTGAGCAAACCTTTTTGATGTACTTACCACGCATGTGTAATCATTGTGTGAATCCTGCCTGTGTAGCCTCTTGCCCTTCTGGTTCTATATATAAACGGGAAGAAGACGGCATTGTATTGGTTGATCAGGACAAATGTAGAAGTTGGCGCATGTGTATTAGTGCCTGTCCCTACAAAAAAATGTTTTATAACTGGGAATCGGGCAAAGCTGAAAAATGTACTGGTTGTTATCCTCGCGTAGAATCTGGCTTACCTACTGTCTGTTCAGAATCTTGCGTAGGACGTATTCGCTACAATGGCATCATGCTTTATGATGCTGATCGTATTGAGGAATTGGCTTCTGTAGCGGATGATCAAGATTTATACCAGGCACAATTGGATTTGTTCCTTGATCCGAATGACCCTGAAGTAATCAAACAGGCAAAAATAGACGGTATTCCAGAGTCCTGGATGGAGGCGGCCGTTCAATCGCCTATTTATAAACTAGCTGTTGAGTGGCAAGTGGCATTCCCATTACACCCTGAATTTCGTACACTGCCCATGGTTTGGTATGTGCCACCGCTATCCCCCGTACAATCACAAATTGATCAAGGTAATCTAGCGACTAAAGCAGATGGGCTAATTCCAAGTATTGAGACCATGCGCTTGCCGATGCAGTATCTGGCTAATATGTTTACTGCGGGGAAAGAAGAACCGATTGTCTTGGCACTGAAACGCATGATTGCCATGCGGAGCTTTTTCCGCTCCTTAAATGTGGAACAAAAAACGGATCTTACGGTACTTGAAGAGGTGGCTTTAACTGAGGATCAGGTTCGTGAAATGTATCGTTATATGGCTATTGCCAATTATGAAGATCGTTATGTCATCCCCACCAGCCATGAAGAGTTACGCCAGGAAGACTTCCTAGGTTTTCAGGGTCAAAACGGTTTTGAATTTGGTAATGATGGTTGTAGCATCAGTCCGAATGCCTCTTTATTTCCTGATAAACGGACTAAATCAGCGGATAATCTACAAGTGGTTGAATTTTTCCCATACACCCCAGCAGCTAAAATATCTGAAGGGGAGGGCGTATGATAGCCGCAACCCAAATATATAAAATCATCTCTATTTTGCTGCAATACCCAAGTAAAGACTTAGTCGAAAACTGGAAAGAGATAAAGCAATTTAGCACAGAATTACCCACACTTAAGGCAGAAGATAAAGCATTGATTATTGCTTTTATCGACTGGGCATCCAGTTTATCACTCACTAAATTACAAGCAGAATATGTCAACAATTTTGATATGACGGCAGAAAACTCACTGTATCTGACCTATCATCTATTTGATGAGCAGGATAGAGAAAGGGGTCCTGCCTTAATAGAATTAGCTGAACTTTACAAATCCACAGGGTTTGAAATTGGTGATGGCGAACTCCCAGATTATTTACCGTTGATTCTGGAGTATGTTTCTACTATGGAAGAACAAGCCAGTGCCCTGTCATTTCTACAACAAACCTCGCAAGCAGCTAGCATCATAGCCACTAATCTTAAAAAAAATGAAAGCCCATACGCACCACTGGTCAGAATTGTGGAGTGTCATGGTCATGTAGCAGATATTGCTAGCTAAAGGACGCATTATGAATTTAATAAATTTTCTCTTCGGTGTTTATCCCTATATTGCCCTAACTACTTTTTTATTGGGTAGCCTGATTCGTTTTGATAGAGAGCAATATACCTGGAAAGCTGACTCCAGCCAATTATTTGAAACAGAACTGTTACAAAAAGGCAGCATTCTTTTCCATATTGGCATTATCGCCCTGTTTTTTGGACATTTAGCTGGATTAATAACACCTCACCAGTGGTTTTTAGATTGGGGTATTTCCGATATGATGCACCAGACTATTGCCATCTGCCTAGGTGCAGCCTTTGGTAGTATTTGCATGATGGGCGGTGTTATCTTGTGGAAACGCCGCATGTACAATCCAAGAGTCCGAGCCAATAGCCGTTTTATGGATATTTTTATTCTGGACTGGATATTAGTCACTTTAGGCATAGGTTTGTTAACCATTCCTGTTTCCATCTACCATGCTGTTAATGGTGATGCCTCCATCATGATTAATTTATCGGAATGGGCACAAGCTATATTAGCGCTTAACCCTAGCCCTCATTTCCTAGATGAAGTGGATTTTATATACAAAGCACATTTATTCTTTGGCATGAGTGTGTTTTTATTGTTTCCATTCACGCGCCTAGTACATGTCTGGAGTATGCCACTAGCTTATATGTTCAGACCTTATCAAATTGTACGGACTAAATTTGTCAAGCAAAGATAAGATAGAATATTCTCTGCATATTTATAAAGAGGTCACATTATCAGGTCTATGCCATTTGATATGGGTACTCAAATTTCAGCTTTCCACGTAGGAAGTAAATCATGTTGATAAAATTATTTGAATTTTATTATTAATGCTTTCTAAAATAGCATTCGTTATTTTAGTTTCTACGAAATTTATAATGCTGGATAGGTGTGCTTTAATCGTTTTTGCAACAACATAAAAGGCTGTATTTTGCTTCTTTCGACTTCATCAAACCACTGGTTAATATATGTAAAAACCAAACGCTTTTGAGGGGTCTGGATTTTCTTATTTAATTCTTCTTGAACCCTGTTTAAAACCCCGTAATCTTCTAGGTGGGCAAAAGCATTTTTCCCGCTTGAGAAATTTCGGGAGTTATCAAAAAAAGAGTGGGTGAGATTAAGATTATAAAAATAATCTTAATCAGCGGTCGTTATTAAATTAGAGCAATTTAGTGATGATTATCCAACGCCTTATAAAATAGATTTGGTGGATTATGGATTATGCCGACAATCATCTTAAACCACAGATTTATCAACACGGCAAAATATTATGAGCATCCAGCTAAATCGTTTTAAAAAATATTAGCAATGAGACTTTATCAAGATGAAAAAACAGCATTGGAACAATCTCTTTTAGGGGTTGATGATGAGGTTTATCTTTTTGGTAGTAGAGCTGATGATGCTAAAAAAGGCGGAGATATTGATATATTAATATTTTCAAAGAAAAATGCTGGCAAACTGGCTGAGTCAATATCAATGAAGTTTTTGATGTTATTAGACAGCAAACTGGATGTTATTGTATTTGATAAAGACAATATGACAATAGAGCAAACTGCATTTGTTAATACGCTTAATTTGATAAAATTAAAATAATGGCAGATCAAGATTTTCAAATATTAACCCAAGAATTGGTATTAAAACTTAATAGTAGTTTTTTGCTAGTAGAAGCATCAATGCAAGGTCTGCAAGCCTACGAGTCAGACATAGAATTAAACGCCAAACAATTAGAGCCGTATGATGCATTAACTAGCAGATTTATACGCTGTGTAGAAATTTTTATCAAATATTTTAAAACGCATGAATACTTTCATTTTGCTAACAAGTCAGACAGTTTGCGAGATACCTTAAATACGATGGAAAAAAATGAATTAATCAGCAATACATTGATTTGGATGCGTATGCGTGATGTTAGAAATAAAATTGTTCATGACTATATATCTGCAAATAAACAGATATTTGCAGACATAATGGGGGAGTTTTATTGTGAACTCAAGCACTCTAAACGCCAAATTGATAAGCTAAATTAAGTCAAACACTCAAAAATAATGCGACTAAGCAGCCAAGAAATAAAAGCCATTCAACATTGTTCGGCACATTTTTTTCCTAATTCAGCCATTTATTTGTTTGGCTCAAGAGTGGATGATAATAAAAAAGGTGGCGATATTGATTTATATATTGAAACAAAATTAGAGGATACTTTTAATAGAAAACTAAATTTTTTAAGCCGATTAAAGGCATCTATTGGTGAGCAAAAAATTGATGTGCTTATTAATGACGGTAGTAAAAATAAACACATTTTTCAAACAGCAAGGAAAACAGGGATTAGTATTATGAACGAATACCAAGAAAATCTTGAAATTATTTTAAACGAGTGCAAGCAGCATACCAAAAGAATTAATTATGCCACTCAAAAAATGAATGATTTTATGCCCTTAACGCCAGCTACTTTTTTAAATTTATCAGAAGATAAAATGAGTTATATTGATCAATTTTTATTTAGATTTATTAAACTACAAGATACTATAGGGACAAAATTATTTCCCAATATTCTATTATTTTTAGGCGAGGAAATTGCTAATAAAAGCTTTATAGACAGGTTAAACCGTTTAGAGCAATTAAATTTATTGGACTCTAAATATGCTTGGAACAATTTAAGGAAAATAAGAAACGATCTCAGCCACCAATACGAACAGGTTTCTAATAATAGTATGGGTTATTTAAACAATATCTATCAGAAAAAAGAACAACTAATAGGCTTTTATTTGCACATTAACCAGTATTATCAAGTCAATTATGACCATTAATATTATTCAAAAAACCCAGAAAAAGACTTTGACGCATATAAAATAATGGGTTCTTGTTAACCATCAGCTATAAAAAAGCATGCAATATGCTAACAAGGTTTCCCAGCAATCCCCTTTCTCTTGTCCTTTTATTTGCCTGTCAACCTTTGCAGCCAATAATAACATTTGCTTGAGCTGTTGCTGTTGTATTCGAGAGACTGCCACACTAACCAACTGCTTGCGTTTATCCCATAATCTATTTTGACTCAGAACAGCTTCTTTGTTTTGACCCTTGTCGATAGCAATTTTAATAGTCATTAATAACCGCGTTTCTCTTGACAAAGCCCATAAAACCACAGGTGCCGCTATACCTTCTGCTTTTAAGCCATTAAGAATTTTAATCGCTCGATTAATCCGTCCAGCCAATACACAATCCGTCAGTTTAAACACATCAAATCGTGAATTGTCAGCTACAGCCCCCTCTACATCTTGTTTTTTTATTTGAGATTGTCCGTGTAGAACATAAAGTACTTCTATTTCTTGGGCGGCCGCCAGAAGATTGCCTTCAATTTTAGCAGCGAGGATTTTTATACCTTCTGAATCAATTTGTAAGCCTCTTTTTTGCGCTCTTTGTTTTAACCATCGAAGCAAATTTACCCCGTCAAGAGGCCATATTTGTATAACCACCCCCGTTTTATCCACTGATTGAAACCATTTTGTTTTCAACTGTGCCTTATCAAGCTTAGGCATTGTTATTAACAACAATGTATCTTTTGGTAAACGCTGACAGTAATGGATTAAGGCCTTTGAACCCTCTATACCTAATTTAGCCGTTGAAATTCTAAGATCAACAAAGGTTTTTTCTGAAAAAAGGGAGAGTGAATCAGTCGCTATAGACAACGCATTCCATTCAAACCTGCTATCGACCATAAGTACTTCCCTGCTAGAATAACCCATACTCTTAGCTGCTTTTCGGACTGCATCGGCAGCCTCGCCCAGTTGTAGAGGCTCATCACCTGATATTAAATAAAGAGCGGCTAATTTTTTTAAACTGCCTTCTAGTTGCTCTGCTTTTAATCGCACAAGCTCAGTTAAATTGTTGAGTCACTTTTTGCAATGCAATTCGAGTCTGGTTAATCATTGATATTATTGCTTGCCTGTACATTTCATTTTTAATCACCTTTTCTTCATTATTTTTACCTAATAATTCTTCTTGATCATTAAAATAGTCTCTTGTTATTTCAATAGCTTGCGTGTTTGACAAGGGCTTCCCATCGCTATCTAACAATAAAAAATTTAAAACATAATGCAATTCATATTCAGTAGCTCTGCCTGATGAACTTAGAGAAATCACATGCCTACGCATTTTTTCCTTTTCAACTTGTATCACAACACCCGCATCCTTAGCATCAGTAACCAGCGTTACATCTGATGATCTTAGGGTTTTTTTCAAAATATTCCGTAACTGAGTAGAAGCCCCAGCAATGTATATTCGTTTTAACTCATCAGGTAAATCCAGATTTCCTCGTAATTGGTAGCCACATGCGGTAATGGAAAATAGTGTTGTTAGCAATAAGGTAATTCTAATCATATTCATCATATTTTTTCTTTCTACTATTATTAAACAACAACATTAACCAGCCGTTTAGGCACAACAATTACTTTTTTTATGGCTTTATCCATTATAAAGCGACTGACATTTTCATCAGCTAATGCCATGGTCTCTATCTGATCTTTACTTGCTGTTGCAGAAACCAAAATATTCCCTCGCAATTTACCATTCACCTGTAACATCATCTTGATTGAGTCTTGCTCAAGAGCCGATTCATCGACCATAGGCCAAGTTTCACTAACAATATCATTTTCATGGCCTAATTCCAGCCATAATTGTTTGCAAATATGTGGCGTAATTGGAGAAAGCATCAATAATATAGCCTCTAATACCTCTTGCCTAACAGCTTGAGCATTTTTAGAATCATCGTTACTTTTTGATAAAGTATTGACCAGCTCCATATTAGCGGCAATCACCGTATTAAAAGCATAGCGTCTAGCGTAGTCATCATTTGCTTTTTTCAAAGCCAAATGTAATTGACGACGAATTGCTTTTTGTGGATCAGTTAAGGATGTTTTATCCAATGCTTGAATATTTGAGCTACTTTCTACATGTAGAAAAACCTGGCGCCATAATCGTTTTAAAAACCGAAACGCACCCTCAACCCCACTATCAGACCATTCCAAAGATTGTTCGGGTGGTGCCGCAAACATGACAAACATACGAACCGTATCCGCACCATATTGTTCTATCAATCCTTGTGGATCAACGGTATTACCTTTTGATTTAGACATTTTAGCACCATCTTTCAGTACCATGCCCTGTGTTAGCAATCGCTTAAATGGTTCATCACAGCTTAACAAACCTTCATCACGTAACAATTTGGTATAAAAACGAGCATATAATAAATGTAAAATAGCATGTTCAATACCGCCGATATAATGATCAACTGGCAGCCAATATTTAGCCTTATCATCCAACATGGCATCTGCACTGTTACTGGCATAACGGGCAAAATACCAGGAAGATTCCATAAAGGTATCAAAGGTATCAGTTTCTCTTTTTGCGGCTTTGCCACATTGAGGACAATCTGCATAAGGAAATTCTGTATCTGCTGCTAAAGGCGATTGCGAACCATCTAACACAACATCTTTGGGCAAAACTACTGGTAAATCAGCATCAGGTACGGCTACCGTACCACAATCGTCACAATAGATAACTGGAACGGGGGCTCCCCAATAACGTTGCCTAGAAACCCCCCAATCTCTTAGACGAAAATTGACTTTCTTTTCGCCTTTATTATCTGCTTCTAGCTTTGTAGCAATGGCAGAAAAAGCATCCACAGAATTCAAGCCATCGAATTCGCCCGAATTATTTAACACACCTTTAGCGGTATATGCTTGATTTTCAGTTGAGTCATCTGCTGTTGCATCCTCTGAAAAAATAACTTGCTTGATAGCAATTCCATATTTTTTTGCAAACTCATAGTCGCGTTGATCATGTGCAGGTACAGACATGACCGCACCGGTTCCATAGCCCATCAGTACAAAGTTAGCAATCCATACAGGGACTTGTTCTCCGGTAACAGGATGAGTCGCTTTAATAGCAGAATCCACTCCCTTTTTTTCCATAGTTTCCATGGCCGCTTCGGAAGTTTCCATTACTTTACATGCTTCCAAAAACGCAGTAATCTCAGCGTTAGTTTGTGCCGCTTTGATTGCAACTGGGTGTTCTGCGGCCACCGCAAGATAAGTTACCCCCATCAAAGTATCTGGGCGTGTAGTATATATTCGAATAGAGTCTGCTCCAGCAATAGAAAAATCCATTTCTACACCTTCAGAACGACCAATCCAGTTGGCCTGCATTGTTCTTACCTGTTGCGGCCATCCATCCAGGTTTTCTAATGATTCTAAAAGTTCATCAGCATAGGCTGTTATTCGTAAAAACCATTGCGAAATTTCTTTCTTTTCTACGGCAGTATCACAACGCCAGCAGCAACCATCAATCACTTGTTCATTAGCCAAAACCGTTTGATCTTTTGGACACCAGTTAACAGGTGATTTTTTTTTATAAACCAAATCTTTTTTAAGGAGTTTTAAGAAAAACCATTGTTCCCAACGATAATACTCTGGATCACAAGTTGCTAACTCCCTATTCCAATCATAAGCAAACCCTAAGCGTTTTAATTGATCACGCATATAATCAATATTAATATAAGTCCAGTCAGCGGGATGTACTTTATGTTGCATGGCTGCATTTTCTGCTGGCAAACCAAACGCATCCCAACCCATAGGCTGCATCACATTTTTACCTAACATACGCTGATAACGGCTAATGACATCACCAATCGTATAATTACGCACATGTCCCATATGTAAATTGCCACTGGGATAAGGAAACATTGATAAACAATAATATTTTTCTTTATCAGTATCTTCAGTGGCATTGAACACGCCTGACTCCTCCCAAGATTTTTGGGCAACCTGCTCAATATCTCTGGGTTTGTAATTTTCTTGCATCTACTCGTTTTTTACCGATCAAAAGCGTTAGAATACAGTACAGACGCTTAAATCTAAAATGTATTTTAAGGAGGGAACAATGAGTGATGATAAATTTATCGAAGCCTATGATGGTCTTATGAATCATATGTACGAAATAATGGATGACACTTTACATACTGTCGCTGATGCACTTGAACTTGCAAAGAAAAAAACACTAACGGGATTAACTCAAGATGAAATTGATGACATAGCCGATTTTCTTATGCGTGATGTAGAACATGCCGCTCAAGCCAATTCAACAGCAGAAAACAATTCCCTGGCTGAATGGTTTAAATTTGATATTACTCTGCTTGAAAATTTTGCTTTAGATGCCTTCGGCAGTCTTGCAGATAAAACCCGTATTGAACTGGCTAAAATAGAAAATCAGGCCAATAAATATCACAGTTACCAATGTGGTGAAATAACCAGTCCAGGCACATTTAATTGTGACCAATGTAACAAACAAATTTCCTTTAAATCCACCAGTAAAATACCTGAATGCCCTGACTGTAAGGGGAAAACATTCACCCGTAGTTGATATTATTAAGCTTTTACCTTTATAATCCAGTGTTTATCACGTTGATATTAAGAGGAAAAACAATGCGCAGAGTTATTTTTAATCAAAAAGGTGGTGTAGGAAAATCAACCATCACTTGTAATTTAGCTGCTATCAGTGCTGTCGAGGGGAAAAAAACCTTAGTTGTCGATCTTGATATTCAAGGTAATTCTACTCAATATTTATTAGGACATAAAATTGATGACCCTGACCAAACGATAGCCCATTTTTTTAAAGATTGTCTAGGGGTTTCCCTTTTTGGCGGTGGTAAAGGCGGGGTTGAATCTGCGGTGCATGAAACGCCCTTCCCTAATCTTTATGTCATACCCAGTCATCCAGATCTTGAAGGCTTACAAAGCCGGTTAGAATCCAGATATAAAATTTTTAAACTCAAAGAAGCATTAGAAAAATTAGAAGGCTTCGATGCTGTCTACATTGACACCCCTCCCATACTTAATTTTTACAGTCAATCTGCTTTAATTGCAGCAGAAAAATGCTTAATTCCCTTTGATTGCGACACTTTTGCCAGAGATGCTTTATATACGCTGATGAACACCATAACCGAAGTCAAGGCTGATCATAATGAAACCCTTGAAATCGAAGGTATTGTGGTTAATCAATATCAAAAACAAGCGAATTTGCCGCGCCAGTTAGTTGAAGAACTCATTAATGAAGGCCTCGCTGTATTGGAATCCAAAATATCGCCATCCGTTAAAGTGCGTGAATCACACACCCATTCACAACCTTTAATTCATTATCTACCCAAGCATAAATTAACCGATGAATATCGTGCTTTATATGCTGAAATTCATTAACTAATGCTTATGGCTGGGTTCAAGATCCTATACACTTACATTATACGAATTCACCTTCACTAAATTACTTAAAGTTAAAAAATGCCAACAACAATTAGCCGCCTCATTGTTACTGCTATTTTATTGGTATTGGGTTTTTTATTCAGCACACTCTCACAGGCAAGCGAACATATAACAGCAGATCACATCGTTGACGACTTTGTTACCCAATGGCGGATTCCTGCGGGTGATGCTGTAGCTCGCACCATCGTATTCCCCAGCACGGGCAATTACAACATTAACTGGGGCGATGGCATGGTTGAAGACGTAAAGGTTTCGATCAACGAGGGTGGTATCAGCCATACCTACGACACCGCCGACAACTATACAGTCGTAGTCTCAAACGCTATCAATCGCTTTATCCCTGAGGAATCAAAGGATACTTCAGGGTCTGCCCCCTATTTCGTTTCCAGATTTAATGAATAATAGACCCAGGAAATGTTTAGGGTATAATGCCCCTTGGAGTTTTTGCAAGGTTAGCTGGCGAAGACTATTTTTTAAATGAAAGTGTTGCCCTTATGGGTTGATCCCCCATTATCAAATTACGGAGATTAAGAAAATGTCTATACAACCATTATCCCAACAAATATCTA
>QPIN01000006.1 GCA_003666385.1 Methylococcales symbiont of Hymedesmia sp. n. MRB-2018
CGCCACCATCGCGTTTATAGTCAACATCGCCTTCGCTGTAAGAGAGGGCGGCACCTGCGATTAGGTTTTGGTTTAGACGGGCATCAATACCCACACTACCACCGATGACCTCACCCTCCCAGTCAACAGCAGAGACATCATCTTCAAGACTAAGGTAATCACCACTGCCCCATAGGGTTATATTATTAATACCGTAGTTATTATCCCCTGCTACATTCAGCGGTATAAGGAAAGAAGAATTATTAAACATTTGCTTAATATTCAATCCGTCTTGTAACGTGGTGCGAGCATTGTTATTGATTAGCTCTTGCAAGCTTGAGCTACCGCCTAGATTAAGGCTGGCATCAGTGTCTGCTGGGGAGCTAGAAAATGCTTGGTCAATACGGTTGCTGATATTGTCCCTTGTTATTTTTGTTGTTGCTCTGAGTAGTTGTGGCAAGATCGCATTTAATATTTGTGTTTCGGCTGCGGCTACTTCTTCGGCTGATAGTCCTAGATTGAGTGGAACCACAATGGCGTAACCTATTATTGTACCATCTTCGCTCTCTACGGCCTCTAGTCTAATGGCGACTTCGTTGTCAGTGCCGAACCTATTTACTCCAAGAGGATCTATTCCATCAACACTTATCCGTAGGCTATAAGTTTTAGTTGTTGGGTCTGCTTCTTTTAGGCTTAGTACGCCAGTGTTGGGTACGCCAATGTTGGGTGCGCCAGTGTTGGTTAGGGTGAATAAGATATTGTCGGTGTCCCCGTCTCCATCAACCAGTTCATAGATCGGGGGCTGTCTGTCTAACACGTCGTTTTGTGCTATCAGTGCTGGGGTAGTAGTCACGGGGTCGTCGTCGGTAGTATCTTTTACATACCAGCGACCGAGGTTTTGGTTAAAGGCAGGGGTATTGTTGAGCATATTTGTCATATTCATTACGCTAGAAACATCCCATTTGCTGATGTCTTGGTTAAAGGCACTGGCACCCTGGAACATACCATTCATAGTATCTACGCTGGAAACATCCCAGCCGCCGATATTTTGATTAAAGGCAACGGCATCTTGAAACATGGACTGCATCTTCGTTACGCTAGAAACAGTCCAGTCACCAATGTTGCCGTCAAAGGCACCGGCACTGGTGAACATACTTGTCATATCCGTTACGCTGCTAACATCCCAGCCGCCGATATTTTGATTAAAGACAGCGGTTAAGGCGAACATTTGGGTCATATCCTTTACGTTGCCAACCTTCCAGCCACCGATGTTTTGGTTAAAGGCATCGGTATTGGCGAACATAGCACTCATATCTGTTACCTTGGAAACATCCCAGTTGTTGATATTGCCGTTAAAGGCACTCTTTTGGAACATACGACTCATACTCACACCCATATCATTTACGCCAGAAAGATCTGGCGTATCCATAGCACTCATCATTGTTAGTGAAGAGGTATCCCGAAACGCATTCTCCATAGTAGTCCAATTAGCAGTACCCCATTGCGATACGTCTATTAATTTCTCTGCATCCTCCCTTGGAACTGCAACTGGAACCGCTGGAGTAGGAGTGAAATTAAAGCGAGTGATGGTGTTTGAGACGACGACTTCGTACTTCTTAGCCTCGGTGTAGAGGTACTCGGTAGGGCCGGTTACCTCAACAGTCTCGCTACCATCGCCCCAATTAATCTTATAAGTGCCCTCACCTGGAAAGGTGAGCATCTGATCATCCTTAGACATATCCCACACGGTAATAAAATCTTCGTGCGAGTCTGCCTGTGCGCTAGCGCTGAATAAAAAGCTTGATAGTACTAATAGAGTGGTAGCAATGAAGCG
>QPIN01000058.1 GCA_003666385.1 Methylococcales symbiont of Hymedesmia sp. n. MRB-2018
TTAATTTCTACCTCGCCTTGACCATAGCCTAGTGCGCCCCATACACGCCCTTGTGATAAATCATAAGCAATATAAGGGTGGATGCTGTATAGAGTATTGGTCAGGGTGCCTTTGCTGTTATTTTCGCTACCATCGCGTTTATAGTCAACATCACCTTCACTGTAAGAGAGAGCGGCACCTGCGATTAGGTTTTGGTTTAGACGGGCATCAATACCCACACTACCACCGATTACTTCACCCTCCCAGTCAACAGCAGAGACATTATCTGCAAGATTAAGGTAATCACCACTGCCCCATAGCGTCATATTATTAATACCGTAGTTATTATCTCCTGCTACATTCAGCGGTATGAGGAAAGATGTGTTATTAAGCATTTGCTTAATATTCAATCCGTCTTGTAACGTGGTGCGAGCATTGTTATTGATTAGCTCTTGTAAGCTTGAGCTACCGCCTAGATTAAGGCTAGCATCAGTGTCTGCTGGGGAGCTAGAAAATGCTTGGTCAATGCGGTTGCTGATATTGCTCACCGTTATTTTTGCTGTTGCTCTCAGTAATTGTGGCAAGATCGCATTTAATACTTGTGCCTCGGCTGCTGCGTCTAAGCCCTGCATACCACCAAATACGGCGAAAGGTGAAAAAGCAGTTGCATCGCCACAGATGAGGGTGGCTATAACCTGCTGGGATGGTAACTGCACCCAACTATTAACATCATCAGCATCAATTTCGGCGTGATACAAACCTGGGTTGGATATGCCGCCGTGGGGTAGGCAGATGGTTACTGGGTTGCCATTACTGACACCAGTCACATCAATATCCACTAGGCTGCGTTGGCTGTCCGCGACAGTCTCATCGGGTTGATCGGCTGGCAGGGTTGCACTATCCATAGCTAAGGTAGCGATGGTAATTGTAGCGCCACTCAGCCCGCTTGGTAGGGTGATGGTTGTGCCTGTGGCTTCAATATCACTGTCATCGCTTTGCCCTAAGGTGATTTCTGTTAAGCCGTCCGCGTTAGTGGAAGAAGCCGCATCCACGGTGCTACTAACGTAAGTATTTGACACGGTGATGGTGAAAGTCGCGCTGCTGCTTACGTCTATGCCGTCTATGCTGTCCATTACGGTATAGGTTAGGGTTGCCAGTGCTGCTGTCGTGGTAGCGGTGCCTGATAGGGTTCGGGTGTCTGGGTTAAATGTTAATCCATTTACAGGAGTAGCGTAGTTGTTTGACCCGTCCATTAGAGTGTAGGTGTGAGAGCCTTTGCCACCCGTTGCCTCTGGTAGTTGAAGATTGATTGTTGTACCCACTGCGTAAACCTGATTGGCTGGTGCGGTTAGTGCCAATACCGGCGCACGGATGACATTAATGGTGTACCTCTGCGGGGTTGATCTGTCTGTGGCAGTAACGTCAATGTTGATAGTATTAGCAGCATCTATCACCAAGGCTATCGGTTGAGCACTTCCACTGGTAACTGATTCACCATTCACTGTTACCATTGCACCTATTTGACTGGTGGTAGGGGTTAGCATCAAATCAGGATCGGTATCGTCAAGGTTGAGCGTGTAAACAAATCTGTCGCTGGTAAAGGCTGGTAATAGCGTGCCAGCAGACAGCATCAAGGCGCTTAAAGTGGCATCGGTTGGGTCGGTGATGGCTATGGAAAGAGTGCGTTCATTAGCGCTGCCGAACAATGACCCCGTGGCTTTCACCCGTACGTTATAAGTATTGGAGGTGGTAGGGGTAGTAGCTTTTGGGGTTAGTATGTCGTTGTTTAGGTCGAATAAATTATTCTGCTCTGCGTCAGGAACCAGTTCATAGGTTGGGCTGTGTCCGTCTAACTCGCCGTTTTGTGTCTCCAGGGTGAAGGTGTTGGAGGTGGTGGTGGGGACAATATACCAGGGGCCGAGGTTTTGATTTTGGTTAAAGTCTCTGGTACCGTTGAACATGCGGTCCATATTCGTTACCCTGGCAACATTCCAGTTGCCGATGTCTTGGTCAAAGAATAGGGCACCCTCGAACATCGCTTGCATATTCTCTACATTGCTAACATTCCAGTTGCCGATGTTTTTGTTAAAGACTTGGGCATTCTGAAACATAAAACTCATATCCGTTACACTGGAAACATTCCAGAGGCTGATGTCTCGATTAAACAAAGTGGCTCCAAAGAACATATGGCCCATATTCGTTACACTGGAAACATTCCAGAGGCTGATGTTTTCGTTAAAGGCTGTGGCATTAGAGAACATAGCACCCATATTCCTTACCCTGCCAACATTCCAGGTGTTGAGGTTTTGGTTAAAGGCATGGGCAGCGGAGAACATATTGTTCATATTCTCTACCTTGGCAACATTCCAGCCGCCGATGTTGCCGTTAAAGGCAAGGGCAGACTGAAACATAAAGCTCATATCGCTTACGTTGGCAACATTCCAGTTGTGGAGGTTTTGCTTAAAGGCTGTGACACCGCCAAACATAAAGCGCATATTCCTTACGTTGTCAACATTCCAGTGGTTGATGTCCGTGTTAAAGTTCTCAGCACTTCGGAACATATTTTCCATACTGCTTACGTTAGAGAGGTTTGGTGCATCGGTGGCGTTCATGGTCATATTGCTGGCATCATAAAATGCGTTCTCCATACTGCTCCAACGGGCAGTGCCCCATTGCTGTACGTCTATTAATTTATCGCTATCTAGGATATTATTCAAGTTAAAGTGGGTGATGTGGGTGATGGTGCTTGGGGCGATGGCGCTGACGCTTGAGACGACGATTTCGTAGTCGCGCGCCATGGGGATGTCGGGGTAGGGATGGTCGGGGTAGTTGCCAAGCTCGATAGTAACACCCCTTACAACATCAGGCATGCTGCCATCGCCCCAGTTAATGGTATAGCTGCCGACACCTGGGAAGGTGAGGGTGCGCTCCTCATCAGTACCTGCAGGGATGTTCCACTTGGTAACAAAATCGTTCGGGGTGTGATCGGCATCTATATGCATGCCTGCCGGTGCGCTAGCGCTGAATAAAAAGCTTGATAGTACTAATAGAGTGGTAGCAATGAAGCGGTTTGGGGGGGGGGGGGGGGGGGGGGGGGGGGGGGGGGGGGGGGGGGGGGGGGGTAGATATTTGTTGGGATAATGGTTGTATAGACATTTTCTTAAGCTCCGTAATTTAATAATGGGGGATCAACCCACAAGGGCAACACTTTTATTTAAAAAATGGTCTTTGCCAGTCACTTCGCAAAAACCCCAAAAAGGGGATTATACCCTAAACATTTCCTAGGTCTATTATTCATTAATTTGTGGCTATGATATGAGGGGATGGGGGCAAGCACAAGGGATTGCCCCTACGATTAATAAACTGGGAATAGATACTCAAATAAAAATATACTATTAAAAACGTACGGGCGACCCTCGTGGTCGTTCTGAATAATGGGGGGGGAATAAAGATGATATTATCTTTGTTTTTTAAGGTACTGATGAATAGCTTCTGCTGCACCACGACCTTCATTGATTGCCCAAACTACAAGAGATTGGCCGCGGCGGCAGTCACCAGCGGCGAAAACACCTTCAACACTGGTTGAAAATTCGCCATAATTAGCCTGGATATTGCTACGACCATCACGATCTAAGTTCATCATTTCAAGTGCTGTTTGTTCAGGCCCAAGAAAGCCCATAGAAAGGGTAATTAAATCGGCTTTCCATTCTTTTTCACTGCCCTCAATTTCAGTCATTTGGAAACGACCGCTGTCATCTTTTTTCCATGCTACATTAACCGTTTTGATTCCTGCTAGATTGCCATTGCCATCGCTGATAAATTCTTTACTGAGGATGCAATATTGGCGAGGGTCTTTACCATCGCGCTGAGTTGCCTCTTGGTGACCGTAATCGACCCGAAAAACTTTAGGCCATTGAGGCCAGGGGTTATCGGCAGCTCTCTCAACAGGAGGCTCGGGTAATAATTCAAAATTAACTAAAGATTTACAGCCATGTCTTAACGAGGTGCCAATACAATCTGTTCCGGTATCACCGCCACCAATAACAATGACATTTTTGTCTTTGGCACTGATATACAAACCATCTGTATGTTTGCTATCTAATAAGCTTTTAGTGTTTTTAGTGAGAAATTCCATAGCAAAGTGAATGCCATTCAGGTCACGTCCTGCAATCGGTAAATCACGCGGTTGTGTTGCACCCGTTGCCCATAAGACCGCATTAAACTGACTTATTAGATCATTAGGATCAATATAGTGTGTCTTATGATTGGCATTTTGCATGATGGTATTAACATGACCAGCAGGAAAACATTCAGCTTTACCAATATGGGTATTGGTGCGAAATTCTACACCTTCACTACGCAATTGCTGAACACGGCGATCTATCACCCGTTTTTCCAGTTTCATATTGGGAATACCGTACATTAGCAAGCCACCAATACGATCAGCACGTTCATAAACTGTGATTTTATGTCCTAGGCGACGTAATTGTTGAGCAGCAGCAAGGCCAGCAGGGCCAGAACCAATAATCGCTACGGATTGACCTGTTTCATTAACAGGAGGTTTTGCTTTTACCCAGTTTTCTGCAAAACCACGATCAATGATTGTGTTTTCAATATTTTTGATAGTGACTGGAGGTTCTGTCAGCCCAAGCACACAAGAACCTTCACAAGGTGCAGGGCAGACACGCCCAGTAAATTCAGGAAAATTATTGGTTTTGTGTAGACGATCCAGTGCATCACGCCAGCGACCACGATAAACCAGATCATTCCATTCAGGAATCAGGTTATCAACGGGGCAACCTGTACTTGACTGGCAAAAGGGTACGCCACAATCCATACATCGAGCGCCCTGTGTATGTAGGTGTTCATCTACAGGAGCGGTATATATTTCTGCATAATCATTAAGACGTAACATAGGGTCACGATAGGGTATCGTTTCACGTTGGTATTCTTTGAATCCTGTAGGCTTACCCATCGGTCATTGCTCCAGGTACAGTTAGTTCTTGTTCTTCATCGTGTTTTACTCGTTCAGCTAAAACACGTTTGTAGTCAGTCGGCATCACTTTAACGAATTGAGCCAAGACAGTATCCCAATTATCTAAAACTTGTTGAGCTACAGTCGAATCCGTGTGTTTTTGGTGTAGTTTTATTAAACCATAGAGTTCGTCAATATCGTGTTCCTGATCGACCTTTTCCAGATCAACCATACCCATATTACAGTTTTGGGCAAAGAGTTCGTCTTTATCCCAAATATAGGAGATGCCACCACTCATGCCAGCAGCAAAGTTTCGTCCTGTTGTACCGAGGACTACAACGCGACCCCCTGTCATATATTCACAGGCATGATCACCTACGCCTTCAACGACAGTATTAGCCCCTGAGTTACGAACGCAGAAACGTTCAGCAGCATGACCACGGAAGAAGGCCTGTCCTGATGTTGCACCATACAGCACTACGTTACCGACAATCATATTATCTTCGGCTTTGAAACTACTGACTTTAGGTGGATAGACTGCAATATTACCGCCTGAAAGTCCTTTACCTACATAATCATTGGCATCACCTTCAATTTCCATGGATATACCTTTGGCAAGAAAAGCACCGAAGCTTTGTCCAGCAGAGCCACTGAATTTAATATTGATGGTATTTTCTGGCAACATGGAGTTACCCCATTTTTTAACCAGTGTATGACTGAGAATAGTTCCCACTGTACGATCTGTATTAATGATGGGTAATTCAAAGTTTACTTTGTTGCCATTTTCCAGTGCGTCTTTGGATAATTCAATGAGCTTATTATCAATCACCTTATCTAAGCCGTGATCTTGTTCTCTGGTTTTGTAGACCTCTACCTTATCATGAGGCTTAGGAGCAACGGCCAGGAGTGATGTTAAATCTAGGCCATCTGACTTCCAGTGTTCAATGGCTTTATTGGTTTCCAGAATATCGGTACGTCCAACCATTTCATTGACAGTGCGGAAACCTAGTTTAGCCATAATGCCACGGGCTTCTTCAGCAACCATGATCAGATAATTAACAACATATTCTGGGTCGCCACTAAATTTCTTACGTAACTCTTTATCTTGTGTGGCAATACCGACAGGACAAGTATTAAGATGACATTTGCGCATCATAATGCAACCCAGAGAAATTAAGGGGGCAGTACTAAAACCAAATTCTTCAGCACCTAATAAAGCGGCAATCACCACATCTCGCCCAGTTTTTAAACCACCATCAGTTTGCAGGGTGACACGTGAACGCAAATCATTCATCACTAGCGTTTGATGTGTTTCAGCAATGCCTAATTCCCAAGGTAAACCAGCATGTTTAATACTGGTCAAAGGCGATGCACCAGTGCCGCCACCATCACCTGAAATTAGAATATGATCAGCATGGGCTTTAGCAACACCTGATGCGATAGTTCCAACACCCACTTCAGAAACCAGTTTCACACTAATACGTGCTGAGGGGTTTGAGTTTTTAAGATCGGAAATTAGCTGTGCCAAATCTTCAATCGAATAAATATCATGATGGGGAGGAGGGCTAATCAAGCCAACGCCAGGTGTTGAATGACGTAAGCTAGCGATATAGCTGTCCACTTTGGTTCCTGGTAATTCACCACCTTCACCTGGCTTGGCACCTTGAGATATTTTAATTTGCAATTCATCAGCATTAGCTAAATACCAAATGGTGACACCAAAACGACCAGATGCAATTTGTTTAATGGCAGAACGCTTACTATCACCATTTTCCATAGGTGTGAAGCGAGCAACATCTTCTCCGCCTTCACCAGTATTGCTTTTACCACCAAGACGATTCATAGCAATGGCTAACGATTCATGCGCTTCAGCTGAAATAGAGCCAAAACTCATTGCCCCTGTGCAGAAGCGTTTAACGATTTCAGCAGCTGATTCAACTTCTTCTAGTGGAACGCTAGCTAAGTTTTCATTAAAAGTTAATAAACCTTTAAATGAACAGCGGGTTTTAGCATCATTATTCATGTGATCAGCAAATTGCTGATAAGTCTCTTGGCTATTAGTACGCGTAGCTGTTTGAATATCGGAGATGGCTTGTGGATCCCACATATGGCGTTCGCCACCAGCACGCCAGTGATATTCGCCATTATTAGGCAATAATTCATTTTTAATATTTTGTTCTTCAGGAAAGCCAATTTCATGTCTGCGCATTGATTCGGTCGCGAGCACATCAAAATTAACGCCTTGAATACGGCTGGCAGTCCCCGTAAAACAGCGGTCTATCACTTCGTCTTTTATCCCTACGGCTTCAAATATTTGTGCGCCTTTGTAACTTTGCAAGGTGGAAATTCCCATTTTTGCCATGACTTTCAGCATGCCTTTGGCCACGGCTTTGCGATAGCCAGCAACAATAGCATTATCATCGGTCATATCAGCTTCCATCAGGCCGTCACGACGAGCTTGGCATAAGGATTCAAAGGCTAAATAAGGATTGATAGCATCTGCTCCAAAGCCTATTAACAGACAATGGTGATGAACTTCTCTGGCTTCTCCGGTTTCTACAACGATCCCGATTTGGGTACGTTTGAACTGACTGACTAAATGGTGATGAACGGCACCTGTGATCAATAACGCAGGTAGGGCGATGCGGTCGTTACTTATTTTACGGTCAGACAGTACAACCAGTTGAAAACCATTGGCTATGGCTTGTTCTGCTTCATTACAAACTCTGTCCAATGCATAAGACAAGCCTGCTTTGCCTTCAGACTTAGGCCAGGTAATGTCAATAGTTTGTGTTTTCCAGCCGCGATGATCCATGTATTTGATCGCTGCTAATTGTTCATTAGACAGGATTGGGTGCTCGATTAATAAACGATGACAATGCTCGGGGCTGGTACTGAGTAGATTAGCTTCTGGACCAATATAACATTCCAAAGACATGATGATCTCTTCGCGGATTGAATCAATGGATGGATTAGTGACTTGCGCGAATAACTGTTTGAAATAATCATAAAGCATGCGGGGCTGGTCGGATAGACAGGCCAATGCAGAGTCGTTACCCATGGAACCCAGTGGGTCACGTTTTTCGCGAAGCATCGGTAATAGCATGAATTGCATAGTTTCAGTGGTAAATCCAAAAGCTTGCATGCGCGATAATAAAGTCTCAGGATCAAAACCATGAGCTTCTTTATTAGGATGTAATTCACTTAACTTAATG
Organism: Methylococcales symbiont of Hymedesmia sp. n. MRB-2018; assembly: GCA_003666385.1. Classification (GTDB taxonomy): domain Bacteria; phylum Pseudomonadota; class Gammaproteobacteria; order Methylococcales; family Methylomonadaceae; genus QPIN01. The sequence continues at coordinate 8,170 of QPIN01000058.1, forward strand.
CGTTGGTCTCTTAGCCAATCAGCATAAGGACGTTGCTTGGAAAAGTTGCTTTTTAATTCTTCATCAGGAATTAAAACGCCTTTTTCAAAATCGACCAAGAACATACGACCTGGCTTTAGACGGCCTTTAAATTTTACCTTTTCTGGTTCGATAGCTACAACACCAACTTCAGAAGCCATAATAACATGGTCGTCATGGGTTAAATAATAACGACTGGGGCGTAGACCGTTACGATCAAGTACCGCACCAATATATTTGCCATCAGAAAATACAATCGAAGCAGGGCCATCCCAAGGCTCCATCATGGCTGAATTAAATTCATAGAAAGCACGCTTATCTGCTGGCATGGTTTCATGGTTTTGCCAAGCTTCTGGCACCATCATCATCACCGCTTCTGGTAATGAACGTCCAGACATTAACAGAAATTCCAAAACGTTATCAAAAGTACCTGAGTCAGAACATTCTGGCTCAACGACAGGAAATATTTTGCTTAAATCATCACCAAATAATTCGCTTTTAGCAACACCTTCACGTGCCTTCATCCAGTTTTTATTGCCACGCATGGTGTTGATTTCACCATTGTGACTCATAAAACGATTCGGCTGCGCACGATCCCAAGAGGGAAATGTATTAGTGCTAAAGCGTGAATGTACCATCGCTAGGTGCGATGTAAAATCAGGGTCTGTTAAGTCGGGATAGTAAGGAACCACTTGTCTAGGCATCAGTTGCCCTTTATAAATGATAACTTTGCTGGACAGACTACAGATATAAAACATTTTGCATTGCTGCAAAGTTTTGTCACCACGCAAAGCATGTGATGCTTGTTTGCGGATTAAATATAGCTGTCTTTCGAAGGCTTCACTATCAAGACCGTCAGCAGTTTCAATAAAAAGTTGTTCTATAACAGGTTCGGTAGCACGAGCAGATGGACCAATATCAGCGGCATCAGCAGCTACTGGTACACTACGCCAGCCAATTAATTTTTGCCCTTGCGCACTAATGAATTGTTCAACTATTTTTTTACATTGGGTGCGTTCTTCATCAAGTTGCGGTAGAAACACCAAGCCGGCTGAAAATTTTCCAGATTCTGGTAACTCAATGCCAAACTCTGTTTTCGCAATCTTGTTTAAAAATTCTAAGGGTAATGCTGTCATGATTCCAGCACCATCTCCGGTGTTTTCTTCACACCCACAGGCACCACGATGTGTCATCGCTTCTAATGCAGTTGCTGCATCTTGGATGATTTTATGTGAGCGTTGGCCTTTGATATGGGCAATAAAGCCAACACCGCAGCTATCTTTTTCGTTAGCTGGGTCATAAAGCCCTTGTTTACGAGGTATTTCATGTGTCTGTTTCAACATTCTTATACACCTTATGGCTTAGCAAGGTTTATTGGTTTGCTTTGGATAGCAAACATTTAAAATGGCTTGGCTGGACTGAATTGTAACCAGAAAAAAGAAGTGACTGTCTAAGGCAATTCGTAACAAATGACCCACCTGTCTTGTGGGTTTTTATCCATCTTAGGTGCTACAACTTAGGTCACATAGCCCCTTCGCCGCACTTTAAAGATGAATAAAAATTAGGTGGTTTATTTATTACGCATCATCTAAGTGCAATAGAGGAAATTTGATTTTTAAAGTGATTTCCTGATTATTTTCTATTTGTACAGTTTCTAGGAACTACTGAACCAAGAGTAATCACTTGATGTGAGCTTTGTAGCTATCCCCTATTTATTTTTTGATTAAATACCGTCAGAAAAACGCCAAGTTTTCCATGCATTACATTAATATTTAGCCAGCGGATTATACAAAAATCAATTTTATAAAGCAAGATTGTTGCAAAAATACAGGGGGGTTGTTATTGTCAGCCGTTACAAATTAAGTAGCTGTGATTTATGAATAAAGAATTTGATATTGCCATTATTGGTGGAGGAATGGTAGGTGCAACGGTAGGTTGTTGCTTAGGCGGCAGTGAGTTAAAGGTGGCCGTTATTGAGCAAATGATTCCTCATAGCTTTGCCCTTGACCAGCCTCATGATCTTCGCGTTTCTGCTTTGAGTATCGCCTCACAAACTATTTTGCAACAGATCTGTGCTTGGAAAGGTGTGTTAAATCGTCGCTGTTGTCCTTTTAAGCGTATGCGAGTCTGGGAAACAGCGGGGGATACTGAATTTAACTGTAAAGATATCAATCGCAATGAATTAGGTTTTATTGTTGAAAATAGAATTATTCAATTGGCATTATTAGATAGATTAGCCGAGTTGGATAATATTGAGTTAATGGCTCCAGCAACTATTAAAAAGATTGATTATGATGGCATGCAGCCATCCGTTATAGAGCTGGCTGATGGTAGTAAAATAACTGCAAAAGTTATTGTGGCTGCTGATGGTGGGGATTCCAGAGTTAGGCAATTAGTTAATATAGGTGTTACTGGTTGGGATTATAAACAACATGCCATGGTTATTTCTATTGAAACAGATTATGAGCAACAAGATATTACCTGGCAACGATTCGTACCTAGTGGACCGCAAGCTTTTTTACCGTTATCAGGAAATTGTGGTTCATTAGTTTGGTATAACTCTGTAGAGGCAATCAAACGATTTAAAAGTCTCTCTAATAAGGCTTTGATAGCAGAGCTTAGTGCCGCTTTTCCTGATTGTTTAGGCACAATTAAACAAGTTTTAGCTGTTGCCAGTTTCCCGTTAAAACGCCAGCATGCCCAACAATATGTAAAGACAGGTGTAGCATTGGTCGGTGATGCCGCGCATATGATTAATCCTCTGGCAGGACAGGGTGTTAATATCGGCCTGCTAGATGCTGCGGCTTTAGCGGAAGTACTCGTTGATGCTTATGTAAAAGGCGAGGATGTTGCTGATATAGGTGTTTTGAATCGTTATGAAAAAATGCGTAGAAATAAAAACCTAAGAATGATGACCGTCATGGATACTTTTTACCGTGTTTTTAGCAATGACATACTACCATTAAAGTTTATAAGAAACTTAGGCTTAGGGATGGTCGAACGGGTTTTTCCTGCAAAAAACAAAGTGATGCGGATGGCGACAGGACTTAATGGGGAATTACCCAAATTGGCGCGAGGGGAATCTATTCTGTAGGCTGAGTTCATCGCTTAGAATTTCAATGTTAGATATAAACCAAGGGGGCGTTTAACCCTAAGGTAAGGGTAAATCTTGCGGAGCTATTTATCTGTTTTGGAATAGGGGAATTGTCTGATGCTACAGAATTTACCCATTCCATTCTTCATAGCCTCTATTTATTTTCTTGATTTTGTAGGGCTAACAGTAATTGAGTTTGGATAGTTTCAAGTATATTCTCGTCCAAAATCGGGCGTAGCTGTGTATCAGTTACATAAAACATATCTTCTGCTCTACTGCCGATAGTGGCAATTTTTGCGTTATGTAATACCAATTCTAAGTCGTTAAATACTTGACCTATTATGGCTAGCAAACCTGCATGATCTGTTGTTATTAACTCTATCATGGTGTATCTACTTAACGGATCTTTGTGGAAGTAAACTTTGCTGGCAATAGGAAAATGTTTGGCTTGTCTCGATTCTCTGTGAATATTAGGTTGCTCATTAACCTTTAAATTGAGCAGGTTGAGTTGCAGAGTTTTACATATACGGATTTCTCGGTCTAAATCGTTAATGGATTCCCCTGTTTGTTCCAGTACTTGGAAGCTGTTGAGTACACATTGTTCGGTTTCTGATAAAGGGATGGTGATTATGCGTGCATCAAGAATAGTTAAACCTAGTTGATCCAGTGTGTTTGCGCTGATTGAAAAAATATTGTTTTCATTATTGGCATAAACAAAAACTTCCACGCTACCTCTTTGGTTTTGAGGGCGTAAAAGTACTAATGGCAACTCACTTTTAGGTGTAGAAGCAATGGCTATGGTGTGCCAGGCAATTTCATCTGCTGAATAACGTAAAAAATAATCATCACTGATTCTTTTCCAGGTATTGTTAATAGTGGCTTCAGAAATTCCCAGCCCTATTAACTCATCTTTTGCTTCCTGCTTGTTTTCATAAAGTCGTTCTGACCTAGCAATCGGGTTTTGCAGTCCTCTATGTAGTGCACTATGCGTATGGCTGTATAGCTCTAATAATAATGAATTTTTCCATGAATTCCATAAACTGGGGTTGGTGCCTCGAATGTCGGCTACGGTAAATAAATAAAGATGATTCAAATATTCAATGTTACCGACTTGTAAAGCAAACTTATGGACAACATCGGGGTCGTTTATGTCTTTCTTTTGTGCTGTCGTGGACATGATTAAGTGATTACGAACCATCCAAGCAATTAATTTACTATCGCTTTTTGATAAACCATGTTGTTTGCAAAAATTACGGGCAATTTCTTCACCCAAAATAGAATGATCGCCTCCTAAGCCTTTAGCAATATCGTGGAACAAAGCAGCAAAATATAATATTTCTGGTTTACGAATACGTAAAAAAACACTGTTACAAAAAGGCAATTCATCTTGGTGTTTTTCTATAGACAGACGACGCAAATTTCTTAAAACAAACAGTGTATGCGCATCAACAGTGTAGATATGAAATAAGTCATATTGCATGCGGGCAACAATATTAGCAAAACTAGGTAAATAAGCTGCTAACACACCGTATCGATTCATTTGCCTTAACTGGTGTGTAAGACCTCTTGGTGATTTAAAAATAGCTATAAATAACTTGTTAGCCTTGCTATCGTTGCGAAAAGAATCATCGATTAGATGTAGGTTTTTCCTGATTAAGCGGATGGTAGATGCTCTAACACCTACCAGAGATGGGTTTAGTTGTAATACTAGAAAAATCTCAAGGAGCGCAAGAGGAGATTTTTCAAAGGTATCAAGATCTTTAACTTCAATGTATTTGTTAACGGAAACAAAATGTTTGCTAACGGGGTAAAGCTGCTTAACCAGTGAGGTATCAAAGAAATTTTCTTTAAACAGTTGTAATAACATTTCATTCATGCGTTCTAATTCCATGACTGTTTTAAAGTAATGTTGCATGAATTGTTCTACATCAGGCTCGTTATTCTCATTGGTAAAACCAAATTGTTGAGCTAGGTCACGTTGATGGTTAAATAGAAGCCTATCTTCACAGCGCTGGGTGAGCGTATGTAGAGCGAAACGTATTGCCCATAAAATATTTCTGGCGGCTTTTAGTTGATTGAATTCAGCCTCGGAAAGAAGATCATATTCAATGAGCTCGTTTAGCGAAGATGTTTTATAGTGATGTTTGAATACCCAAGCGATATTTTGTAAATCTCTTAAACCGCCGGGCCCTTCTTTTATATTAGGCTCAAGGTTATAAGCTGTATCGTGGTGTTTTGCATAACGTGTCTCTTGTTCCTGCATTTTTGCAGAAAAAAAGTCTTTTGATGACCACAATTCTTTTCGATTGATTTGTTTGTTGAGGTCTGAAAACAAAACGGGGCTGCCAGTGATCAATCTAAATTCAAGCAAATTGGTCATGATAGTTTGATCTTCTGATGCTTGTTGCAGACATTCGGCAATAGTCCGAACACTTTGACCGGGTTTAAGACCTATATCCCAAAGATAATTACTAAAATCAGACAAATCGTTCTGGAAATCTTGGATATCAGAGTCTTTAAGCAATATGAGAACATCTATATCAGAATTTGGAAAAAGTTCATTACGACCATATCCACCCGTAGCAATTAGACATAAATGCTGTGCTTGAGCTTTAAGAAAATGATGCCAGCAATGGATTAAAATTTCATCAATAAAAGCTGATTTTTCAAGTAGTAGGGTATCTACAGCCTGTTGTGGGTTAAATTTTTTAGTAAGCTCTTCATTTTTATTGTGGATGATTTCTTTAAGTAGGTTAAAGCTATTATCTTGAGAAAGAAGGTTTTTACTGATTAAGCTTGTATTGATGCTCACAATTCTTCCTGGCGAAAGGTTAATACTTCATGGCCTGTTGGAGTGACCAAGATAGTGTGTTCCCATTGAGCAGAAAGGCTGCGGTCTTTGGTTACTGCTGTCCAGCCATCTTTTTGTACTTTCATGTGTCGCTTGCCAAGATTAAGCATAGGTTCTATGGTGATGATCATGCCCGCTTCAAGCACTTCACCTTTTCCCGCTTTGCCAAAATGCATGACGTGAGGGTCTTCGTGAAAATTTTTGCCTATTCCATGCCCACAAAACTCACGAACTATAGAATAGCGGTTGGATTCTGCATGTTTTTGAATAGCATGGCCAATGTCACCCAAAGTGGCACTAGGTTTAACCTGTTCTATACCTAGATATAATGATTCTTGAGTAACCTTCATCAGCCGTTGAGCAAATTGACTAACGGTGCCTACGGCGAACATTTTGCTGGTATCCCCGTGATATTCATCTTTGATAACTGTAATATCAATATTGACAATATCTCCTTTTTTTAGTCGTTTTTCATTGGGGATGCCGTGACAAATAGTTTGGTTTACCGAGGTGCAGATAGATTTGGGGAAGCCTCGATAATTAAGAGGGGCAGGAATAGCTTGTTGTTCTTTAACAATGTAGTCGTGGCATAATTTATCTAATTCATTAGTCGTAACACCAGGAATAACATGTGGCTCAATCATTTCTAAAACTTCAGATGCTAACTTCCCAGCAATGCGCATTTTATTTATTTCTGATTCGTTCTTAATGGTAATACTCATAGGGCAGTAAGATATTAGAGGGTTGATGTTATACCATTTTCAAGAATAAACGGTATTACATGATATATCAATTTAAAGTAAAGGTAATCAGTGCTTTTTTTATCCGTCCAGAGTTATGCTGAGTTCTCAATATTGATTGGGCTGTTAAAAGTTTTTTTAAAAAGTTGTGATTAGAAAAGAGTGTATTTAATGGCAAGGAATTAGCTTATGAATCGTCTGTAGATTCAGCTAATATTTTCAAACGCTGAAGTGATTGAGAGTATTGTGCAAAATCACCTGTCCGAATAGTTGCATGAGCCAATTTTCTTCCTTTTCTTGGTGCTTTGTCATAAAGATGGATGTGGGTATGAGGTATTCCCAAAATACGTTCAGTTAACGGTAATCCTCCTATGAAATTAACCATAGCGGTATGTTCACGAGCTTCAGTTGAACCCAATGGCAAGTCAGTAATAGCACGCAAATGATTTTCAAATTGACTGGTCTCTGCACCTTCAATAGTCCAATGGCCAGAATTGTGTACGCGAGGTGCAAATTCGTTGGCAAATAGCTTGCCATTAACATCAAATAATTCCAGGGCAATAATACCCACATAATCTAAGGCAGTTAATATGCGTACTACATAGTCTTCTGCCTGACGTTGTAAACCATCATTTTTACAACATTCTGAAACTCTTAAAATACCTTGACTATGTATATTTTCAGAGACGGGATAAAAGACAATTTCACCGCTTGCTCGTTTTGCAGCAATAATAGATATTTCTCTTTGAAAGGGGACAAAGCTTTCGACAATTGAAGCAACGCCTTGCATTGCATCCCATGCCTCAGCTAATTGATCGGATGACTTTAAGACAACTTGACCTTTACCATCGTAGCCCATTCTGCGACTTTTTAAAATAGCAGGATACGCAATGTGTGTCATTGCTTGTTGCAAATCTTCTAAGCTGGCAATAGTGGCAAAATTAGCTGTAGGAATATTGAGTTGATGGAAGAAGTTTTTTTCTTGCAGACGATCTTGAGCAATACTTAAAGCGTTAGGTGCTGGATATACTTGGGTATGTTGAGATAGAAAACGGGTTGCTTCAGCCGACACATTTTCAAATTCATAGGTGATTACATCAGCCTCTTCAGCAAGTTTAGCTAATAAGGTTGGGTCATCGTATTGACCTTGAAGATGTTTACCTAGTCCAGTTGCGCCAGCCTCTTTACTTGGGTCAAGAATGATAAATTCTAAACCTAATGAGTAGCCAGACAAAGCAAGCATACGGGCGAGCTGTCCTCCTCCCAAAATTCCGATTTTCATTGATTTATCATTCGAGGGTCAGGGTTGGCAGATACTGTGTCCGTTTGTTTTTGTCGATAGTCGTTAAGCACGACACGATATTCAGGGTGTTTGTTGCTTACTATTGAAACCGCCAATAATGCTGCATTGATTGCTCCTGCACGACCTATGGCTAATGTACCAACTGGGATGCCGGCTGGCATTTGTACGATAGATAATAAGGAGTCCATTCCATTAAGTGCTTTTGATTGTACAGGGACACCTAATACCGGAAGCACTGTTTTAGCGGCGGTCATGCCTGGTAAGTGGGCCGCTCCACCTGCTCCTGCAATGATAACTTCAAGCCCTTTTGTTTCAGCTGTTTCGGCATATTGAAATAATTTGTCAGGCGTTCTGTGGGCAGAAATGACTTTTACTTCATGTGGAATGTTGAGTTGTTTAAGTGTGTCAGCGGCATGTATCATAGTATCCCAATCAGATGTTGAGCCCATGATAATGCCAATCAATGCTGTCATGTATTTCCCCTAAAATTGATTTTAACCATTGGAAACTAGCGCTTATCAATATGTCTTTAAATTTAAAGGGGCGATTATCTCATAAACTGAGATAGATATAGTCAGGAAAAGTGACTGTCATTTCAAAGAAAAATGGAATGTAACTACTCAGCTTACCCTCTATTTTGTCCAATAGCCGCGTTGAAAGTGCGCATTTACACCTCTGTAAACTCCGCGCTTTCGCCTTGTTCTTGAACGCCTTGATCTTGAACGCCTTGATCTTGAACAGAACAGAGGGCAATCTAAGCGTTATGGAGTACGCTGAGTAGTTACCAATGGAATAAAGATTGTTATTAACGGGAACAGGGATAAAACTAGACAGAAAGATGTTTGTTATTTGCTGTCTGGCTGGATTAAGATATGTTTAGAATGGGATTTCAAATCGCACACCACCAGTAAAATTGTGATTGCCGACATCCCGTTCTTCTTGTTAAACCCCCTCATAGACGAGCATAAACGGTTTTATCTCAACCTCAATTGAGCCACCATTTCAATCTAGGTGAAATAAAAATTCTGTACAAACAGGACGCTATAAATTATCTTGAGACCTCAGCATAACTCTGGCGATGAGAAAAAAGTGATAGAATTTTTCAGGTTTTAGTCAAAATACAAGTGTAATAGTGAGCTATTGTGCGTTATTTTGACTGACCTTTTTTATCCGTTTATGAGTTATGCTGAGTTCTCATCTTAATAACAGAAGCGGTTTATTGGCATTAACCAGCATTTTATGGGTAAAGCTGCCTAGCAACATATCATGAATACGGATATGGCTAAAAGCACCCATTATAGTTAAATCAATATCATACTGTTGCTGATAGGCACAGAGTTCCTGAACGACGTTACCCTTTAATTGTGATGAAGTTAAATCGAGACCATCAACTGGTTTAAGTGTGTTAACGGCTTGTTCTAATAATTTTGATGCTGTTTTTTCATCGTTGTTAACACAGACTAGATGGCAACTCATATTTCTGAAAAGAGGGCTGGCAGCTATCATTTTAATGACTTTATTAGCGACTTTACTACCATCATAGGCAATCATAAAGCGTTTAGGCGTTTTAAAAGCACTATTGATGACCAAAATAGGGAGGTGCAGAGAACGAATGATAGATTCTAATTTTGCCCCTATCTGATGCGGCTGATCCGCATGAACATGCCCTCTTAATCCCAGAACCAGCACTCGAATATCTTCTTCCAGTGTAATCAGTGATTCTATTAAATCACCATGTCGCTGTGTACAAATTGGTGCATTGATGCCGCTTTGTTGTATGCGTTGTTTGGCAGCTTCGAGCATTAGCTTTCCTTGCTGTAGCTTGAGTTTGCTTTGTTGTTGTTCAAGCAGGGTAATTTCTTCTTGTAAATGCGCTTGACTGCCTAAACCAATGTTGCCTGATAAATCTGAAGTCATTGATGACTCCTGATGATGATTTATAGTGTGTAGTAGTTGTACAGATGCGAGTGTTTTATTTGAAACCCAAGCGGCATAGTCACAGACTGATTCTGTGAGAATAGAGCCATCAATGCAGGCAACGACTTTTTTTGTCATAGTGTTCATTAGTGCCCTCCCATTACTTTTTCAATTTCTTCAGGATCATCATGTATTCCAAACCGGTCAATAATAGTAGAACTGGCTTGGTTTAAGCCGATTAGTCTAACTTCTGCACCTTCTCTACGAAATTTTATAACGACTTTATCCAGAGCGGAAACAGCGGATATATCCCAAAAGTGGGCGTGTGTTAAATCAATAATAATATTGTCGATGACCTCTTTAAAATCAAATTCAGCCACAAACCGATCTGCAGAATTGAAGAAAACCTGACCATGAACATCATAAATTCGGGTTTCTGTGGCGTTATTTAATGCAGAGCTAACATACATAAAGTGGCTGATTTTATTAGCAAAGAACAATGATGCCAGTAGTACGCCGACAAATACACCTAATGCTAAATTATGAGTCCATACAACAACAACAACGGTCACAGCCATAATAATATTAGCGGACAAAGGATGTTGTTTTAAATTGATAATAGATTCCCAGCTAAAAGTACCAATAGAGACCATAATCATGACCGCAACTAATGCAGCCATAGGGATTTGTTTAATCCATTCATCTAAAAACACCACCATAATCAATAAAAAACAGCCCGCTACCATCGTTGATAAACGACCTCGTCCGCCTGATTTAACATTGATGATTGATTGTCCAATCATTGCACAGCCAGCCATGCCACCCAATAATCCTGCGCCAATATTTGCAATACCCTGACCTTTACATTCTCTGTTTTTATCGCTACTAGTATCTGTTAAGTCATCAACAATGGTAGCAGTCATTAATGATTCTAATAGTCCAACAACGGCTAAAGGAACTGAATAGGGTAAAATAATCAGTAATGTTTCTAGCGTTAATGGCACTTCAGGCCAAAGAAAAATAGGTAAGGTGTCTGGTAATTCTCCCATATCACCGACGCTTCGAATGTCTAGTTTTAGATACATAGACACGCCTGTTAAGGCAATGATACAAATCAGCGGGGAGGGTAATATTTTTCCTATGAATGGAATGTAAGGGAACAAATAAATAAAACCTAAACCTGCTGCGGTCATAGCATAAACATGCCATGTTACATTGGTGAGTTCAGGGAGTTGAGCCATAAAAATCAATATTGCCAAGGCATTAACAAAACCCGTGACAACAGAACGAGAGATGAAGCTCATAAGGCTACCTAATTTTAAATAGCCAGAAACAATTTGTAATACACCCGTCAATAGAGTGGCTGCTAATAAATACGGTAAGCCATGGTCTTTAACCAAGGTTACCATTAACAAGGCCATAGCACCTGTTGCGGCAGAGATCATGCCAGGTCGGCCGCCAATGAGAGAGGTAATAAAGGCAATACAAAAAGAGGCGTATAAGCCAACTTTGGGGTCTACACCAGCAATAATAGAGAAGGCAATAGCTTCAGGAATGAGGGCTAGAGCAACAACAGTTCCAGCAAGTACATCACCTCGGACGTTACCTAGCCAGTCTTGTTTTTTGGATAATAACAGCATGTTTTTTATTTAAGTAGTTTAGTATAGATTAGGTTGCCGTATAATACTGTATTATTATATATATTTCAAATACTTACTTATTGTTTCTGTTTAGGCGAAAGTAATGATTATCACCTTAATAGTTGTTCCTATATGGAGATGAACAACATTTATATTTGATAGCGATATTCTAAAGCAAAATCTACTTTATAAACTACGAACCCTGTATATTGCTTAAATGGACATTTTACAAATGCGTTTTCATTTGTTTGAACCCTTGAAAAAAGTTTTAATGAATTCAGACATTCATTTTTTCAAGTACCTTGTATAAAATATAGCAGACTTTATAATCGAACAAATATACACAATGGATAAATTAACGCTGACTCAACCTGATGACTGGCATTTACATGTAAGAAATGGTTCGGTTCTTAAAACAGTCATTGCCCATACTGCTAATCAGTTTGCCCGAGCAATTATTATGCCCAATTTAAAACCTCCGATTACCAAAGTTAATGAGGCCTTAAATTACCGTTCAGAAATTCTTCAAGCACTTCCAGTGGGGACAAGTTTTAATCCTTTGATGACTTTATATTTAACAGCCAAGACAACTGTTAATGAGGTAAAGAAAGTAGCCAACTCAGAATATGTTCATGCTTTCAAACTATATCCAGCTGGAGCCACTACTAATTCAGATGCTGGTGTTAATGAACTTAAATCTATCTATCCTATACTGGAAGCAATGCAACAAGTGGATGTTCCGTTATTGATTCATGGCGAAGTCAGCGATAATGCATGTGATATTTTTGATCGTGAAAAAGTATTTATAGAATCCAGCCTAGCTAATATTGTTAAAACATTTCCCAAACTACGCATTGTGGTTGAACATGTTACAACAAAAGAAGCTGTAGATTTTGTGCTTTCAGCGTCAGATAAAGTGGCTGCCACCATTACACCTCAACATCTAATGTTTAACCGCAATGCAATTCTTGCTGGTGGAATCCGCCCCCATCATTACTGTTTACCGATTATAAAACGCGAACACCATCGCTTAGCACTAATTAAAGCGGCTATCAGTGGAAATCCCAAATTTTTTCTAGGGACAGACAGTGCTCCGCATTTAACCAGCGCCAAAGAAAACAGTTGCGGTTGTGCGGGGTGTTATAGTGCTTATGCTGCACTAGAACTTTATGCTGAAGTCTTTGAAAAAGAAAATGCTTTAGATAAGCTGGAAGGCTTTGCCAGCTTTTTTGGTGCCGATTTTTATCAATTGCCTAGAAACAAAAAAACAGTGACTTTGCAAAGACAAGCATGGACTGTTCCTGCTAGTTACCCTATTGATAATGAAACCATTACCCCTTTAAAGGCCAATGAAAATTTATCTTGGAAGTTATAGACTAAAATGAGGAAACCTATCAAGCTTAGAAGACATTATGTAACGGGAGTCAGCTTGCCCTCTATTTTGTTCCAATAGCCGCGTTGAAAGTGCGCATTTACACCTGTAAACTCCGCGCTTTCGCCTTGATCTTGAACGCCTTGATCTTGAACAGAACAGGGGGCAATCTAAGCAGTTACGGAGTACGCCGAGTAGTTACAATTAAATTAAGGTAACTTCTCAATAAGCAGAATATGATTGCTGAAATGCCTTTTATATTAGAGACTCTAAAATAATGACTGAAGTCATTATTCTGCTTGATTTAGCGGCATAATAGGGTGACAAACGGTCATAAACGCCTTGAAATCCATCTAATACCATTTTCATAACCTTACACAAATAGAGTGATGTCTTGTACAATATCGGCAGTTTTATCATTAACTATTAGAAATAGAGAAAATCACATTGAGCCAACAAAATCAAGAAGGTTTAGATTACAAAAGTGCTGGCGTTGATATAGAGGCGGGTAATAATCTGGTTGAGCGTATTAAACCTATTGCTGCCAGGACTCGACGGCCTGGTGTAATGGCTGGTTTAGGTGGTTTTGGTGCATTATTTGAATTACCATTAGATAGCTATAAAAACCCCATAATGGTTTCAGCAACCGATGGGGTGGGGACTAAATTAAAACTCGCTGTTGAACTGGGTATTCATAATACTATTGGTATAGACCTAGTTGCCATGTGTGCTAATGACATTATCGTTTTAGGCGCAGAAGCTCTGTTTTTTCTTGATTATTATGCAACAGGAAAACTAGAAGTTGATATTGCTGCATCGGTTGTAGAAGGAATTGGAAAAGGCTGTGAATTAGCAGGTGCTGCTTTAGTCGGTGGAGAAACTGCGGAAATGCCAGGCATGTATTCAGAAGGAGATTATGATCTTGCTGGATTTTGTGTGGGTATTGTAGAGAAAGAGCAGATTATAGATGGCAGTCAAGTTAAAGTGGGCGATAAATTGATTGGTATCGCTTCATCAGGGCCACATGCTAACGGCTATTCATTGATACGCAAGGTAATAGAAAAAGATCAATCCTCCTTGTCAGAATTGATCAATGAAATGCCATTAGGTAAAGCATTACTTGAACCGACAAAAATCTACGTTAAACCCTTACTGGAACTGTTAAAAACAGTCCCAGTACATGCTATGGCTCATATAACGGGGGGCGGTTTAACAGAAAATTTACCCAGAGTCTTGGCTGAAGGTCTTAATGCAAAAATTGACTTATCCAGCTGGCAGTTCCCTGAAATCTTTAAATGGCTACAGGCACGCGGTAATATTTCTCAAGCCGATATGTTAACCACGTTTAATTGTGGAATAGGTATGATTGTTTGTGTAGATGCTAATGATGAAGCTGAAACAAAAAAGACATTAACGGCACAGGGCGAAACTGTTTTTTCTGTTGGAAAAATCATCAGTACTCCTGGCACAGCAAAAGTAGTTTATAAGTCTTAGCCCTTAGAACCTGTTCAAAATATACTCCACCACTTATGCTTGGGCGGCACTCAAAATCCTCATTTACTTGGTGTAAACTCTAGTTTCTGTACTCCATCCGCACACAACTGGCAGCGGTCAATAACATGGCAGAATGCCGTCATGTCCACAGGCATGAATTTTTCCTTGATGGTGTGATTTATAAGAGAACTCGTTTTTTCATCAATATACAAGGCATTCATATCAGCACGCAAAGCTATTTTTTTAGTGCTATCTCCTGAATATAAACTGGCAACAGCCCCCCGTTATTCCAAGACTTTGATGGTTTTCAAGACCAAAGCTTATCAATTTTTCAACAATCAATGCGGCTGTTTGGGTTTGTTCAAATGCTGTTTCTGTATATTGATGAAATGTTTATCGCCATAAACACATTTCATCATACATAAATTCAATTTCTTTAATAATAGATATAAATAGTTTATATATTAATAACTTAGTTATTATCCCTAATAAAAAATAAAGAAAACACAAATAAATACTTGTTCTCTTTCTGTTCTTGATATAGTATTAACAAAAACGGATGGAGAACAGACATGAATAATATCTATCATTTAACCAGAAAACAGCAACAGCTTTTAGATTTTATTATAGAGAATCAAGACCGGTTTCCACAGCCACCCACATTAGATGAATTATGCTTTGCCATGGGTCTGAAATCCAGAGGCTCATTACATAAACATATCCAAGAACTCATTAATGCGGGCTATATAGAAGCACTTAATCGAAAGCAGCGAGGGGTTCGTCTAACGGCACAATACCTAGAACAAAATGTATCTTTAGCTGAACCTGAACAACAAGGGACACCCTTTGTTGGTGCCATAGCCGCTGGTACACCCATTGAAGCTTTAGAAAACATTTGTTACATGAATGTGCCTGACGAAATCAAAACAGATAAGCCTTGCTATATTCTTCAAGTTAAAGGTGATTCTATGATTGATGACGGTATATTTGAGGGTGACTGGGTTATTATTGAGCAACAAAGTCACGCTAGAAATGGACAAATCGTCGTTGCTTTAATTGATAAAACAGATGCAACTTTAAAATATATTGAACAATATCCGCATGAAACCGTTTTAGTTCCTGCCAATAAAAACATGAGTCCTATGCGATTTCATCCTCAACAAGTTGAAATACAAGGTGTATTAGTAGGCCAAATGAGAAGTTATAAATAATGTAATTATTCAATAAATCGAGGAATTATCATGATCACACCTATCCATATGCAAGACCAAATCAACAACAGAATTGAAGAGTTAATGAATGAAAAACCCCATTACGATTGGGATGAGATTTTTCAAAATGCCACCACATTCTCCTTGCTTGTTATCTTTATGACGCTAGGATTGATTTGGTAAATTATTTTATTAAGCCTATTAGGTGAAAAAATGTATTTAAAACTGATAAGAAATGACCAGCAACTAAACGAAGCCTTTGAAAGAATCAAGCTACTTTGGAATACTAAATGCGATACAGCAGAAAGTGATGAATTAGATGTTTTATCCTTACTCATTGAAAAATACGAGGAAGAACATTTTACAATATCAGCTTCAGAGGCCGTTGAAGCAATAAAATTTTTAATGGAAAAAAATAATTTACGACAAAAAGACCTGACACCTTTTATTGATGATTTAGAAAATCTCTCTGCCATTGTTCACTAAGTGCCTAGGCACTTAAAATATTTCCAGTGGACTCTACCCATGTTGGTAAACAATTCATAGCTATCTATTAAATTGGATAAACCAGAGGAAAAGCTGAAAATTATTATTCCCACACATAAAGTATGGGAATAATAAGTAAAATTATAAAATATCTAAAACCAGAAATAGAATGACGGTTAATCCGATGCCGCAGTGAATAACACCTTTTACACTCGCATAAGGTGCTAAAAAACCACCTTCAGGAATCTGTTTATTTAAAACTTTTATTGCCAGACATTTTTTCACTAGATCTAAATGCTTAATAGCGGGGTATGCACCGTTGTATTGTAGAACGACAATAATTAAAACAGCCACTAAAAATGCAAAAAAACTAAAGCTATGGGGATAATGAGACGATGCTCCCATAAAAAACAACATGGGAATTGAAAATAAAGTATTGGTTCTTGATGCTAAACCAGCAGTGGCAAGAGCACCAGCCGCTTCGGGTATCGCTTTACCACCACCAGCTACCCGAGTAGCGGAAGCAATCACAATTTGTTGGCTAGGCCAGATGATTAACCAGACATTCAAAAACATAAATATACCGAGTAATGCACCTACATAAATATCCACGGACATACTACCACCGCGAAGAGCAAAAATTCCAAGACCTGTTACTAAGGTAAACATAGCTCCCCAGCGGAACCACCATAAAGCACGAGGTACTAATTTTTGTATAGCATCTGATTTTGATGCCCCATCAGCTTCTTTAAAATACTCTGTCTGCACAAAATTAAAATAGTACAGCAAACCAATCCAAGCAACACCTGCCATGAAATGCCCCCACCTCAGTAGCATTTCAAACCCCAACGACGTTGTAAATAAATCCATAGCAACCCTCTTTGTTATAATTATTGTTGAACCGCATTAAACCGCATTATCTATATTGCAGTCAAGAAATATACCCACAGAAATAGTGTGTCTGTCAAATATTTTTTTAGGGTATCATCTCTTATTGCTGTTTTTAGAATGGATAGATCGCCGTTTATAGCCCTGTCCAATATTAAATGGTCTCTGTTTTTCCATTTTGAAACGGTCTTTTCATTTATTGCAAAGCGTTTAGATAGAGCTGCATTAGTGAGACTAGATTGTTGTATAATTTCTCTTGAATGCAGATTAGTTTTTGCATTCGTGTGATAGCCTTGGGACATATTAATTCCTTTGTAGTGAAAGTTTAATATCCTGAATTCAAGTTATAAGTGCATATCCCATCATTTTTTAACATCTACGCCTGTCAGCTCTTTAAAAGCCTCATAGGGTATTTGATTTATGCTGTCAGCTTTACATATTTTTGAAACAAGGTTTCGTGGTCTTCAGCATTAGCCTCATCTTTATCTATACAATCCACTGGACACACTTCAATACACTGGGGTAAATCATGGTGCCCTACACATTCTGTGCATAAATCGGGATTTATTTGATAAATCTCTTCCCCTTGGTATATAGCACCATTGGGACATTCTGGCTCACAAACATCGCAGTTTATGCATTCTTCATCAATCTTTAATGCCATTTTGACTCCTTAAGCAAATTTTTTATGTAACTGTTTTTCCACACATTCAGGTACAAAACTGGAGACATCACCTTTCAATTTTGCAATTTCTCTGATCATACTGGAAGAAATAAATTCGTATTGTTCAGCAGGTGTTAAAAAAAGGGTTTCTAATTCTGGTGATAAGCGGCGATTCATGCCTGCCAATTGAAATTCATATTCAAAATCTGACACTGCACGCAAACCTCTAAGCACAACTTCAGCACCTTGTTCTTTGGCACAATCCACTAATAAGTTATTAAAACCGATAATACTGACATTTTGAAATTGTTCGGTGACTTCAGCAGCTAAAGCAACACGCTCTTCAAGGGAAAACAAAGGTGTCTTTCCTTTATTAGCAGCAACGGCAATAATCACTTTTTCAAACAGTCTGGATGCCCGTGCAATAATATCAAGGTGTCCATCAGTAATCGGATCGAATGTCCCTGGATAGATAGCGGTAGTATTCAAATAAATCTTCGCTTACTGCTGAAAACGCAAGATTTTAACATAGAAGCCAGTGTTTAGTTACGCTGAAACAAATAATAAGCCACCTGCCCTGCTTTTTTATTTTTTAAGCAATGCCAGTTTTCAGGCATATCATCCAAAACCAGCCGACTCTCCACTTCAATATAAATTTTTGCCTGAACTGTTAACCAGCCCTTATCTTCCAGCCAATGACAAGTTTGTTGGGCTAATCCTTGGGTGAAAGGAGGATCAAGAAAAACGAGGTTGAACGGACTGGCATCAGCTACCAAAAATTTAAATACATCTGATTTAACAATGTTAACTTGCTGAGCCGAAAGTTTATCTATATTCTGTTTAATCAAGCGGCAAGCATTGGCGTTTTCTTCAACCATGGTCACAGAATCTGCATCTCTGGATGCGGCCTCAAACCCCAAAGCACCACTACCGGCAAATAAATCCAGGCACTGACTCCTTGCTACGTCTTGCTGTAGCCAATTAAATAATGTTTCTCTTGTTCTCGCAGGTGTCGGTCTTAAACCTAGTGATTCTTCAAATGCTAATTGTCTGCTACGCCACTTACCAGCAATGATTCTCAGTTTACTTTCCATTTAGCATCCCTAATTTCTACCTAGGATTTTTTTCATATTGAAGGCGCATAAATTATGCTTGGGCGCTTACGATATACACCAAGGGGTGTGTTTTATACTATTTTCAAAAATAAATGGGTGCTATATCGCCTCATTTATTTTTTATAGTGAACCCCATATATCATCCACTCTTTTTACTACATCTTTAGACATAGACATCGGTTTCCCCCATTCTCTATCCGTTTCACCTGGCCATTTATTAGTGGCATCAAAACCCACTTTAGAACCTAAGCCAGAAACAGGTGAGGCAAAATCCAGATAGTCGATGGGTGTGTTTTCTAAAATAGTCAAATCGCGTGCTGGATCCATGCGTGTAGTAATAGCCCAGATAACATCTTGCCAGTTTCTGACATTAACATCTTCATCGACCACGATGACAAATTTGGTATACATGAATTGGCGTAGATAAGACCAGGTGCCTAACATGACTCGTTTAGCGTGACCAGCATATTGTTTTTTCATACTGATCACTGCCATGCGATAGGAACAACCTTCGGGTGGGAGATAAAAATCAATAATTTCTGGAAATTGCTTTTGCAAAATAGGGATAAACACTTCATTTAATGCCACCCCTAAAATAGCAGGCTCATCAGGGGGTCTGCCTGTATAGGTACTGTGATATATGGGATTTTGTCTTTGTGTAATGCGTTCTATAGTAAATACAGGGAATTTATCCACTTCATTATAATAACCAGTATGGTCACCGAAAGGACCTTCTACTGCCATTTCATCAGGGTAGATAAAGCCTTCTAAGACGATTTCCGCATTGGCAGGTACTTGTAAATCATTAATCAGGCAATTGGCGACTTCTGTTTTACTACCACGCAATAGACCAGCAAAGGCATATTCAGACAATGAATCTGGAATTGGGGTTACTGCTGCCAAAATAGTAGCTGGGTCTGCACCTAAGGCAACTGAAACAGGAAAAGGTTCGCCATGGTGTTGCTCTTGCCATTCTCTGAAATCCAGTGCTCCACCTCGATGTGCTAACCAACGCATAATGACTTTGTTTTTTGCAATTACCTGTTGACGATAAATACCCAGGTTTTGTCGGTCTTTATTAGGCCCTTGGGTGATGACCAAAGGCCATGTAATTAAAGGAGCTGCATCACCTGGCCAGCAAGTTTGAATGGGATAAATACTTAAATCAATGTCATCGCCTTGCAAAATTACTTCTTGACAGGCTGGGTTTTTGATAACTTTAGGTGCCATATTCAATACTTTTTTGAATATCTGTACTTTTTCCAATGCGTCTTTCATACCTTTAGGCGGTTCAGGTTCTTTTAAGTAGGCCAGTAATTCACCAATACCTCGTAATTCAGTCACCGAATCCACCCCCATCCCCGTAGCAACACGTTTAGGAGTACCAAAAAGATTGGCTAAAAGAGGAATGTTTGAGCCTTTAGGGTTTTCAAATAATAAAGCAGGGCCTTCTTCTTTTAAAGTACGATCACATATTTCAGTCATTTCCAGATAAGGGTCTATTTCAACGCTTATACGTTTAAGTTCACCTTGTTTTTCCAGCTGTTCTATAAAGTCTCGCAGGTCTTTATATTTCATGTGGCAATACCCGTGTGTCTGAGTAGAGCATCAATTTCAGGTTCGCGTCCTCGGAAATCAACAAAGAGTTGCATGGCATCCTGACTACCGCCTTTTTCTAAAATTGAATGTAAAAAAGCTTTGCCGACAGTTTGGTTAAAAATACCTTTTTCTTCAAATAAGGAAAAAGCATCACTAGAAAGCACTTCTGCCCATTTGTAACTATAGTAACCAGCACCATAACCACCGGCAAAAATATGGGCAAAACTGTGAGCAAAACGATTAAATTCGGGAGGCTGGACAACAGCTACCTGTTCTCTGATCTGATTTAAGGTTTTATAAACTTGCCCACCTTTTTTTGGGTCATATTGTTGATGTATTCTAAAGTCAAACAAACTAAATTCAAGTTGCCTAACCATTAGCATTCCTGCTTGGAAGTTTTTTGCGTCCATCATTTTTTGAAATAAATCATCAGGGAGTGCTTCACCCGTTTGATAATGACCAGAAATTAAAGTTAAGGCTTCTTTTTCCCAGCACCAGTTTTCCATAAATTGACTGGGTAGTTCCACCGCATCCCATTCCACACCGTTAATGCCAGAAACACCTAAATGATCGACTTGGGTTAGTATATGTTGTAAACCGTGACCAAATTCATGGAACAAGGTAAGGACTTCATCATGTGTTAACAAGGCGGGATCATTACCAGCAGGCGGGGTAAAATTACAGCTTAAATATGCGACAGGTGTTTGAATATTTCCAGCAGACTTGTGACGACCTACGCAATCATCCATCCATGCTCCGCCGCGCTTTTTATCGCGGGCATATAAATCCAGAAAAAACTGACCACGCAATTGATTGTTTTCATCATCTATTTGAAAAAATCGTACATCAGGATGCCAGCTATCAAAGTCAGTAATTTCAGTAATATTTAAACCATAAAGCCTTTCTACGACAGAGAATAAACCAGGGATGACAGATGTTACAGGAAAATATTCTTTTACTTGTTGCTGTGATAATTGATAAAAGTGCTGCCTCATTTTCTCTGAGAAATAAGCAATATCCCAAGCTTGAAGATTATGAATGCCGTATTGCTCTTTGGCAAAGGATTTAAGTTCTGCGAGGTCTTTACGTGCATGTCGCCAGGATTTATCAGCTAGGTTTTCTAAAAAGCCAGTAACATCTTCTGCTTTTTCAGCCATTTTTGTAAACAAAGATAATTCAGCATAATTGTTAAAGCCCAGTAATGTCGCCTTCTCATGCCTTAAAGCCAGGATTTGTTCCATCACTTGACTGTTATCCCATTGACCCTTGCCAGGCCCTTGGTCAGATGCTCGGGTTGAAAAGGCGGTATAAAGTTCTTTACGCAATTCACGGTTATCAGCATAAGTCATAATCGCTAGATAAGAGGGGGTTTGTAGCGTGATTAACCAGCCATTCTGATTCTGACTTTTAGCAGTTTGTTTGGCTAAAGCTAATGCATCGTCTGGTAAACCTGCAAGCAGATCTTGGTCGGCGATCAGCTTACGCCAAGCGGTGGTAGCATCCAGCAAATTTTCATCATACTTACTGGATAAGGCAGATAATTGCTGATTAATTTGTTTATAACGCAATTGTTTTTCAGCTGATAAATCAATACCCGATAGACGAAAATCTCTTAAAGCATTATTGATAATTTTTTGTTGGGATATTTCTAAAGTTGCATATTGATCACTCTCCAGAATCGTTTGATACGCTTTAAACAACTTCTGATTCTGTCCCATTTCAGTTGAATATTCACTCAGTTTGGGTAAACAGGCATTATGGGCATCTCTAAGTGCATCCGTATTGACGACTGCATTCATATGACTAATAGGAGACCACGCTTTATTTAATTTATCTTCAATTAATTCAATCGGTTCTATTAAATTTTCCCAGCTGTAATGTTGGCTGGCTTGCAGATGCTGTACTATGGTTTGACGTGCTTCAGCTAATAATGTGTCTATAGCCGTTTCAATATGTTCTGCTTTTATTTTGGAAAATTGCGGTAAAGTGGTGTTTTCAAGCAAGGGGTTATTCATGTTTTAACGAAAATTAGTTTAAATAAAAAGGGGTGAATTCGACTCATAAACGCACCACTACCAATTGACGAGAATCCACGCTCGTCATCTCTAAAAACAGCTGATAAGGTGTTTTAAATCCCAGACATTTTCTCGGTCTGGAATTTAACTTATTCACTGCTATTTTAACATCGCTTGAATTCACATCATAAGTGCAACACTCGTTAGTCGGTCAAAAGGGTATATTAACCCTTCTTAAATCCGACAAGAAAAAGGAGTGAAAAATAAAAGCATATACCCATTTGACCGAAGCACAAAGACACCCTATTTATCTTGGGTTGAATTCGCCTTTACTTATTGCGCGTTAGCTTACTATTATTTTTCACTTCATCTAAAATATTGGCAATTCGTTTAAGCTTCCAATCATTTTTTAGATATTCATACACAAGTTGAGAGCGGAGAAAATACTCTTGTGCCTTATTCCATTGTTGCTTAGATCTGTAATATTGACCTAATTCAAATAAAGTTCCAGCAATACCCACTCGTGATATTTGTTCTTTATATAAAAAAAGTGCTTGCTGCATTTTTAATTCAGCTTCATCTTCAACGCCTTGCTGTAATAACAAACGCGCTTGAAAACGCAATAAACGAGCGTTTCCATCCATATTTTTATTGGTCATTTTTTTCAGGGCATGTGCATATCGCCGCGTCCACAAAAACGCATTTTGATTATTCAAAAAAGCAATTTTAGTTTGATTGGCAATAGCCGCTAATTGAATCTCATTCGGCTTTGACATCACTTGTTTACCGATAAACTCAGGTAATATTTTTTGTAATAACTGTTCAGCCTCTATCAACTCATGTTTTTGTAATGCTATCTCACTAAAAAGTAGTGATATGCGTGAATTATAGCTTTTTAATAAGTCTTTTTTTGCAAGTGCTTTTGCGGCTAATAAGTACGCCTTGCTTTTGCTGGTCTCTTGCATAGCCAGTGTCACTTCTGCCAAATTAATATAACTTAACAAACTGCCTTCTTGATTATCTATCCCTTGATAAAGGCGTAAAGCTTTTGTAAAAAGATGTTCTGCTTTATTCCATTCTGCATTATTATAAGCATACACAGCATCATTGTTGTATTCTTTAATATCAGCAATTACCATGGGTTTTCTGACAGTATTACTACTACAGGCAGCAAGCAATAAACAACTCGGTAGAAAAAATAAAAACAAGCAAACTCTATTCATGATTTGAATGCGCGGGTATTAAAACGGGTTGTGCTGTTTTATTATTTGACAAGGGCCATGTATTTTGAACACTATCGAGCAAATTATCTGTTTTAGCCAATGCACGTTTTATCTCTATCGTTGTTCCTGGTATTTCCTTTAATTCACTATTAACCAAGGTTAAGGCTTTATTTGCCTGAGCAATTATTTCATGTAGTTCTTTTACTAGGTCTGGAATACTTGTTGAAGCATTTCGCATATCATTAACAAAATAAGTTGCATCATTTACAATAGGTTCTATCTGAACCAGTCTTTGTTTTGCGACAGCTATAATACCCTCTGCTTCACTCAATATTTTAGCCCCCGATTCTACAACTACTTTTAAATCTTCTTCCACTTTCTGGTCAAAAACGGCTGCGCCTATGGTGCCGCGTCCACTTGCAATTTTCTCAATGATTGCATGAACATTGCCCAAAGTTTGTTCTAATTTTGGCAAAAGAGTATCAACTTTTCCTAATAGTTTTTTACTATCCGTTACCTGGATAAGATTAGCAAGACTGAGCAACAAGTCATTTAGAGATGCTGTTTCATTAACAGGAATGGTTGCTCCCTCTGCTAGAATGGGTGCGTCAACAGAATCAGACCTTATTTCTATTAATGCATTACCAATACTGGTTAAGCGATTAACAATGGCTCTTGCCCCTTCTCTAATTAATGTTCGGTGCTTTTGATAAATATCAATAGTCACCTGAATTTTGCCATTCTGATATAAATTCAATTTCGAGACTCTTCCAATCTCTGCCCCTAATGTTTTAACAATAGTTCCTTCTCCTAGACCTTCACTGCTATCAACATTCAAATAAAAAGTAACTCGATTTTCAAACAAATGCTGATTTTTTACACTGACAACAATAAAAAATAAAAATATTACAAAACCAAAAAATATAAAAAAACCAACGATTCTTTCACGAAAAGTATAGGTGGTCTGATGTATATATTGCTCTTCATTGTTAAAACCAGTACTCATAAAACTATTCTCTCCTTATAAAATACTTACTAATTCCTGCACGATAGCATCTTCTGACTGAAGAAAAGATTTCCAGCCATTAAAATTAATCATTTTATGTTCTGCAATAAAAATAATCTGATCTGCATGGTTTTCTATAAAATGGGGATATTGAAGTCCGCCAATCATGCACACCGCTCTATTGCGTTTATAATCACCCAATAATTCCCACATTCTTTCACGTTCTTTCGCGCCTAGATTATTTAGGGGCACTTCTAGTATCAGTAATGCAGGGTCAAGAATCAAGGCACGTGCCAACGCAAGCTGTGCCTGTTGAAAGCTATCCAGTTGAGAAGGAAGTGCAGTAAACTCAAACTGGCAATTCATTTCAGTGAGTAATTTTTTTGCTTTATCAATGATTTCTTCAAATGGTTTGTGGGTATGATAAAGTGCAGGCAACATGACGTTCATTAACCCATGTAGTGCAGAATGTAGAGGTGCATTGCCAGAAAAATAGCCTATTCGACAACGAAATTTCCTCCATTGCAGCTCATTCAATTCAGCTACTTCTTGCCCAAATATTGTTACCTTACCTGAAATGGGTCTTGAAATTCCTGCCAACATCCATAAATAGGCTCTTAATTGTGGACGAGAAAAGCCAACCAAACAAGATAACTGGGAAGCAGATAACACACAATCTAAAGCTGGAAACGATAATGAACTTCCTTTTGCACTAGGAATTGCCTCGCTGGACACAACGGTTTCTATACTCGACACTTCTGTCATAATGAAAATACTATAAAATAGCCATCAACTATAAGTAGACAAACCAAACATCTGACCACTGCTTTTTGCATCTGCTCTGAAACTAATGTCGAAGACTTTCCCACTAAAAGTCCATGAAAGCATGCAATAGTTCCAATGATCAATCCAAAAACTACATTTTTCACAAAAAACCTTAAAACGCCATTAAAACTTATCATGCCCAATAATTCTGTTAATGATTTTTGTGCGGAAAAATCATAAAGAAAAGCACTAAAAAAAACGCTACAAATAATCATTACGGCTGTAAAGTAAAATGCTAAACAAATTTGACTAACAACCATACTGAGTATTCTCGGAACAACAAAATAATCATCTACATTGATTCCCATGTATTCCAAGGGTTCTATTTCCCCTCCCGCTCGTGTAGTACCTAAATCAACGACAATCGCAGAACATGAACGCCCAACCAGAATAAACCCAGTAGTCAATGGTCCCATTTCGCTAAGAACTAGACGTGCCAGAATCTCAATAAGATCATTATTCCCTGTCAATGACTGAATAATATAAATTAATTGTGAAGTTACCCCTATTCCTACAAAAAAAGCCAATAACGAAATAATAGCAATTGCATTAATGCCTATTAAAATAAGCTGTTCTAACACGATAAAATACACAGCACGATTCAAAACATTACGATGAGGTTGCCAAACAGCCAATGTTTGAGTCAAGAAGCAGGTCAAATCAATCATATAAAAAACAAGGCTTATACAGTGCCTACCTAACCACGCAAAAAAATTCATTGTCTGATCTCTGGTTCAGAATATATTAAACTGGCATCGTGAAAAACATATTATCCTATTAACACTGGAATAATAGATACTAATAACAATGTACTTCCCATTGTCACCATAGGCAATAATATTTTTTCATGTCGATACCAAAAATTGCCACCTTCCAGAGCCGCTTTTGCAGCCTCTTCATACCCTATCATTTGCCGAGTCAATAAATGGTTAAGAGCGACAGGCGGGGTCAAATATCCTAATTCAAAAGAAACTAGGGCAATCATCCAAAAGTGTACGGGATTAATACCATTAGTATAGGCAATTTGAGCAAGTGTACCTGTGACCAGTACAACGGCACCAAATGGATCCATAATCATACCTATACCCACTAAAACAACAACTAGAAAACTTAATGTTAACCAGACAGATGAAAATGTATTAGGAATGTCATTTAACAATCCCGAACGCTCAATGACACCTCCCATCACAAAAGAAAGAGCCATCAGCATTAATAAAGCACCAATATGGACACTGGCCTCAGATGAGGCCATTCTTATGCTATGTTCAAAAATCAGGCTTTTTCTTTCTGCTTTGTTTTTCTGTATTGCCGAATGAATACACGACTCATAAACTATTAAACATAAAATAATAATCGGCAATATAATCGGTGCAGAAAATTCATCCATAGACACCTTTAAACAATAGTCATAAGCAAAAACTATCAAAAACACAATAGAGATATAAGGTAACAATGGAAGCAATGCCTGTATAAAAGGTTTAAAAGCCTCTTTGACTGATGCTACTCGTATCTTTTCGCATTTAGTCAACAATACAAAAAAAAGAAAAACGACAATAGTGGTCATAAAAGTTTTCAAGCCCCAGTCAAAAAGCTGGTCAGTCACCACTTCTTTATTCAATGCCGCTATCAATACAACCAATAGGCAAGGTCGTAATACCACACCCGCACTACCTGTCATTGCAGTGGCAGCTAATGCCATTTGTCGCCTAGCACCAGCATTAATCAATTGCTCATAAACAATGCTTCCCATGGCAATAATAATAATACCTGATGCACCTGTATACGCTGTGGGTAATGCCATGACAATAATGGCCACAACAGCTAATAACTCAGGCGATAGTCGCCAAGGTATAAAGACATTGAACACCAATTCACCTAATTGGGTTCGTTTCAACAACATACCCACCCAAATATACAAGCCTATATTAAGAAACAATCCTGCCTGATCAATCAATAAGCTAAAAAATATGGCTAAGCCTGCCCAATGCTCTTCCATTAGGAAAAAATAATTTGCAGCAAAGCCAGCCATAAAAACATAAAGGGGAATAGACAGCAATGCATGATAAAAACTGCCCTCTTGTTTAAACTGCTTTTTCGGATTAAATAACTGGTATAGATTAATGATGACTAATGACGAAAACCCAACAATTAATAATAAATAGACTTCTGCGTGTTCAATGATTGTGGCAGATTGGTAAATACTTTTGCTATAAAACCAGGCTGATAATAATAAACAACCATTGGCAAAACATTGTGCCAGTGTAGAAACAAGATGATCATAAGTTGTAATAACAGGCTTAAAAGCAATATGCTGTTGCTTCACCGTGCATGTTATTGCACAAATAAATAGCATTAACAGTAAAATCATACGTTGCATTTTAAATGCATACACACTAAAAAAAGCAGTGCTGGTTTCCAATGTACGAAAAATAATTACTGGTGTTGTGATTCTGCGCTGATTTTGTTTGGCTAGCTTATGCTTGCCACTACAAATTTTCCGATTTTCTTGTAATGATTCCCTGGCCGCATCTTGATCAAAAGGTTCACTTTCAAACAGGGCTTCCAATTCATCTTGGTTAGCTGCTTGTGCTTCCAGCTTAGTTAATTGGCTTTCAATATCTGCATTAGGGTTACAAGCAGGTGTAGGAATATCTGCTCTTAGCAAAAAGTAATCCTGCCAAAAATATTCCCCCAGATGTAATAAACGGGTATGAAATTGCCCAGCATTACCAGCAATAACGACAGCCAATAAGAGAATAAAAACAGGCAATGAGGAAGCCCATTCTTGCAAACTTCTAATCCTTAGCATTTTTTCATTGTTGTTTAAATTTCCAGCTTATACCATTTTCAAGAATTAATGGTATTAAAACGGGTTTTTAGGAAAAACACCCTGCGTGAGGATACGGTAATTATTGATAACTCCATTTTGATTCAGCTTATTCTTTATCTGTAGCCGTACATTCAGACTGCTGTGGCTCTTTTTTGCATCTCAGCATTCGCATCAATTTCAGCATTTTTCCATTATAAATACCTTCATCTCTTAAACGCATTCTTGATTGCCTAAAAACCTCTCGGTAATCTGGTTTATCAGATTCAGGAATAGCAACCCAGTACTTTTCTGGAATAGTACTTTCATATTTTTTGACCGATTCCATGCCTACATCAAACCTGCTTAAAACATATTCTCGTGACTGTTGCCCATAATTTTCTGGAAACTCTGTTTTACGAATCAACATTTGCATAGTCAATTGTGCTAAAGAAAAATCAATAACACCGCCATTTGGCTCAAGCCCTTTATATAATTCCATTGCTTCATACACAATGGCAGGACCAAAAGCTACATCAACAGAACCATTATTAAATTTACTATACATAGTTGCAATTGAACTGCCTACTGCCGAGCCACCAATAAAAGACACCATCTCCTGTTGTGCAGGGTCAGAATCCAAAATAGCAATTCGTTTACCTGCTAATTCACCCACCGTGTCTATGCTGCGATCATTAACAAACATATAAGCCGTGCCTGCCGGACTAATCCCTACCACCTCATAAGGATCACTCAGCATTAATTTTGCAGCTTTTTTTGAGCTCACAGTAGTTATCACCGATTTTAAATGTTGGTATGTTGGTAAAGCGCCAATCGCATCCAAACTGCCGCTAAATGAATTAAATTGTCTGGCTCTAATGCCCGTAAAAATCACCGCATCACACAAAGCTGATTTAAAATCTTCTGCTGCTACACGCTCATTAGTATAGGGTTTCAGCTCTAGCTCTACACCCCAATTTAATGCCGCTATTTTATAGTCTTTCATATAGGAAAAAACAGGGCCGTTTGCACCCAACAGGTCAAACACACACATTTTTTTAGCTACCGCTAAAGCCGTATGACTTGATAGCATTAACAGTAGAGCTGTAAATAGCTTTGTTACTAATCTCTTATATCTATTCATCAGTCATTACCTTAATTTTTATTGTGAATAAAAAAATAATAGCCCAAGATTACTAAAATTGACCTTATTTATATTTCATGCCTATCAATACCCAAACCAAATGCTCTAAAGCCCTCCCATGCTGTGGAGGGTTGTCGGTCTACCACATCATTTTTTAATAGAAGTCCTATTCCAAATAAAAAATGGTTTTAACGGTTACTTTAATCATACAAGGGTTGGGTGGGAGATTCTAAATAAACGACTCTTATTTTTTATTTTCCCCTCACCCAACCCCTTTCCTTTGGAGAGGGCTTTAAGCTCTCGCTTTGTTTGGCATTGTCCATAAGCCATGAAAACCTGTAATTATAATGTTTATACTATATTTGCTATAAATCCATAAAAAATATAAAGCTTATCAATAAGTAAGCTTAGATTTTTTATAAACGCACAATGCACAAAAATAGGCACTACATCACACCATTTATTTTTGAAAATGGTATAAAATGAATCATTACAAACTTATAAGCACCTAGGCATAATTAGCACTGGAAAAAGCACAGGTCTATCCCAGTTTAGATGTCGCTACTGGACAATTGATTGGTTTTTCAGACAATACAAGATTTTCGTCAGGACTTCATTTGCATTTTGCTGCGCAACTCAATAGTGGTATGAAATTAGATTCTGTTGTTTTCAAATTTACCACTTCTGATGGCTTTGTTAATACGCCCAGTCAAGGTGATTGCTTGAAAAATTAGAGTTGTTTATCGGTATGCTACCGATAAATTTATTATGAGTTAATAGCTATGAAATTATCAATTATTGTTGCAATGGCGAGTAATCGAGCTATTGGTTTAAACAATAAAATGCCCTGGCATTTATCTGCGGATCTAAAAAAATTTAAAGCGATTACTATGGGCTCTCCTGTTTTAATGGGTAGAAAAACCTATGAGTCTATTGGCAGGCCATTACCAGGACGGACTAATATCATTATTAGTCGTAATCCAGACTATCAAGTTGAGAGTTGTTTGGTTTTTAATACGGTCGATAAAGCTATTGAAGCTTGTCAGCAGTATGACGAAATTTTTGTCATTGGTGGCGCGACTTTGTATCAGCTTATGTTACCTAAAGCTGATCTTCTTTATCTCACACAAATTAATAAAAGGTTTGAAGCGGATACTTGTTTTCCTGATTTTAATAAAAAAGAATGGAATGAAATAGCCAGAGAAGAGATAGAAGGGGATGAAAGTGTTGATTTTAGTTACAGTTTTATAACACTTGAAAGAAACAGTGCTGCCTAATTGCTGATAGATTAGACATGTTAATTAATACCATTTATTCTTGGAAATGGTATTAATTATACTTGGGTGCTTATGTCTTTTACTGCACATTAAAGTACGGTGGCATATGGTTAACATAAGCCATATATATAGCATCTGCCATTGACCATAAAACATCGAGTTTAAACTGTAGAATTTCAACCATACGCTCTTGCTGTTGCCGTGTTTTGTACCAATCTAGGGTAATTTCCAAGCCATGTTCTACATCTCGTCTTGCTTCTGATAAGCGTTTACGAAAATAAGTATAGCCGTCCTGATCAATCCAGGGATATAACTCAGGCCAGTTGTCTAGTCGTTGCTTATGGATTTTGGGCGCAAACATTTCTGTTAAAGATGAGCTTGCTGCCTCATGCCATTCAGCTCTTCTGGCAAAATTAACATAGCTATCGACAGCAAAGCGTACCGCAGGTAATACATGTTCTAGTGATACTATTTCTTCACGGCTTAAACCTACCGCTATGCCTAATTGTATCCAAGCTTCAATACCGCCTGGTTCATCGGGGCTACCATCATGATCAATAATGCGCCGTGTCCAGAGCGAGCGAGTTACTCGGTCAGGACAGTTGGCTAAAATATTGGCATCTTTGATTGGAATCATTAACTGGTAGTAAAAACGGTTAGCTACCCAACCTTGTAATTGTTGCTGATTTAGCTCTCCTGCATTCATCATGGTATGTATGGGATGATGAATATGATAAAACCGTTCCATGCCACGTAATTGCACTTCAAATTCTTCGCGAGTCCAGGGTGTTTGTTTTGTCATGGTTACAGTTCAATATTCATGTTGTCGAATGATACTTCTATATCATGTTGCTTCAGTATGTCACTTTCTTTTGAATTTTCATTCAGAATAGGATTTGTGTTATTAATATGGATTAAAATTTTGCGTGGTTTCTCTAAGGTATCTAAAAATTCAATCATGCCGTCTTCACCTGACTGGGGGATATGACCAATTTCTCTGGCTAATAATGGACGACCTACAGAAGCAAGTTCGTCATCTGTCCAAAACGTACCATCCACTAATACACAATCCGCTTCGCCCATGGCTTTTTCTACATGAGGTTCTATCACGCCTAAGCCAGGAGCATAAAAAATGCTTTTACCCGTTGAAACCTGGCGAATGATCATACCGATATTATCGCCTTCATGCGGATCATTTCTGTGTGGTGAGTATGGTGGTGCTTTGCTTTTAAGGGGTAATGCAGTGAACTCAAGATCATCAATATTAGCGATAGTAAAAGATTCACCATCTAAAGGGATGGGGTGATCAATTACACCGCAAAAATGTTGTAAAATATTAAAAATTGGAAAACCCGTACTTAAATCTTGCTTGACCATGTCAGTGCAATAAATAGTCAACGGATCACCTTCTCGCAAAATAAGAAGCCCCGTTGCATGATCAATTTGGGAATCAATCATAACTATGGCTTCAATACCTGTGCCACGTACTTTGTTTTTAGGATGAATTTCTGGGAAATTTTCTAATTGTGCACGTACATCAGGTGAGGCATTAAAAAGCACCCAGTGTTCACCATCCGAAGAAACAGCAATAGACGATTGATTTCGTGTGCTGGCTTTAATAGAACCCGATCTTACCGCTTTGCAATTGGGACAACTGCAATTCCATTGTGGAAAACCACCGCCTGCGCCTGAACCCAAAACTCTTATTTGCATAGATTTTTTTGCCATCAAATCAGGATTAAGGTGAGTAGTGATACGGTATTAAGACAATTAGTCATAATTTTATTAAATTCTATACTGGACAAAAGTATCAGGCAAAAAAAGGGGCTCAAAGAGCCCCTTTTTTAATTTATAAACGTTTGTTATTAACGGTTATAAATGTACATTGTGACTTCAAAACCAAAACGTAAGTCGTTGTATGCTGGTGTTTCCCATTTCATAGTTATTCTCCAGAGTTTTTATTATCTTGCTAGCTTGATCAAGTAAGCTGACGGTGAGTATACGATGAACCTTTTTTTTTCGCAACTGATAAAAACGTTATTAGCCATTTAAGTTTAGTTCTATAAATTCATGGTGGGCATCTATGGGTTTAAAATGTCCGATAATTCCCTCATTTACAGGGAAGTAGTGTGGCTTCTCAACAATCAAGGGCAATTTAACGCAGGCTAGAGAAGCATTCTGATGTCAATAGGGTAAGGAGAATAGTTCGCTGCTTACTTTGTAACTACTCCGCTTACCCTCTATTTTATCCAATAGCCGCGTTGAAAGTGCGCATTTACACCTGTAAACTCCGTGCTTTCGCCTTGCTCTTGAACGCCTTGATCTTGAACAGAACAGAGGGCAATCTAAGCAGTTACGGAGTACGCTGAGTAGTTGTCAAGTTACCTTACTTTTTTATATTTTCCGCGTGTAAACCACATTCTTTTTTATTCCCTGACTCCCACCACCAGCGTCCAACACGCTCATGTTGGTTAGGTAATACCGCCCGAGTGCAGGGTTCACAACCTATGCTGATAAAACCTTTTTTATGTAATTTATTATAAGGGACTTGATAGGCTTCAATGTAATCCCAGACTTGGGCTGAATTCCAGTTAAGTAGTGGATTAAATTTAATTAATTGTTTTTCATTACTAGAAAAAACAGTATCAATTTGTACTGCTGGAATATCTTGTCGAGTATCCATGCTTTGGTCTTTACGTTGACCTGTGATCCATGCATCAAGTTGTGAAAGTTTTTTTCTAAGTGGCTCTACTTTGCGGATGCCGCAACATTCTTGATGGCTATCTTGGTAAAAACTGAATAATCCTTTTTCTTTTACAAAAGGGTCTAATACTTTTCTGTTTGCAGTAAGAAGTTCGATGTCTATTTGGTAATGGCTTCTTGTTTTTTCAATAAATTGATATGTTTCAGGATGTAAGCGACCCGTATCTAAAGAGAATACTTTGATATCTTTTTTGATATTGAGAGCCATGTCTATGAGCACTACATCTTCAGCACCACTGAATGAAATCGCAATATTGTCAAAGTTTTCTAACGCAGCTTTTAAAATACTGAGAGGGTTTTTATTTTGCAGATCAGTTTGTGCAGATTGAATGTCAAATGAGTTCATTGTGATGCTTTTAGGTTTATAGATGCAGGTTTTATTAAATAGGTTCTAGGTTTGCCTTCCTTGCTACTTTGTGAAAAATAATTTGCTAGAAAATTGTCAAAGGAAAGGCTATCGTTATTTTCAATTTCTTTTTGTTTGTTATGAGAGTTAATAGCCATCTCATTAAATTGTTGGACAATGCTTGCGTTTAACTTTTCTTCACTGAAATGTTGTTTATTCAGTGCCGAGATATCTAATCCAAACCGTCCAAAAGGCTGATTTTGTAGATGCATGCCATTGAGTATTTTTGCTGAAGGTGTTAGATCAGAATTTTTAACAATCGCATGTTGTTTCTTTAAGGCGGTACTATATGGTTTTGTAGTGTCGTGATTATCTAAAGCTTTACAGATTGGTTGCATGGATTGAAGAATTTCATTTGCCCAAGTTTGTAGTGATATTTGTTGACCATTTTTGTTGATTTTTAGCCCTGGCTTTCTGCCTTCATGGGCTACGCTGAGTTGATTTGTATTATTAATCTGATATTCGTGTCCAGCATATTGAGGGCTATCTTGTAATAGACAGTTGAGTAGAAAGGCTTCTAGGAAACGTGATTTGTTTTCGTCAATACCTATGGGGTTAAATAGGTCTAAATCCAGAGAACGAATTTCAATGTATCTTACTCCGCGTAATTTAAGGGCGAGCGTGGGTTTTTCTCCCGATCTGGCAATTTGTTTGGGGCGGATAGTACTATAGTATTCGTTTTCAATTTGCAAGATATTGGGATTTAGTTGTTTGTAATTTCCATTGTTCTTAACGCCAATTTTTTCATAGTCAGCATAGGGTGTTTCAATGGCATCATTAAGACTGTCAACATAGCCATTTAAAAAATTGTAATCAATTTTAAGGTCGGCTTGGTTTTTACTTTTATAGCCAATATCACTCATGCGTAATGATGTTGCATAAGGGTGGTAAAGTGTATTTTCATCATATTCATCAAATTCAGCCATTAAATGAGGTCGACTTTTAAAAAAGCTTTTACAGATAGCGGGTGATGCACCAAATAAATACAGGAGTAACCAGCCTTGACGCTGGAAATTTCTGGTCAGATTAAAATAAGACTCGGAGATAAAATCTTTTAAATTATTCTTCGACTGACTATGTGTCTGTAACACGGGCCAAAGTGCTTCGGGGACAGAGTAGTTAAAATGTATGCCTGCAATGGCTTGCATGGTTCTACCGTATCTATGCCATAAACCTTGCCTGTATACATGTTTCATCTTGCCAATATTTGAACAGCCATATTTGGCAATAGGTATGCTTTCATCGCCATTAATTCCACAAGGCATACTGGCTGAGAGCAATAACTCATCATCCAGATGGTCATAAACGTATTGATGAATATTATGCATAAACTCTAAAGTTTGAGTAATATCCGCAAAGGGTGGGGTAATAAATTCAAGCAACGCTTCGGAATAATCCGTTGTTATATGTGGGTGAGTCAGTGCTGAACCAAGAGCAAAAGGATGTTTTGTTTGCGAGATAATGCCTTCTTTTGAAATTCGAAGACTTTCTTTTTCTATGCCTTTCAGTCCACCAACTAACAAATGCTGTTGCTTGGTGTTCAATAGATAGTCGAGTTTTGGAGAACGGTGTCTATTCAAACTGCTCATAAAATGGATGTCAGGCAAACGGATCTTGATATAATTGCCCTATTATAAAGACTTATTGATAATTGGAGTAGTCTATCAATACAGAGCAAGGCTCACATATCGGTCAAAAGGCAGAAAATATTCTTAAATCTGTTTTTGGCTATGATAGTTTTAGAGGGCAACAACAGGATATTATCGAAGGGCTTATTTTAGGGCAGGACGCATTAGTCCTGATGCCTACAGGTGGTGGAAAATCCTTATGCTATCAAATTCCAGCACTGAGTCGGCAGGGTGTAGGTGTTGTTATTTCACCTTTAATTGCTTTAATGCAGGATCAAGTCAGTGCATTACATTTATTAGGTGTTAAAGCGGCTTTTCTGAATTCAACATTATCTGTGGATGAAGTACGAAATGTTGAGCAGCAATTAGCTAAAGGTGAGTTGGATTTGCTCTATATTGCTCCTGAGCGCCTAACAACGGCATGGACTTTATCATTATTTGAGCGAATTAATATTGCTTTATTTGCTATTGATGAGGCGCACTGTGTTTCTCAGTGGGGACATGATTTCAGAGTCGATTATTTGCAATTATCACTTCTACATAAAAAATTTCCAACGATTCCTCGAATCGCCCTAACAGCAACAGCCGATGAAAAAACCCGAGAAGAAATTATTAAACGACTGGCTTTAGATAAAGCGCAGTCATTCATCAGTGGCTTTGATCGACCGAATATTCGTTATCGGATTGTTCAAAAACAAAATGCAAAACAGCAATTGTTGCATTTTATAAGAGCTGAGCATTCAGGTGACGCAGGCATAGTTTATTGTTTATCAAGAAAAAAGGTTGAGTCAACGGCGAAATGGTTGGCTGAAAAAGGTATCAAGGCATTGCCTTATCACGCACGCTTGGATCAGCAGATTAAAAAAAATAATCAACATCGTTTTTTAATGGAAGAAGGTGTGGTTATCGTGGCTACTATTGCTTTTGGAATGGGGATAGACAAGCCTAATGTGCGGTTTGTGGCGCATTTAGACCTTCCTAAAAGTATAGAGGGGTATTATCAAGAAACGGGTCGTGCAGGGCGAGATGGTGAACCAGCAAATGCCTGGATGGCGTATGGTTTACAAGATGTCATTACTTTAAGGCAAATGCTGGAAAGTTCTAACGCAGATGAAATGCATAAACGTGTAGAGCTTCATAAGTTGGAGTCCATGTTGGCCTTGTGTGAATTAGTGAGCTGTCGAAGACAGGCTTTATTAGCTTATTTTGGGGATGAGTTGAGGGATAGCTGTGGAAATTGTGATGCCTGTTTAGAGCCAGTAGAAACTTGGGATGGGACGATAGCGGCTCAACAAGCTTTGTCTTGCATTTATCGTACAGAACAGCGGTTTGGTGTGCATTATTTAATTGATGTATTACTCGGTAAGTCTAACGAAAGAATAAAAAATTTTGGTCATGACAAACAATCTACCTTTGGCGTTGGTAAGGGCTTAGAAAAAAAACAATGGCGTTCAGTATTCAGACAATTGGTGGCAAAAGGTTTAGTAGAAGTTGATTTTGAAGCTTACGGTGCATTTAAATTAACTAAGCAATGTCGTCCTGTTTTACGGGGAGAACAAGTGCTTATGTTGCGGAAGGATGTGGTGGCAGAGAAAATTTCTGTTAAAAAATCGACTCGAAAAAGGAGCTTCAATGAGCAGAATAATATCTTATGGGAAGCATTACGATCTAAACGTCTAGAAATTGCAGATCAGCAAGATGTTCCTCCTTTTGTTGTTTTTCATGATGCGACGTTAATGGCTATGATGGATGAAAAGCCAGAAAACCTACAGCAAATGAGTTATATATCGGGTGTAGGCGAGAAAAAACTTGATCTCTATGGCGAAGAGTTTCTAAAGGTTTTACAGCAGTTTTCCGCCATGGAAATGAGTGATACTGTGGCAGAAACAGTAGAGTTATTTAAGCAAGAGTACAGTGTTGAGAGTATTGCAAAGCAGAGGAAATTAAAAGAAGAGACTGTTTACACGCATTTATCACAAGCACTAGAGGAAGGTGTGGTTCAATTAAATGAAGTTGTCGATTTAACGGAGCAAGAAATTCAAATAATAGAAGATGCGATTATCAAATTGCCAGAAGAGCAGAGGAATACATTAAAGCCATTATTTGATTTTTTTGATGAATTGTATAGTTATAGTGAATTGCGTTGCGTAAGAGCCAATTTTTTGCATAAAACGGGCTAGGACTTTGTAGTTTTACTCCGTCAAATAATTTAATATTTATAGGCTGTGGATTGTTGAGCATATTTCAGCAATCCTGAAGCAAAAGAGAAATTAAATATTAGTAACCCAGCATTCACCTAAAAATGTTGGGATAGAGACAGACAGGGCGTACCCTGTCTCTACTGTCTTTATGGTAAATTAACTAATTCAGCTGCTTTCCAGTCCAGTAGCCGCGTTAAAAGTACTCATTTACACCTATAAACTCTGCACTTTCGCCTTGCTCTTGAACAAAATAGAGCAATCTAAGCAGTTACGGAGTACGCTGAGTAGTTACAAATATTATTTCATTGCTGTGCCACATTTCCCTTCTTTGCTTTTACCAGATTTGTTTTTGTTGGCATGGGCTTATTTCCTGCGCAATTTCCTTCTGCTGTTTTTTCTTCAGAGCCTTTCATCATAGCACCACCACAAAGACCTTCGCCACATGCACCATCTTTCATTTTACCACTAGCTTTTTTATCTGATTTAGCGAGTTGCATATAACCATCAGATAATTCGGATAAAGTAAATGGGCTTTCTTTGAAATCCATGGTTGTTTTTGCATTAACGGCAGAAGAAGATAAGCTCGATAAAATAGTACTACTTATAGCTAATGCAAGTGGTTTATTGAATGTTGACATGTTTATTTTACTTAGAAAGAAATGGAGGTTGAATGTGTTGTAAATATTTGTAGCCAAAAGTTTCGCAAGGTGAATATATCTTTATTGAACGAGACCTCAGCATAACTCATGAACGGATAATTAAGAAATCTTGAAAACTAGGTTAATATCAAGATTCTAAACTGTTTTCAAAATATTGAAAAATTAAGTAATCTCAATGTATTGGTATATCTTTTCCAGCTTACAGAAAAAGATAGACTAACGCGAGTTTTGTTCAACGAGGGGTGTGCTAAATATAAAGGACACAGGTAACAAATATGTTGAAAGTTAAGGGGGGGTAAGTGTTTGAGGAGGGTAATTATGATAGGAAATAAAAAAGGTCTTTCATCTTAAAGATGAAAGACCTTTAAACAATAAAACTTATTCAGTCATGATGTT
This sequence comes from Methylococcales symbiont of Hymedesmia sp. n. MRB-2018, assembly GCA_003666385.1. Lineage (GTDB taxonomy): Bacteria > Pseudomonadota > Gammaproteobacteria > Methylococcales > Methylomonadaceae > QPIN01. Next base: position 46,911 of record QPIN01000058.1, read on the forward strand.
TTGGTATCTAGTTACACCTTGAAGTGCAGTAGCATTTTCTTCAAGAGTTGTGTTACTACGCTCCCAATGCTCAGTTTCACGATCTTTTAAAACTAAGATTAAAGAGATAGATACGATAGCAACGCCAGCTACGATTTTGTTATAGTTACTTGATTCTTCAGCCATTTTAGGTCCTCAATATATTTATTAATAAATTATTTTTATATTCCCTTTAGATCAGGGAAGCAATTTAATGCTTAATTAAATTGCATGTCGAGTGAATAATTATTTTTGTTCGACAGGCGTATTTTAAACATAACTTGAGCTAAGCTGTCAAAACTATTATGTATTATTTGGTTTGACGGGTGTTTTGTTTTGCAGCATTTTTTGTAGATTGTTTCGATTTTATTCTATCATGTTGGTCATGTAGAAATTGATGGGGATTGAAAAATCATATATTAAACAATGGATTGTGTTTTTGTATGGGATTGGTTTGCTTGCTTTAATAAGTGGAAAATAATTTTTAATGGTTAGGGGGCGGGAAATTGTTATACAGTTACTATTTGCACAAATAATTAAAACAATAAGAAAGTAAGGGTGAAATGTGCGATTTTTAAAAATAAAAGTATTTTATTTATGTTGCTTGTGTATTCAACTCAATGGTTGTGGTCTTTTTATTTCAAATGCAAGCCAAGAGTTTGGTGAAAATTTATCTCAAGCTCTATTGAATCATAATGACCCCGAAACGGTAGCTAGTGCAATACCAGCTTACTTATTACTATTGGAGGCAATGATAATTTCTGAACCAGAGAGTGAGTCGTTATTAACATCAGTTTCAGTCATGTACGGAGTATATATTGGTTTTTTACATGATGAGCCATCCCGCACAAAGGTATTAAGTGAAAAGTCTTTAGTACGTGCCTTACGCTCTGTCTGTATTCATAATCCGCTTTTTTGTCAGTTGAACGAACTGCAATACGATCAGTTTTTAGAAAAAATCAGGTTAACAAGTGCTGATGATTTGGGCGCACTTTATACGCTGGGAACAGCGTGGGCATTATGGATTCAAAATAATAAAGCCGATTGGAATGCGATAGCTCAATTGGCACAAGTTAAGGCTATTATGCTTCGAATTACGGAATTAGATAGTACCTATAAAAATGGCAATGCGTATGCATACTTAGGTGTTTTGGAGACTATTTTACCCCCTGCTTTAGGGGGTAACCCAGAGAAAGGGAAAAAGTATTTTGAAGCGGCACTAGAAATTTCTAAAGAAAGAAACTTAATGGTAAAGGTTATTTTTGCAGAACAATATGCACGGATGATGTTTGATCGTGAATTACATGATAGTCTGCTTAATTCAGTCATCAATGCTGGATTGGAAGAACCTAGGCTAACCTTATTAAACACATTGGCAAAAATACAGGCAAAAGATTTGCTGATTTCTGCTGATGAATATTTTTAAGTTTTAGTTTTTAAATATTCATAGACTACTACGACAATAAAATTAAAATGATAAAACAGATAGCGGGAATACTTACAATATTTATCTTGAGTTATGGTCTAGTTCAAGCACTGACTTTTAAAATTGCAACATTATCAACGGATGGCTCAGTCTGGATGGAAAAAATGCGTGCAGGTGCTAAGGAAATCAATGAGAAGACAGATAAACGTGTGAACTTTAAGTTTTATCCTGGTGGAGTGATGGGCGGCGATAAAAATGTGCTAAGAAAAATAAAGTTTGGTCAGTTGCACGGGGCGGCAATGCCAAACTCTGGAGTGGCAGGGGTTTATCCTGATATTCAGTTATATAACTTGATCGTTAAATTTCAGACCTTGAGTGAGATTGATTATGTTCGCGAAAAAATGGACGCGCAGCTGCTTGTTGGGCTTGAGGAGAAAGGCTTAGTTGCTTTTGGGTTTTCTGAAATAGGTTTGGCTTACACCATGTCAACACAGCCTGTGCATAATATTACTGATTTGCAACAGCAAAAATCATGGGCACCAGATAGTAATAAAATTGCTATTCAGGCGTATAAGGCACTTTCAATTTCACCTATACCTTTGCCGTTGAGAGATGTGTTAATGGGTTTGCAAACTGGGATGATCAACTCTGTTGCTGGAACCCCTACAGGTGCGATTGCTCTGCAATGGCATACAAAAATAAAATATGTGACGGATTCTCCTTTATCTTATATTTTTGGTGTTTTTTTTCTGGATAAAAAAGACTTTAATAAAATTTCGGATAAGGATCAGCAGATTGTAAGAGCAGTGATGGCGAAGACTATAAAAGCAGTCGACCAGCAAAGTCGACAGGACAATATCAATGCCGTTTTAGCACTCAAAAAGGTAGGTGTGGAGTTTTTAGCTGTAGAAGATGCTACTGCGAGTGAATTGAAGCGTATGATGGAATTAGCAAATCAGGATATTATATCGAAGAGTGGCTTGTCTATGAGTTTAGTGGAATTGTTGGATCAGCACTTAGCTACTTTTCGTTCTAAAGCTGAAAAAATAAATGTTAGTGGTTCTAACTGACAATGATTATTGTTATATCACCTTCAAAAACATTGGATTTTTCTGTCAATTCTTTTCATGACCATACGTATCCTAGGCAGCTAAATAATAGTCAGGAATTAATTAATACAGTAAAGCAATTTACGGTTGAAGAATTGACATCATTAATGAAAATTAGTGAGAAATTGAGTCAGTTAAACTGGCAAAGATATCGTGATTTTCAGCAGCCTTTTACATTAAGAAATGCAAAGCAGGCATTATTAGCTTTCAAGGGTGATGTCTATGGAGGTATAGATGTTGAAAATTACACGGCGAATGATTTTGCTTTTGCTCAAAGTCATTTAAGAATTTTGTCGGGTTTGTACGGTTGTTTACGACCTCTGGATTTAATTCAGCCATACCGTTTAGAGATGGGAACTAAGTTACCAAACGATAAGGGAAAAAACCTATATGAATATTGGGGTGAGAAGGTTACTGCGTTAATTGATCTGGATCTGGAAAATGACGAAAACCCTTTATTAATTAATTTGGCTTCCAATGAATATTATAAAGTCATTAAGCCCAAGCTGTTAAATGCTCAAGTGTTGACTCTAAATTTCAAAGAAAATAAAGCAGGAGTCTATAAAACAATTGGAATTCATGCTAAGCGTGCCAGAGGTTTAATGACCCACTTTATAATTATAAAGCGTTTAACAAAAGCGTCTCAGCTGAAAACGTTTAATGATGCTGACTATGTTTTTAATGATACTTTGTCATCAGAAAAAGAATGGGTCTTTAGTCGAGGTTAATAACGGCACAGAAGTATAAGTCATTATATGATTGGGCATTTGATGAAGACCACTCAACCAGTCGCATGGGCTTTGACCCTGAAAATATGACTCGCCTCAGAACGAATTACCCCTGCTTTTTATTATTTGAGACCATTTAATTTTTTTCTGTCTCAAAAATCTCTGTTTATGGGTGGGAGCTAGTTAGATTCACATAATTTTTCTAAACAAAGAGAAGTGTTAACAGAGTGGAGCAAGCTCATTTATGACTTTCCCTGTAGCTGGCGTTAGCACTAGCTGTTTCCCATAAAACAACCTGATCAACATTTAAACCTTCCTGTTTTAAATGTTGATATATCATTTTACTAAGAACTTCCGCCGTAGGGTGTTCGTCAATAGCCATGAACCGTTCATTTTGTGCTTTTAGAGCCAGAATAATAGGATCATCTTTATGAACTATAAAATTATGATCCAAGTGCTGATTAATGTATAACTCAGCATGATTTTTGATATCAGAAAAATCGTAAACCATGCTTTGTTCGTTAAGATGTTCTTGCGTGATTGAAATAGAGGCTTTGACACTATGTCCGTGTAGATTTCTACATTTCCCTGAGTGGTTCATCAGCCGATGACCATAGCAGAAATAAACTTCTTTAGTAATTGTGTGCATAGAGTTAAATGTTTAGATAATGAATGACCTGTCGGTATTGAATAGAGAAGTTCATTGTACTAAGCGTGTGCTAAAAGGATCCCTATCAGCTTTCAGTTAATTAAGGTGTCTTAATTCTTAAAGATACAATTATTATTTGAGGCTTTTAATGCTTGCCGCAACTTCAAAAGAACCATCTTCTTGTGAAATACTTCGTACGACTTCAATGAAGGCGGTCATAGGTGGTGTGACCGAGTTTTTTGGAAGTACTTTAATTTCCATTGCTAAACCTGCATCGTAAGAGCGTTCGGTGATAAAAGACACGCCTGCACCACTCAAAGAGGTGCAGCGTCCTGTTTTTATGTCTACAGAATCGGCCATTTTGTATGTAACTTCACAATTAACATTTCTCCGAATATAGTCACGTTTTTCATCATATTCCAGCATGTGTATTTCCTCATTAAATTTAGAAAGTTGGTGACAGTGACAGAATTGGTTTAAAAATGAAGTGTACTATAAAAAGTATAAAAAATATTGATGATTTATCTGTGTATGGTTGAATTGATGTTTGATCGTGAGGTTCCATTGTTATATAACTGACTAAGTCATATTTTTTGTGTAGAATTTGACGGTTTTAAGGGGCTAATAGCATCAATTTAGGTAATGAAGATGAGTAAAGAAATTGTTCTTACAGGTATTACAACAACTGGCACTCCCCATTTAGGTAATTACGCAGGTGCTATTCGCCCAGCAATAGAAGCAAGTAAAGATGAAAGTTCGAAGCCTTTCTATTTTTTGGCCGATTACCATGCGCTAATTAAGTGTCAGGAGCCAGAAAGAGTACGGCAAGCCAGTTTAGAAATTGCAGCAACGTGGCTAGCACTTGGCTTGGATACTTCAAACGCTGTTTTTTATCGACAATCGGATGTGCCGGAAATACCAGAGCTAAGTTGGATGCTGTCTTGCGTGACAGCAAAAGGTTTGATGAATAGAGCGCATGCCTATAAGGCATCAGTGGCTGAGAATGAGGAAGCGGGCGGAAATGATCCTGATAAGGGGATTAATATGGGGTTATTTAGTTATCCAGTATTGATGGCCGCAGATATGTTGATGTTTAACGCAAACAAAGTACCTGTAGGTAAGGATCAGATTCAGCATATAGAAATGGCGCGAGATATTGCTTCACGATTTAATCATATATATGGAGAACATTTCGCGATTCCCGAAGCGGTCGTGGATGATAATTCAGCGACTATTTTAGGGCTGGATGGAAGAAAAATGAGCAAGAGCTATAACAACACAATTCCATTATTTGAAACTGAGAAAAAGTTTAGAAAATTAATCAATAAAATTAAGACCAATTCTTTGGAGCCTGGTGAACCAAAAGAAACAAAAGGATGTACATTATTTGGAATTTACAAAGCATTTGCAACGGAAAAGGAAATTATTGAGATTAAGCAGCGTTATGCAGATGGTATTGCTTGGGGTGAAATGAAAAAAGTATTATTTGAAAAAATAAATGAAGAAATTGCACCAGCAAGAGATCGATATATGGCTTTAATGGAAGCACCAGAGCATATAGAAGAGCAGTTACAAGAGGGAGCTATGAAAGCACGACAAATTAGTGTGCCGTTTATGCGAGAAATACGAAAAGCAGTGGGCATCTCTCGTATTAAGGCATTTCGCAACAAATAACCCACCCGTCTGGTGGGTCTTTTTATCCATCTTGGGCATTGTAACTTCGGTCACATAGCCTGCTATGCTCCCCTCGTTGCACCTTAAAGATGAATAAAAATCCTGCGCAATCTGGGGTGTTTGTTTGTTGCACGTTACCTAAGTAAATAATTGTTTTTATGGGTAGTATTTAATGATAATCAGGTTTAAATGGAAATAAATAATTATATTCCAGGGCAACGTTGGGTAAGTAATACAGAATCAGAATTAGGTTTAGGGTTGATTCTTGATGTGAACAATAGTCGCGTTACGGTATTGTATTTAGCAACAGGAGATAAGCGGGTATATGCAAAAGATAACGCTCCTTTGGCACGTGTACTTTTTGCGGCAGGTGATATAGTCGAATCAACTGACAATAGAAAAATACAGGTTCGAGAACTTGTTGAGGTGGATGGTTTGATTGCTTATGTTGGGAGTGATGAGAGCGGTCGGGAATGTTATTTGAAAGAGTTAGACTTAAATCATCACATTCAATTTAATAAACCTCAAGATAGATTGTTTACTGGGCAGATAGACCCATCGTCCTGGTTTGCATTAAGGTATGAAACTTGGAAAAGACAGTTTAAATATCAAAAATCAAAAGTAAAAGGTTTGCTGGGAGCGAGGGCCTCTTTAATTGAGCATCAATTATACATAGCTCACGAAGTTGCTGATCGGTTTGAGCCGCGCATTATGTTGTCTGATGAGGTTGGTTTGGGGAAAACCATAGAGGCAGGGTTGATCCTTCAATATCGACTAATTAATGGCCTGAGTCAACGGCAATTAATTATTGTCCCAGAAAGCTTGTTGCATCAATGGTTGCTAGAAATGCGGAGGCGATTTAATTTACAGTTTAGTATTTTTGATGAGCGAAGGTGCTTGTCCATTGAAGAATCAAATCCTTTTGATACTGAGCAATTGGTTTTGTGCTCACAAGACTTCTTCTCTGCCTACCCTCATCGTCAGCAACAGGCCTTGCTGGCCGGCTGGGATATTGTAGTTGTGGATGAAGCTCATCATCTGCAATGGAGTGAGCGGATCCCCAGTGATGATTACTTGTTTGTTGAGCAGTTAGCATTAACATGTGCAGGGCTCATTCTTTTAACAGCGACACCCGAGCAATTGGGGGAAAAAAGTCATTTTGCACGCTTGAGATTGTTAGACCCCGACCGTTTTTATACCTTTGATCAGTTTTTGCGTGAAAAATTAATTTTCGAGCCAGTAGCAAATGCTGCCAATTTTTTGTTGTCAGGAAGAGAGATAGAGACAAAAGAGCTAGAAATTTTAAAAAATTTACTTAAGCAAGATAATGTTAAGGCGTTACTTGATAAGGTGAATGACCAGGTTGATGCTGAGAAAGCAAGAAACGAGTTGGTTCGGTTATTATTGGATCATCATGGGACAGGCCGTGTTTTATTTAGAAATTCCAGGAAAACAGTACAAGGTTTCCCTCAAAGAAATAGTATTGCCTATCCACTCAATAGTACTGAGTCGTGTAAGCAGGAAGATGGGGTTTATTATAACTGGTTATTAGTAAAGTTAGCTGAATTGCAAAAGGAGCAAGAAAAGGCAATATTGATTTGCAAGCGAGCCGAAATGGTTATTGAGTTAGAAAAAAACTTGAGAAGGCAAAAAGGTATTGCTTCGGCAGTATTTCATGAAGGGATGAGTATTGTTGAAAGAGATAGAGCCGCAGCCTATTTTTCTGATGAGGAAAGTACAGTGCCTCTCCTAATTTGCTCGGAAATTGGTAGTGAGGGAAGAAATTTTCAATTTGTACATCATTTGATTTTATATGACTTACCCGAAAATCCTGATCTGTTGCAACAAAGGATAGGAAGATTGGATCGTATTGGACAAAAAAATATAATTCAGATACATATACCTTATATATTGAATACAGATCAGCATTTTCTGTTTCGCTGGTATGAGGAAGGGCTTAATGCCTTTCAAATAAATAGCTTGGTCGCTTCACAGGTAGCTATCGTATTAAAAAACCAGTTTGAAGAGTTGTTAAATAGTCGGGAAGATAAGCGGATTGATCAGTTTATGCTCGCAACACAAAAAATACACAAAAAACTAAAGACTGATATACATAGAGGTCGGGATCAATTACTAGAGCTAAATTCTTGTCGAAAAGATCTGGCGAAAGAATTGGTTCGTCAGATAAGAGATATCGAGAGTAATGATTTTCTTTGGGACTATATGGAATTGGTGTTCGATTGTTATGGAGTAGAGGTTGAGCAGCACTCTAAGGATTGTTATATTTTAAGGCAAGGAGTTGAGTTAAGAATGGAGGGTTTTCCGTGTTTGCCAGAAGATGGTGTGACTGTAACAACAAATCGAGGAAGGGCATTAGAAAGAGAGGATTTTCAATTTATTACTCAAGAGCATCCTATGGTTATGTCGGTAATGGAGTTAGTGCAGTCAAGTGAGGTAGGCAATGCTGTGTTGAGTGTTGTTCGTCATCCGAAATTGAGTGCGGGGCAGTTTTTACTTGAATTAATATTTGTTGTCGAATGTAGTGCGCCTGAGAGCTTAAGAGTTAACAGCTATTTACCTCATGTGCCTATAAGGATATTGATCAATCAAAATGTTGAAAATATATCAGAGCAGATTTCTCACCAAGAGATGGTTGAAACAAATGATCGAATTGAAAAAGAAAAGATAATAAATTTTATCGGTAGTCAAAAGAATCATTTGTTAGACATGATTAAAAAGGCTGAAAATGATGCGAGTCAACAAATGCAACAGATAGTTAATGCAAGTAAAGAAGAAATGCAACTTGACTTGGGTGCAGAGATAAAAAGGCTTGAGCGACTAAAAAAAATAAATCCTAGTATAAAAAACGAAGAAATAGAGCAGTTAAAGGACAGGGTTTGTATGTCAACTCAGAAAATCAAAAAAGCACAGTTAAAATTAGATGCGCTTAGGTTTATTATAACGGCTTAAAAGCAGGCGACTAGGACACATCAAGATTATTTATTAAAGTAATCTTGATGTGCTTATTGGATGAAAATTGACCTTATATGTCATCTAGACCAGATATACCAATAATAGACCAATTGTCACTAATATTGATGCCGCTGGTATCATTGCCTTCAGAGTATTTTATTTTGCAAACATATCTTCTGGTAAAAACAGGTGCATCTGAGGGTTGTATTTCTACATCAGCATTTAATACGTATTGATGCGCACCTAAGCCAAAAGCATTAACGAATGTCTCTTGAAATATAAGAGTGTGATCGGAAAGAAGTTCGTTAGCAATGTAATTATTGCACTGGTCAAATGCCCCCATTGTCATGATATTAGATGATGAAAGATCATTTTTCTCATCGCCAGTATCTTCCAGAAAAAGATCTGAAGCAACAATATCATAAACAACAGGCATAACTACCTTAGATTGAAAGGCAAAAAGAGCAACAGCAAAGAGTATAACTAAAAAGAATTTTTTCATAAAATAAGTATGAGGGATTAATTGTCATTGTGTAGCCATTCTAACAAAAAAAATAAAATTAAAGAAGAGTGGTTAGATATAAAACTTATCTTGGTAATTTCTATTAAGCTACTGATTTATTAGGGAAGTCCTTACAATGGTAAAAGAGTGAATGTTTATTGGTCTTGAGGGCTTGTTTTGCTGAATGCTAAAGAGCGAAAGGAGGTGTAATCAATTAAAGTAAAAAAAGATGTAATTATCTTGACATCAATTAAAGAGCTAAGTAGACTCACTGATACCGTTTAGGAAGATATGGTTGTATCTATTTAAATTTATAGATTAATAAAAAAGGGATTAAACTTGAAAATTCTCGGTTTGAAAACTGGGGAATAATTTTATTAGGAGGTAGAAATGGCTGCTACAACTGAATCAGTGAAAGCTGATGCCGCGGAAGCACCGCTATTAAATAGAAGAAATATAGTATTAGGTATGTTGCTATATTTCGTATTCTATTCTTGGGTACGTTGGTACGAAGGTGTATATGGATGGTCAGCTGGTCTGGATTCATTCGCACCCGAGTTCGAAACATACTGGATGAACTTTTTGTACATTGAGTTAGTTCTTGAAGTGATTGTTGCTTCAGCTCTTTGGGGTTACATTTGGAAAACTCGTGATCGTAAAGTAATGTCTATTACTCCACGTGAAGAGTTAAGAAGACATTTTACTCACTGGACATGGTTAGTAATGTATGGTTGGGCTATCTACTGGGGAGCTTCATATTTCACGGAGCAAGATGGTACATGGCATCAAACAATTATTCGCGACACGGATTTTACTCCAAGTCATGTGATTGAGTTCTACTTGTCATACCCAATTTACATCATCACTGGTGTATCTGCATTCTTATATGCTAAAACAAGACTACCTACTTATCAAGAAGGTTTACATCTACAATATATGGTAGCTGTAATTGGTCCTTTCATGATTCTTCCAAATGTTGGATTGAATGAGTGGGGCCACACTTTCTGGTTTATGGAAGAGTTGTTTGTTGCTCCATTACATTACGGTTTCGTATTCTTCGGTTGGGCTGCTCTTGGCGCAATGGGTGTTATGAATACTGAAGTAATGGCAATTGGTAAGTTAATCAAAAAAGACTTAGTGTAGTTTCATTAAGTTATTAAAAATAAGTACTATCTCCTAAGTTTGTCCTGCACTAATTGCAGGACAAACAAAGGAAGACAGTAATATAAAAAATATAATTTTAATTTTTAGGAGGTAAGCTAATGAGCGCATCTCAATCAGCTGTACGATCACGTGCTGAAGCCGTAGCGGTTTCACGTACATTCGACTGGATGATTCTTTTTGTATTGTTCACTGCCGTTTTAGGCGGTTATCACATTCACTTTATGTTGACTGGTGGAGACTGGGATTTCTGGTCTGACTGGAAAGATAGACGTTTATGGGTAACTGTAGTGCCTATCGTTGCAATTACATTCCCTGCTGCTGTTCAAGCATGCTTGTGGTGGAGATACCGTTTGCCAATCGGTGCAACACTTTGTGTTTTGGCTCTATTGTTAGGTGAGTGGATCAACAGATATATGAACTTCTGGGGATGGACATATTTCCCAATTAACATCTGTTTCCCTTCTCAATTGATTCCTGGAGCTATTATTCTTGACGTTGTCTTAATGTTGAGTGGCTCTATGACTCTAACTGCCGTTGCTGGTGGTTTAGGTTGGGGCTTAATTTTCTACCCAAGTAACTGGCCTGTAATCGCGCCTTTACATCAACCTGTTGAATACAACGGTATGATGTTCACATTGGCTGATTTGTCTGGTTACCACTATGTACGTACAGGTACTCCTGAGTACATTAGAATGGTAGAAAAAGGCACACTTAGAACTTTCGGTAAAGATGTGGCACCAGTATCTGCTTTCTTCTCTGGCTTCGTATCAGTAATTATTTACTTCTTGTGGCATTTCTTCGGTAAATGGTTCGCTGGAACTGGTTTTATCGCTGATGACGCTTCTTGATAGAAGTTAATTAAATAAGCAATCGAAAGCTGATAACTTATGGTTATCAGACAAACTTAACTCTAGTTTCTCTAGAAATAGAGGAGGATTATATGAAAATAATAAAAGACAAGGTTGCAAGTCTGTCCTTTGTCGCACTGCTGATGGCACTTACAGCAGCGATGTTTTACGCTCCAACAGCTTCAGCTCATGGTGAGAAATCACAGGCTGCGTTCATGCGTATGCGTACTATTCACTGGTACGATTTGAACTGGTCAAAAGATGAAGTGGCTGTTAATGAGACAGTAACAATTTCAGGTAAATTCCACGTTTTCAGTGGTTGGCCTGAGTCAGTAGATGAGCCAGATGTTTCTTTCTTGAACATCGGTATTCCAGGACCAGTATTTATTCGTGCAGGTTCTTGGATTGGCGGTCAATTAGTTCCACGTTCAGTAGCATTGTCTCTGGGTGAAACTTATGACTTCAAAGTATTGTTAAAAGCTCGTCGTCCAGGTGACTGGCATGTTCATACTATGATGAACGTACAAGGCGGGGGTCCAATTATTGGCCCAGGTAAATGGGTAACTATTACTGGTTCAATGAGTCAATTTGTTAACCCAATCGTTACATTGACTGGTAAAACTCTTGATTTGGAAACTTATAACATTGGTAACATCTATTTCTGGCATGCTGTATGGTATGCGGTTGGTGTAGCTTGGATGTGGTATTGGGCTAAAGGTCCTATATTCATTCCACGTCAACTTGCAGTTGCAAGTGGCAAAGCAAATACATTGATCTCTGCTGGTGATAAAAAAGTAGGTATTGCTTTCTTGGTTGGTACTATCGTTGCAAATGCTGTACTTATGGGTACAACAAACGAAGCTTACCCAGTAACAACACCTCTTCAAGCGGGTACAATGCGTGGCATTATCCCTCTTGAATTGCCAGTGCCAAGTGTAAGCGTAGTTGTAGATGATGCAACATATCGTGTGCCTGGTCGTGCAATGCAAATGTCTTTGACCATCACTAACAATGGTGATTCATCTGTTCGTTTAGGTGAGTTCATGACAGCTTCAGTACGTTTCTTGGAGCCAAATGTTCTAGAAGACGAAACAGGTTATCCTGATGACTTGTTAGCTGAAGAAGGTTTAACTGTAAGTGATAACAGCCCTCTTGCTCCAGGTGAGACAAGAAGTGTTAGCGTTACAGCTTCTGATGCTGCATGGGAAGTATACCGTTTAGCTGACTTGATCTATGATCCAGACAGTCGTTTTGCTGGCTTGCTATTCTTCTTTGATGAAGCTGGCAACCGTCAAATGGTAATGGTAGACGCACCATTAATCCCATCTTTCATCTAATGGGAAAATTCTAAAAATTATTTTTTAGAATAGGGATAAAGAACCCCTGTCACCTCTAAGGTGACAGGGGTTTTTTTTAAAACCTAATAAAGTAAAATTAGAGAATAAGATAAAAGTTTATAAGGTATGAAGAAGGGAGTATGTGTTCAAAAGGTATGAAAATAATGGGGAGGGCTGTTTCGTAGAAAGTCTTGTTCTGTTTTAAATTAAGAAATTGATGTCAAAATGAAGAGTGATTGTAGAAAATTACAATGAGTAAGCTATGGTCTAGTAAAGTAGATGGATACATTAGATTGAAAGTGAATTATTTAAAATAGCCTGAAGTTTAGTAAGTCCAAGTTTTCTTGTAAGGCGGATGTTATTATTTGGAATTAATTCTGGGTGAGGATAATTAATAAGAGCTTTAGTGATACTGGCTTCACGAATTAAATGTAGCATTGGATAAGGAGATCTGTTAGTAAAACTTGCTGGATCATTATGAACTTCGTTATCAAAGCGATAATGGGGATGAAAACTAGCTAATTGATAGGTACCATCATAATTATGAGTCATTAATAACTCTTCAGAAACAAAAAGGAAATCAAGAAAACTATCAAATTGTTGAAATAAATTAGGGAATATAAGGAAAGTAGTTTCAATTTGACTGGAATTATCTAAACGTTCACATTCAGAAAATAGATTCAAAAGACAGTTGTCTACTGATGTACAGTTATTGACTGAAAAATAAATAGAATTATTAATAAAACTTTTGTAGGCGAAAGGACAGATATTAAAGTCGATAACAAAAGAACTGATCCAGTGTTTTGTTTGCGAAATTACTTTAGTAGTAGACATGTTAAAAGAATAAGTATTGACGTAGTAAAATCAAGGCAAGCATAAATAGATTAATTAAGATAAAATTTGGAGTTAGTTGGTTTTCGTCCATAAACTATAAGCTATTGAAAAGCATATAAAAAGCTATTGATACAGGGTGAGTTTTTTTGATTGCCTAAGTATTATATAATTCTAAGCAATTGATTTAATATAGAATTATATAATACTTGGGGTAAAAGGATGAGAATAAAACGACTGTTGTAAACAACTCTATTCGAATATTATATTGAACACGAAATTGAAACTGAACTGAGAAATATTTCCATGCTATTAGATCACCAACTAGAAATACTTGACTGGGTAGAAAAGGATATTCAGACGATCAATTTAACAGATGAAAGCGGGCGGAAAAGTTTGTCGGTTGAATACGTTTTACCTTGTGCAACCCTCTAGGTAGGTTATTTGTTGCGAGAGAATACTTATATGTATAAATTTACATATTACCAAAGATTGGAGAAGATTATATGCACATTATCTTGTTAGGTAGTCCAGGATCAGGAAAAGGAACCCAAGCACAGTTTATTATAGAAAAATATGGGATTCCGCAAATTTCAACGGGAGATATGCTTAGAGATGCAGTAAAGGCAGGTACGCCATTAGGTATTGAAGTAAAAAAAGTAATGGATAGTGGATGCTTGGTTTCAGATGAAATTATTTTAGGGTTAATTAAGGAGCGAGTGTTACAACAAGACTGTACAAGAGGGTTTTTACTTGATGGATTTCCACGTACTATTGCTCAAGCAGATGGCTTGAAGAAGTTGAGCATTGAGATTGATGTGGTTATTGAAATAGCAGTAGATGATGCTGAAATTATTGAAAGGATGAGTGGAAGAAGAGTCCATCCTGGATCGGGTCGGACATACCACATAGAATTTAATAAACCAAAAAAGGAAGGTATTGATGATATTACAGGTGAAGTTTTAATTCAAAGAGATGATGATGCTGAAGAAACTGTAAAAAAACGTTTGGTAGTTTATCATGAACAAACTAAACCACTGGTTAGATATTATTCATCAGCAAAAGAAACTGCTCGTTTTACTACAATTGTGGGGATTGGAGCAGTAGATGAGATAACTAGAAAAGTACTAGAAGTACTAAGCAAATCGTTTTAGGATGTGATCTAAAAAATTTAGAAATAAAATTCATGAGTGTATAACAGTAAAGGTAATTGAGGAAGGACAGGTGTTGAAAACATATGATATTGCTGTAGTAGGTGCAACAGGTGCGGTTGGTGAGGCAATTTTTTCGATTTTACAAGAGCGAAAATTTCCAGTTGGAAAAATATATGCGTTGGCAAGCAGTCGATCTGTTGGTAAGCGGATTAAATTTAATAGCAGTTCAATATCAGTTGAAGAATTAAAAAACTTTGATTTTTCGAAGGTTTCGATTGGGCTGTTTTCAGCGGGAGCATCTATTTCAAGAGAGTATGCACCAAAAGCGGCAGCTGCTGGCTGTATAGTGATAGATAACACTTCAGAATTTCGTTACGAAGATGATATTCCATTAGTTGTACCTGAAGTGAATCCAGAAAAAATTGCAGAATTTAAAGCAAGAGGAATAATTGCAAACCCGAATTGTTCAACAATTCAGATGTTAGTTGCTTTAAAACCGATTTATGATGCAGTAGGGATTGAGAGAATAAATGTATGTACTTATCAAGCAGTTTCTGGAACAGGAAAGAAAGCTATTGAGGAAGTAGTTTCACAAACAGCAAAACTTTTAAATGGAAAGCCAATTTGCCCCGAGGTGTATCCAAAACAGATTGCGTTTAATGTGCTACCTCAAATCGATGTGTTTATGGATAATGGGTATACCAAAGAGGAAATGAAAATAGTTTGGGAAACAAGAAAAATATTTTCTGACCAAGATATTATGGTTAACCCAACAGCAGTAAGGGTACCTGTCTTTTATGGTCATTCTGAAGCGATACATATAGAAACTAGAGATAAAATAGAGGTAGAAACAGTTCATGATCTATTAAAAAAAGCACCAGGTGTTACTTTATTGGATGAGCATATTGATGGAGGTTATCCAACAGCAGTAACCGAATCATCAGGAAATGATGATGTTTTTGTTGGGCGAGTTAGGGAAGATATTTCTCACCCAAAAGGTATCGATTTGTGGGTTGTCAGTGATAATGTACGTAAAGGTGCGGCTTTAAATAGCGTACAAATTGCAGAAGAGTTGGTAACAAAATACATCTAGTCTAAGCTAGTGAATATATATGATAGCTCTAGGTAGCCACGGTGGTAAAAAAATTAAAAGGGAGCGTGGTGGGCAATTTAACTAAAGGTATAGTAGCTATTTTTATTTTGGCTCCAGCTAGTGCATATTCATTAGGAATAGGCGATATTAAATTGCATTCAGCGCTGAATCAAAATCTTAACGCTGAAATTGCTTTATTTGTTTCGGCAGGTGAAGATGTCTCTGATATCAATGTTAGGCTAGCTTCTCCAGATAAATTTGATGAGGCAGGAGTCCCTTGGAACTATTTCCTGTTAAAAATTAAATTTGATTTCGTTACAAAAGCTGATGGATCGATCATTGTGAAGTTAAGTTCAAATGAGGCTTTACGAGAACCGTTTTTAGATTTTTTGTTAGAAGTAAGCTGGGCAAAAGGGAGTTTATATCGTGAGTTTACTGTACTTGTCGATCCGCCTGTTGCATATACACAGCCGATAATTCCAGTAATAAAAAAAGCAGTTATAGAATCAAAAGCTGAAGAAGCAATATCAGTCTCTGAAACGCAGAAAACTGTTGTAGAAATTACAAAACCAATTATTCAATATGGACCGACTATTGCTACTGATACTTTATGGAAGGTTGCTGAAGAATCAAATTCATATAGTGATGTTTCAATAAAACAAATGATGTTAGCTATATATGAGGCAAATCCAAAGGCATTTTATAAAAAAAATGTAAATGCACTAATGGCGGATAAAACGTTAGATATTCCAAGAAAAGAAATTATTTTAAGCTTATCGCAAAAAGAAGCATTAACTGAATTTAAGAAGCAGGATAATGCTTGGAATGGAATTGTTGTTGAAACAGCTAAAAAAGATTCTGTGGAGGTTGAAATTAGTAATCAATTAGAGTTAGAAGCACCCATTCAAGAAGAAGTAAAAGAAGTTGTTGTAACAGCATTAGAAGCTCAGAACGAGAGTACTGTAGAAGCATCACCAGTAAAAAATGAAGAGATTTTAGTAGCTGTTAAATCTACAGATGAAAGTATAGCTTTAATAACTAGATTAGAAAAACTTGAAAAAGACTTGGTTGTAATGCAAAAAATGTTAGCGATGAAAGATGAGCAATTTGCTGCATTACAGGGTCAGGGAAAAACTCAAATTGCTCAAATAGTTAAAATTGAAAAAGAAAAAAAGAATGATGAAAGAGTAGCCTCTCAAGCCAAGACAAAAGTGGATAAAGCAAAGGCAGTTGTTAAAAGTGTTGGAAAAAAAACAAAGAAAGAAAAACGTAAAGGTGTAATAAAACCAGTCACCCAGCCTGATACGGATTTTTTTGCAGAATCAATATTCAAAGTTATATTGGGAATAGCGGTACTGATTCTAGGAGGCTTGAGCTGGTTGTGGTCTCGTAAAAGAAAAGTAGAAATAGAAACGGATACTAAAAGTATATTTGTAACGGCAAGCGAAACGAATATATCAGATTCAAAAGATGTTTCTCCTGTATCTGTTTTGGATGGTATTTCGTCGTATGATGTTGGAGCAGTGGGTGAGAGTTCATTTTTAAGTGAATTTACATCAAGTGATTTTGATGCTTTTGATACTGAACAAAATGAAGTAGATCCAGTGTTAGAAGCTGATGTGTATTTGACTTATGATCGTTATCAGCAGGCTGAAGATTTAATGCGTCAGGCAATTATTGACCAGCCTGAGAGGGATGAGTGTAAATTAAAGCTTTTAGAAATATTTTACGCAAATGAAAATAAAAGTGGTTTTGAAGAATATGCAACTGAATTAGTGAATTCAGGAAAGCATAATGAGCAGGGGTTTTGGAGTAAAGTTGTCGAAATGGGGAGAGAAATAGCTCCTGATTGTTCATTGTTTACTGACCAATTAGATGGTTCAGCAAATTTTGAAACAACTAAAAAGGATGAAGAAGCAGAATCTGTGACAAATAAAGGAGGTATTGCTACCCCTGTTTCCAATAATGATATAGATGACGACAGTGTGGCAGAAGCAGTAGATTTCGATTTGTCAGTTTTTGATGAAAGTGGTTCTGATGAAAAGATAGATGAATATACTATTGTGAGTGACCTTGACTTGTCTGTATTTGATGTGGAAGATTTGGATGTTGAAATAAGTACAGATGAAGGGTCAGAGTCGGTTGGTTTTGATTTCTCGTTGGATAATGGTTCACCTGATCTTGAGTCAAAAAAGTCTACTGACTCAGCAACAACTCTCGATGATATTGAGAGCTTTGATTTTGATGCAGATGCAGAGGAAATAGTTGAGACTGAAGTTGTCCCCTCTTCATCTGATGCGCTAGATACTTTAGATATGGGGGTATCAGATTTAACTGATATGGATGAGCTAGAAACAAAAATAGATTTAGCAAAAGCTTATATAGATATGGGTGATGTAGATGCTGCCAAAGGGATAGCTGATGAAGTGATGGATAAAGGCAGTGATGAGCAAAAGGCAGTTGTCCAAGCAATTATCGACCAATTAAAATAACACAAAGAGTTAATCTGAGTTCACGGTTAACTTTTAATAGTTTTACTTGAGTTTGTTTTCTAGTATTTTATTTACTTCCTTAGGGCTGGCTTTACCTTGGCTGGCCTTCATTGTTTGACCTACAAAAAACCCAAAGACTTTATCTTTACCGCTTAAATACTGCTCAACCTGTTTAGGGTTGTCGGCGATTATTTTATCAATAAGTGTTTCAATTTCTTTACTGTCAGTGATTTGTTTTAAGCCCTGTTTTTCAATTATTTCATCTGCAGTTGCATCATTATTCCATAGTTCTTCAAAAACCTGTTTAGCAATTTTTCCTGAAATGGTCTGGTCTGCAATGCGCTTTATTAAACCTGCTAAATGTTCATAATTAACAGGTGATTCATTGATTTCTAATCCAGCTTTATTCAAAGCACCAAGGAAAGTTCCACTAACCCAGTTGGAACAAAGTTTAGCATCACATTCGGATGTTTTGACTACGGCCTCATAATAATCTGCTAGTTGACGAGAGGATGTCAGTGTTGTGGAGATTTCTTCATCTTGCTGGTACTGATCTTGAAAGCGAAGTTTTTTTGCACTAGGTAATTCAGGTAATTCGGTTCTAACTTGTTCGCATAACGCGTTGGTAATTTCCACGGGAAGTAGATCTGGATCTGGAAAGTAGCGATAATCATTGGCTTCTTCTTTACTACGCATAGACCTAGTTTCATTTTTATCAGCGTCATATAAACGTGTTTCTTGTATAACAGTGCCTCCACCCTCAAGAACATCGATTTGCCTTTCTACTTCAATATTGATGGCTTTTTCTACGAATTTAAACGAATTTATGTTTTTTAATTCTGCGCGGGTACCTAATGCTTCCTGACCTTTAGGGCGGATTGAAACATTGGCATCACAACGAAAAGAGCCTTCTTGCATATTGCCATCACATATTTCCAGATATTGCACCAGCTCATGTATTTTTCGCATATAGGCAACGGCTTCCTGAGCCGAACGCATGTCAGGTTCGGAAACGATTTCTAATAGAGGTGTTCCTGCACGATTAAGGTCAATCCCCGTAGACCCATGAAAATTTTCATGTAAAGACTTGCCAGCATCTTCTTCTAAATGAGCACGAGTAATGCCAATTCGTTTATTTGATCCATCAACTTCAATATCAAGATGACCTGTACCAACAATAGGGTGATCCATTTGACTGATTTGATAACCTTTGGGTAGGTCAGGGTAAAAATAATTTTTTCTGGCAAAAACTGAATAAGGGGCAATTTCGGCATCAATAGCCATACCAAATTTCACTGCCATTCGGACTACTTCTTGATTCAATACAGGCAATACGCCTGGTAAGCCAAGGTCAACAGCGCAAGCTTGAGTATTAGGTTCGGCACCATAAGCTGTAGATGCAGATGAAAATATTTTAGACTTAGTTGCTAATTGAGCATGAATTTCTAAGCCAATGACTGTTTCCCATTCCATTCTATATTCCTTATTCAAAACCTTTAGGGGATAGCTGGTGCCAGTGTGTTGTTTGTTGAAATTTGTGTGCGATATTTAATAAATGTGACTCAGTGAAATAATTACTAATAATTTGTAAGCCAACGGGTTTTTCATCGGCAAAACCTGCTGGAATCGAAATGGCCGGCAACCCAGCAAGATTGACAGCAATAGTATAAATATCTGCAAGATACATCTCGATAGGGTCTGCTGTTTTTTCACCAAGACCAAATGTGGGTGAAGGTGATACAGGCCCCATGAGTACATCGACTTCTGCAAAAGCCTGTTTGAAATCTTCACTAATGAGTCGGCGTACTTTTTGTGCCTTTATGTAATAAGCGTCATAATATCCCGCTGATAAGGCATAAGTACCCATTAAAATTCGACGTTTAACTTCGTCACCGAAAGCTTCACCACGAGAGCGGATATATAAGTCATTAAGGTCTTTTGGCTCAGAGCAGCGATATCCAAAGCGAACGCCATCAAAACGGGATAGATTGGCTGAACATTCGGCGGGTGCAATAATGTAATAAACGGGGATCGATAATTTCATATGAGGCAATGACACTTCTTTTATTTCGGCCCCCATTTTACGGTATTCATTAATAGCAGACTCTATAGTTTGAGCAACGTCATTGTTCAGCCCTTCACTAAAAAACTCTTTAGGCAGACCTATTTTTAAACCTTCAAGATTATTATTTAAACTGGCTGAATAACTGGGAACAGGTATGTCTAGGCTAGTAGAGTCTTTAGTATCAAAGCCTGACATGGTTTGTAATAATAGTGCTGCATCTTCAGCTGAACGAGTCATTGGGCCAGCCTGATCTAAACTAGATGCAAAAGCTATCATGCCATAACGCGATACTCTTCCATAAGTAGGTTTTAGCCCAGTAATTCCACAAAACGAAGCAGGTTGACGAATTGATCCGCCAGTATCAGTGCCAGTTGCAGCTGGTGTCAAACGCGCTGCAACAGCTGATGCCGAACCACCTGAAGAACCGCCAGGAACACAGTTGGTATTCCATGGGTTTTGCACTGAACCATAAAAGCTGGTTTCATTGGAGGAACCCATGGCAAATTCGTCCATATTCAATTTGCCTAGCATCACTGCTCCTGCATTGTTGAAGTTTTCGACGACAGTTGCATTATAAGGAGAGATAAAATTATCAAGCATTTTTGATCCACAAGATGTTTTAACACCTTGCGTGCAAAAAATATCTTTCTGGGCAATGGGGATGCCTGTTAATAGATTGGTATTGGTATTGGCTAAAATAGTGTCAGCCACTTTTGCGCCTTCAAGAGCCATCTCTTCATTGATGGTGATGAAACTGTTAAGTGCATTATGTTTTTTTATACGATCTAAATAACTTTGAGTAAGTTCTACGCTGGAAAATTCCCTTTCACGTAACGCCTTAGAAAGTTCGGTAATTGTTTTATTGTGCATGATAACTTAGTCTAAAACTTTAGGAACCAGGTAAAGCCCAGAATCCACTTGAGGGGCAATAGATTGAAAACTTTCTCGTTGGCTAATTTCAAGAACAGCATCTGCACGTAAGCGTTGTTTTTTATCCATGGGGTGAGCCATAGGCTGTACTTCATCAGTATTGGTTTCACTCATTTGAGTCATTAAATCCAGAATATTAGATAAATCTCTAGCATATGTATCGACATCTTTCTCATCAATACCGAGTCTTGCAAGGTAGGCGATTTTTTTTACTTGTTCAGTACTTAAGGTCATTATTGCTCACAAATAATACTATTTTCTAAATATGATACTTTATATCTTGCTCAAATACCCGCTTGATTGTTAAAGTAGCAGGAATTAATATGGCTAAGGATACTGCTAAAGATGTTCAAAAGAATTCGCGGACTTTTTTCTAATGATTTATCAATTGATTTAGGTACTGCTAACACCTTGATTTATATTCCTGGACAGGGAATCATACTTGATGAACCTTCTGTTGTAGCTATTAAAGAAGATAGGGTTCGTGGTACAAAAACAATTGCTGCAGTTGGAACCGATGCCAAAATGATGCTAGGTCGTACGCCAGGAAATATTACTGCTATTCGCCCGTTAAAGGATGGTGTGATAGCGGATTTTGCTGTTACTGAGAGAATGTTACGTTTTTTTATAGAAAAAGTTCATGAAAGTAAGTTATTACGTCCTAGTCCTCGAATTTTAATTTGTGTACCTTGTGGGTCTACTCAAGTTGAACGACGAGCCATTCGGGAATCAGCTGCCATGGCTGGTGCCAGAGAGGTTTATTTAATTGAAGAGCCTATGTCAGCAGCTGTAGGTGCTGGTTTGCCTGTTGATGAGGCGCAAGGTTCTATGGTGCTCGATATCGGTGGTGGAACCTCAGAAGTGGCTGTTATTTCTCTCAATGGTATTGTTTATTCTGCATCAGTAAGAATAGGTGGAGATCGTTTTGATGAAGCAATTATTAATTATGTGCGTAGAAATTATGGCACCTTAATAGGCGAAGCGACTGCGGAAAAAATTAAAAAAGAAATTGGAACTGCCTATCCAGGTAGTGATGTAAGAGAAATTCAAATTACTGGGCGAAACCTAGCTGAAGGTGTACCGAGGAGCTTTTCATTAAATAGCAATGAGATATTAGAAGCTTTACAAGAGCCATTGTCAGGTATTGTTGGTTCTGTAAAGGTTGCGTTAGAGCAAACGCCTCCAGAATTAGGTGCTGATGTTGCAGACAGAGGTATTGTCTTGACAGGGGGTGGTGCTTTACTTGCGGATATAGATCGATTGATTGCAGAAGAAACGGGCTTACCTGTTTATATTGCTGATGATCCGTTGACCTGCGTGGCAAGAGGAGGTGGTATGGTTTTAGAAATGCTGGATGAAAAAGGACTTTCCGCCTATTCATTAGAATTAGAATAAGTACCTAAGTATAATTAATTTAACGCATTTTTTACCTAGGATTTTTTTCATATTGAAGGCGTATAAATTAGCGCATAGCAAGCTATGCAATGCAGAATATGGGAAAAAAGACCAGTAAAAATGTTAAATTAATTATGCCCAGGTACTATCACACCATTTATTCTTGAAAATGGTATTAGATAACATTTTATCTTAGACTTTAAAAAATTATATACCTTCGGTAATCTACAAAAAAGTGGGACTATTGTCTATTGCAAAATGCCAAATAATGATTCGATAGCTGAGGTTAAGTTATAAAACTTTTATTCGCAACAGAGCCTTCTTTAAACACACGGTTACTTATTGTTGTTTTAGTCTCTGTCATTTTACTGACTATAGAGCATCGTAGTTCAAGTATGGATAAAACACGTTCTTTATTGTCAGTGCTTGTTTATCCCATACAATTATTGGTCAGTTTACCTGTTGAATTGACTGAAGAACTATTTGATACTGCAATTTCATACAGCCAGCTAAAAGAAGACAATGTAAACTTACGTCGTAAACAACTAGTTGATAGTATAAAACTGCTCAAATATAAAGCATTAGAATATGAAAATATTCGATTACGTGCATTATTGGAAAACGCATTCAAATTGGGTGAACAGGTTTTGGTCGCTGAATTACTTTCAGTTAATCTGGTACCGTATGAGCATCTGGTGGTAGTCAATAAAGGTTCGCACTTTGGTGTAGGTGTTAAACAGCCTGTATTGGATGCAAATGGTGTCGTTGGGCAGGTTATTCGCTCTTTGCCGTTAAGTTCAGAGGTTATGCTAATTACTGACCCTAACCATGCTATTCCAGTGCAAGTCAATCGAAACGGGTTAAGAACCATAGCGATTGGCAGTGGACAGCTTGATCGTTTGAAGTTACCTTTTTTACCTAATAATGCAGATATCTTACCGGGTGATTTACTAGTTACTTCAGGGTTGGGCGGGACTTTTCCTCAGGGTTATCCAGTTGCAGTTGTGGAAGGTTTTTCAGTTCAGCCTAATAAACCCTTTGCAGATATTTATGCTATCCCCCAAGCAAAGTTAGATAAAAGTCGCGAACTACTGATTGTTTGGAGCGATTCCACACCTGTGCCACTTATCTTTCCAGAAGAAATCCCAGAAGATGTAAATGCTAGCGAATAAAAAACAAAATTTACACGGATATATTGTTACTTTAATATTCGCAATGTTTTTAAAAATAATGCCTTTACCTGATTATTTAAGCCGCTTGAATCCAGACTGGGTGCTATTAATTTTAATCTACTGGAGCATAGCTATACCAGAAAGAATAGGCGTGTTTAATGCATGGTTAGTGGGTTTAATCATTGATGTATTAACAGGGCGTTTGCTAGGGCAGCAAGCATTAATCTATTCTTTAATTAGTTTTACCTGCTTAAAATTACATAAACGATTACGACAGTATTCTTTGCTACAGCAATCATTATTTATTTTTTTAAGTTTGTTATTTTCTCAAATAATGATTTTTTGGATAGAGAGTATAGACAGTATCACGCAATTTACTTTAATATTTTGGATGCCCGTGTTTATCGGCACATTATTTTGGCCACTCATATATATAGCACTACGTTTTATTCGTATTTTTGGACAAATTAGATAATGGTTCGGATATATGCGATAAAAGACCCATTAGCAGAGAATCGGATTTTTTTAAGTCGAGTCGTTGCAATTTTTATTTTTATTTTGTTTGTCATGATTGGATTGGTCGCACGATTAATCTATTTGCAAATCACAGGATATGAACATTATTCGACGATGGCTAAGTCCAACAGGATTAAGAGCTTACCATTATCTCCAACTCGGGGCATAATATATGACAGAGAGGGGCGTGTTTTAGCTGAAAACATCCCTTCTTATAGTTTGGAGCTGGTTCCTGAACAGATTAAAGACTTGGATAATACCTTGCTAAGGTTGCAAGCACTGTTGAATATTTCTGATGAGAAAATAGCACAATTTTTAAAACAGAAAAAAAGAGAAAAGCATTTTTCTAGTATTCCTTTATTGTTGCGTTTAACGGATGAAGAGGTTGCTAAGTTTTCCGTGGTAAGACCTTATTTTCCAGGAGTAGATGTTCATGCACGATTGCTTAGACATTATCACTATGGGTTATTAACCGCTCATGTAGTTGGGTATGTGGGGCGTATTAACGAAAAGGAATTAAAAAGCTTGCCTGTTGCTCAATACAGAGGAACACATCATATCGGAAAAATGGGTATTGAAAAAACCTATGAATCGCAATTACATGGACAAACTGGTTATGCAGAAATAGAAACCAACGCGCAAGGAAGAGCCATTAAAACCATTGCTTCTGATGACCCCATTCCAGGTGCTGATATATATTTAACACTGGATATCGATTTGCAGAAAACTGTATATGATGCTTTAGAAGGACAGACAGGTGCGGCTGTTGCCATAGAAATCAAAACAGGTGATGTCTTAGCATTTATCAGTCGACCTGGGTTTGATCCAAACCCTTTTGTCTATGGGATTAGTCAAAAAGCGTACAATGTACTTCAGCAGTCAGCGGATCAACCTTTATTTAATCGTGCATTGAGAGGGCAGTATCCGCCAGGGTCAACGATTAAGCCTTTTTTGGGTTTAGCTGGGATGGAATATAATGTCACCGAATTTAAACATAAACTTTTTTGTCCTGGATTTTATCAATTACCGAAATTCAAGCATAAATATAGAGACTGGAAAAAACGGGGGCATGGTTTAGTCGATCTAAATGATGCAATTACTCAATCATGTGATGTCTATTTTTATAATTTAGCCAAGACTTTGGGCATAGACAAAATTCATGATTTTCTTCAACAGTTTGGTTTTGGTCAGAAAACAGGCATTGATTTGGTTGGAGAAAAAGCTGGGTTGTTGCCGTCAAAAGCATGGAAAAGAAAAAATAGAAATCTGCCGTGGTACCCTGGTGAGACATTAATAACTGGTATTGGTCAAGGGTTCATTCAGGTGACACCTCTACAACTAGCTAGAGCGACGGCAACATTAGCTAACAAAGGAAAAGTAGTGTCACCCCACCTAGTTGCTCGAATAGTTAATTCAAATTATACTTCGACTCATTCATCCACAGCTGAAACACAAATAAACTTAAAGAAAAGAAATGTTGAGGATATCATTTCTGCCATGGTTAATGTAATTCATGGTGCTCGCGGCACCGCAAGAACATTACGTGAGGGAGTCGATTATCAGATAGCAGGTAAAACAGGAACAGCTCAGGTTTTTACCGTGAAGCAGGAAGAAAAATATGAAGAAGAAGGCTTGGATAAAAAATTAAAAGATCATGCGTTGTTTATGGCATTTGCTCCCGCATCAGAACCACAAATTGCAGTGGCTGTCATTGTTGAAAATGGAGGGCATGGCGGTTCAGTTGCAGCACCCATTGCTGGCAAAATAATGCAGCAATATTTAAGCCCAGTATCTATTGTAATGGGGGAGACTGTTGATCACTAAAATTAAAGGAGAGCAATTTTACCCATCCTCAGTTATTGGCACTGTTTTACGGAAATTGCATATCGATACCCCTTTATTTATTGGTTTGATTTTAGCCTGTGCATTAAGTTTTCTCATTTTATACAGTGCAAGTGGACAAAATACTACTGTCTTAATACGGCAGGCAACACGTATTGGTGTTGCTTTTGTTTTAATGATTGTTTTAGCACATATCAATCCACGACAGTTTTATAGACATTCTGCATTATTATATGTTTTTGGTATTTTGTTACTTATTGCTGTTTTGGTCGTGGGCTTAGTAGGAAAAGGGGCACAACGATGGTTGGATTTAGGTTTTTTTCGGTTTCAACCGTCAGAAATGATCAAAATAACAACACCGATGATGATTGCCTGGTTTTTATCTGGATATTCTTTACCGCCCAAACCCAAACAGTTGATACTGGCAGGGCTTATGATTACTATCCCTACAGTATTGATTGCAAAACAGCCAGATCTAGGAACATCATTATTAGTCGCAAGCTCGGGTGCTACCGTGTTGTTTTTTGCTGGTTTATCTCGGCGATTTATGATGGCTACTTGTGCTGTCTTGGCTTCATTGACACCTGTGTTATGGCATTTTATGAAAGACTATCAAAAAGGCAGAGTCTTAACCTTATTAAACCCTGAGGCAGATCCTATGGGTAGAGGTTATCATATTATCCAGTCAAAAATAGCCATAGGGTCTGGGGGGGTGCATGGCAAAGGTTGGCTGGGTAGTACTCAATCAAAGTTGGATTTTTTACCAGAAAGTTCCACTGATTTTATTTTTGCTGTTTTTGCTGAAGAATTTGGCCTGTTAGGTTGTTTAGCCTTATTAATACTTTATTTATTGATTATTAGTCGCTGTTTATATATCGCTGTGCAAGCACAAGACACCTATAATAGATTACTGGCAGGCAGCCTGACCTTTACCTTTTTTGTCTATGTATTTGTTAATATTGGAATGGTTATTGGTATTTTACCAGTGGTCGGAATACCCCTTCCTTTGATCAGCTATGGAGGTACATCCATGGTGACATTGTTAGCAGGATTTGGCATTTTAATGTCAATCCATACCCATAGAAAATTTTTACCAAGCTAAATAACTATGAAAAATATAATAAACAGTTTTTTGCTTATGTGTGGCATGTTGACAGGTAGCCATACTTTAGCAGCGGTGGAAGAAACAGAAATTTTCAACCGTTTTGTAGAGACGATGACATCTCAATATCAATTTGATGGGGCTAAGATAAAACAATTGTTTAAATCTGTTGATATTAAGCAGAATATTATTAAAGCCATGCAAAGACCAGCAGAAGGGATGCCATGGTATAAATATAGAAAAATTTTTATGCAAAATGCACGTATTAAGGATGGCGTGAAGTTTTGGCAAGAAAATGACAAAGTATTAACAGAAGTTGAAGCTGAATATGGTGTGCCTGCTGAAATAATTGTAGCTATTATAGGCGTTGAAACCCTTTATGGTGCTAATACAGGGCATCACCGGGTGATTGATGCTTTAGCTACACTGGGTTTTACTTATCCCAAAAGGAGTCGGTTTTTTCTCAGTGAGCTAGAAAACTTTTTGCTACTTTGTCGAGAAGAAAAAATGGATCCATTACAACCAACGGGATCTTATGCTGGTGCAATGGGTATCCCACAGTTCATGCCCAGTAGTTATAGAGCTTATGCGGCAGATTTTGAGGAAGATGGGAAAAGAGATATTTGGACAAACCCATCTGATGCTATTGCAAGTGTGGCTAATTATTTTGTGAAGCATCATTGGCGTAAAGGTGATGCTATTACTTTTCCAGTGATTGCACAGGGAGAGTCGTTTCAACAAGGATTATCCAAAGGCTTAAAACCTGATAAAAGCTGGGCAGAATTACAGTCCTTATCAATCAACTCAGAAGATGATATTGATGTTAAGGAAACAGTTAAGTTATTAGAATATAAGCAAGAGAAAAACAATGATTTATGGGTAGGCTTGCACAATTTTTATGTGATTACCCGCTACAATCATAGTCCCTTATATGCTATGGCTGTCTATCAGTTGAGTGAAGCTGTTTACAAACAAAAACAGTTATTACTGGCTGAAAAGAAATCAACTGAGAAGGCAGAAATGACCCAAACAGCCAAATGATTAATATGCTGAAAAATGCGGTCGGATTTCCATTATAGTCACAGTACTTTTGGCATTGTGCAGTGCCTGTTCAATGGATTCAAAAAAACCACTGGCCGAACAAGATAATGCACCAGTTTATGTACCTGTCAATGTGATGGCTGTACCTGATGCAATACCAAGATGAAAAAGAACGTAGGCAGGAAATCCAGTTGAATACGAAGTGCCAGGTAAAAATTATAGGGTTTTAGCTCAAAGTAAAGGCTATCAGGAAACAGGAATGGCTTCTTGGCGTGGCATTAAATTTCACCGAAGAAAAGCGGTTAATGGCGAAGTTTATAATATGTATGCGATGACATCTGCACATAAAACACTACCGATTCCTAGTTACCTGCAAGTGACCAATATATCGAGAACTCAGCATAACTCATGAACGGATAAAAAAGGTCAGCCAAAATAACGTGCAATAGCTCACTATTACACTTGTATTTTGACTAAAACCTGAAAAATTCTATCACTTTTTTCTCATCGCCAGAGTTATGCTGAGGTCTCATATCCAATAAGCCATGTAGCCATTTTATTAGCATCCCTTAAAATCAAACATCAATGTTATAATCTTTCTTCTTGGCTATCATTTTTTAGAGTTAATTTGGTAAAAAAATAATGCACTTATTGATACAAAATTTTAAATGTTTACTGGCGGTTTTATTACTAACATGTAGTGTTGTACATGCAAATAACACCCTATTGATACCAGCGGCACCCAGTGTAGCGGCTAAAAGTTTTATTCTATTAGATTTTAATAGTGGTAAGGTTTTAGCAGAGAAAAATGTTGATGTAAAACTATCGCCAGCCAGTTTAACTAAAATAATGACGGTTTATGTCATATTTAGAGAATTAGAAAGTGGACGTTTAACACTGGATGAAAAAGTAACGATTAGTAAAAAGGCATGGCAAACACCAGGTTCAAGAATGTTTGTCGAAGTTAATAAGCAAGTGATGATTGAATACTTGTTACAAGGTGTTATTGTTCAGTCGGGTAATGATGCCAGTGTTGCTTTAGCAGAGCATGTCGCTGGTGATGAGGCGACTTTCGCCACCATGATGAATCAACATGCAGAGCATTTGGGCATGTTAAATTCGCATTTTCAAAACAGCACGGGGTTACCCAGTGATAATCATTACACCACAGCAAGAGATTTAGCGACATTAACGAGGGCTGTTATCAATGAGTTCCCTGAGTATTATAAGTGGGATTCGCAAAAGGAATTCACCTATAACAATATAACCCAATCTAATAGAAACAAATTGTTATGGCGTGATAAGTCAGTGGACGGTGTAAAAACGGGTTATACAGAAGGTGCCGGCTATTGTATGGTGGCTTCAGCTTTAAGAGAAGGTACGCGTTTAATTTCAGTGGTTATGGGGGCAGCAAGTGCCAATGCTAGGGCTAATGAAAGTCAGAGTTTAATAAATTATGGCTTTCGTTTTTTTGAAACGCATAGGCTCTATCAGGGGCAAGAGGCATTATCAAACGTGCACATCTGGAAAGGGGATAGTGAGCAGTTGCCGATAGGTTTGCGGAATGACTTATATGTCACCATTCCTCGCAGGCATTACAACGATTTAAAAGCAGAGATAAGGGTAGATAGCAAAATAATTGCACCTGTTAAGCAAGGTCAGGTATTTGGCTCTGTTAATGTGTCATTGGCAGGCGAAGTGATCGCCAATAAAGAATTAGTTGCGTTAAAAACCGTGAATAAAGGGAGTTTTGTGCAAAAGCTTTATGATGAAGCGTTATTGTTATTGGAATAGTTAATGGATAAAGTTTATCTCAATGGTGAATATTTAGCTTTATCTGAAGCTAAAATTTCAGTGCTTGACCGTGGTTTTTTATTTGGAGATGGGGTTTATGAAGTTATCCCGTCTTACTCTGGGCATTTGTTTAAATTGCAAGAACACTTACATAGATTGGAAAACAGTCTTAGTTTAATACGGCTTGATTTTGCATATACAACAGCACAGTGGCTGGAAATACTTTTACCACTATTGGGTGATGGAAGAGACCAATATATCTACTTGCAAATTACCCGAGGGGTTTCGGCTAAAAGAGATCATGCTTTTCCTGCCGATGTGACACCGACTGTTTTTGCCATGTGCTCAGATATTAAGCCTTTATCCAATATTGAAAAAGGAGTTAAAGCATTAACAATTGAAGATAGTCGTTGGGAGATGTGCAATGTTAAAGCAACGACCTTGCTTGCCAATGTGCTGTTACGACAGCAAGCAGTTGAACAAGGTTGTGCTGAAGCTATCTTGCATCGACAAGGGTATGTGACAGAAGGAGCTGCCAGTAATTTATTTGCAGTGATCAATGATGTGTTGATGACACCGAAAAAAACGACTGAAATCTTACCAGGTATTACGCGCCAAGTCATTTTGGAATTAGCTAAAAAAAATGAGATTCAGTGTAATGAAGCAATGATTTCTTTGGCTGCATTACAGTCAGCCAGTGAAATCTGGATTACCAGTTCAACACGAGAAATTATACCTGTTGTAGAACTAGATTCTGTAAAAGTAGGTAAAGGCGTAGCTGGGCCTCTTTGGCAAAAAATGAATCAATTTTTTCAAGAAAATAAAAGTCTTATATGAATAAAGAAGATACCTTATTTGAATTTCCCTGCCAGTTCCCGATAAAGGCTATGGGAAAAAACTGTGCTAACTTTGATTCAATTGTGCTGACCATTATTCGACAATATGTCGATGATATAAGCGACGCAACGGTTAAAACAAGGCTAAGTAAAGGGGCTAAGTTTGCATCTGTAACGGTGACAATAAAAGCAACCAGTAAAAAACAACTGGATGCTATATATCAAGGTTTGACTGACTGTCCAGAAGTGGTAATGACCTTATAGGCATGAGAAGATTTGTTATCGTCATGGCGGATATGAATAGACAATATTTATCATTCTTAAGCTTTAAATTATAACCTTGTCTAATTTACCTTTAGTCGGAGTGAGTGCCTGTTTACTAGGGCAAGCGGTTCGTTATGACGGCAAAGATAAATACACAGCATTGATTGCACAAGAATTAAACAAGTATTGTCATTTAATTGCTGTTTGTCCCGAAGTTGAAATTGGCTTAGGTGTACCTAGAGGGAAAATACAACTGACTCAGATTGGAAGCTCTATTAAGGTATTAAAAATGCAGGAACAAACCGTTGATGTCAGTACTGAGCTAAAAAATTTCGCTATTCAATTTGTTAAAAAACATACATTATCGGCTTTAGTCTTGCAAGATAAATCACCCAGTTGTGGCATAGATAACACCAAACTATATTCACAATCGGGTGAACAAATAGGTTTGGGTAGTGGCGTATTTGCAGCAACCATAATGGACTTGTTTCCACAAATTAAGGTGGTTCAAGTCAGTCAATTACAAAACTCAGAGGATATTGAGCGGTTTGTGCAAATCATTAAGTGAAATAGAAAAAGATGCAAACTGTTATTAAAAGACTAGGTTTACAAGATTATCAGCAGACCTGGCAAAAAATGCAGGCATTGACTTTAGCTAGAAATAAAAACACAGCCGATGAAATATGGATTGTTGAGCATCCGCCTGTTTACACATTAGGACTTAATGGTAAGCGAGAGCATCTGTTAAATATTAATGATATCCCCGTTATGGAAACCGACAGGGGTGGACAAGTTACTTACCATGCCCCTGGGCAATTAGTAGTTTATCTGCTGTTAGATATAGAACGTCTAAAGATAGGAGTTAGAGATGTGGTAACTGCATTGGAGCAAGCGATGGTTGCTACTTTGGCCCAATACGGGATTAAAGCAATTGCCAAACCTGAAGCACCTGGTGTCTATGTCAATCATAAAAAAATTGGATCAGTCGGTTTAAGAGTCAAGAAAGGCTGTTGTTATCATGGGCTCAGTTTAAATAATAATATGGACTTAAGTCCCTTCAATAATATCAATACCTGTGGCTATACTGATTTAGCAGTGACTCAATTGGCCGATCACAATGTTATAATTAAAACCTATGAATTGGCAGTTCCCGTGCTACACCATATTTTACAAGCGATAAAAAAATGACTTTAAATGCACCCTCAAGGTCAACCCCACAAAGCCATCAGCGTAATGCAGAAAAACTGTCAAGAATACCGATAAAGGTAGAACATACCGACAGTGTTCTGCGTAAACCCGACTGGATACGGGTAAAAATTTCAGCTAATGAAGAAATTACCCGAATAAAACAGACGCTAAGAGAAAATAACTTACATACTGTATGCGAGGAAGCTGCCTGTCCCAATCTAGCAGAATGCTTTAGTCATGGCACGGCTACTTTTATGATTATGGGAGATATTTGTACCCGTCGTTGTCCCTTTTGTGACGTAGCACATGGTAAGCCCAAACCGCTGGATCAGAAGGAGCCGATTAATCTGGCGAAGACTATTAAGGCAATGGCATTAAAATATGTAGTGATAACTTCAGTAGATAGAGATGATTTAAGAGATGGCGGGGCAGGACATTTTGTTGATTGCATCAAAGCTATCAGGGAACAATCGGCAGAAACTAAAATTGAAATACTGGTGCCTGATTTTCGGGGACGTATGGATAAGGCGGTCGATATACTAAAGCAACATCCTTGTGACGTGTTTAATCACAATTTGGAAACCGTTCCCAGATTGTATAAAGAAGCTAGGCCAGGCGCTGATTATCGAGGGTCTTTAAGGTTATTAAAGAAATATAAAAAAGCGCATCCGACCGCGATGACTAAATCAGGCATTATGCTTGGTCTTGGGGAACGGCAAGAAGAAGTGCATCAAGTGATGCAGGACTTAGTTAACCATGGCTGTAGTATGTTGACTTTAGGTCAGTATTTGCAGCCCAGCAAAGACCATTTGTCAGTGCAGGAATACATAACACCTGAGCAATTTGATCGTTATGCTGAGATGGCTGACACCATGGGTTTTAAAAATGTAGCCAGCGCACCATTGGTACGGTCTTCTTATCATGCAGATATACAGGCAAAAGAATTGACATAAATGGCGAATTCAAGCCATAAGTGCAACACTTTCATTTAAAAAATAGTCCTTGCCAGTCATCTGTGCAAAAACCTCAAATAGGGTCTTATGCTCCAACATTTCCTAGATCTATTGTAACTACTCAGCGTACTCCGTAACTGCTTAGATTGCCCTCTATATTTTTTGTGTTGGTGACGGGGGT
Source organism: Methylococcales symbiont of Hymedesmia sp. n. MRB-2018 (assembly GCA_003666385.1). Taxonomy (GTDB): domain Bacteria; phylum Pseudomonadota; class Gammaproteobacteria; order Methylococcales; family Methylomonadaceae; genus QPIN01. The sequence continues at coordinate 80,188 of QPIN01000058.1, forward strand.
ATTTATGGATCTATGCCAAATAGACCCAAATTATTTTTGCCTAAACACTGGTTCCACCTACTGTTAACCCATCTATTTTAATCGTTGGCTGGCCAACACCAACAGGAACACTCTGTCCCTCTTTGCCACAGGTTCCTACCCCTGAGTCTAATTCTAAATCTGTCCCTACCATAGAAACTTTTTTCAGTACATCTGGCCCGTTGCCAATGAGTGTAGCTCCTTTCACCGCCTGGGTAATTTTTCCATTTTCAATGAGATAGGCTTCACTGGCAGAAAAAACAAATTTACCTGAGGTAATATCAACTTGTCCTCCACCAAAATTTTTGGCGTACAAGCCTTTTTTTACTGATTTAACAATTTCTTCAGGATCATGCTTCCCTGCCAACATATAAGTGTTAGTCATTCTCGGCATAGGCAGATGCGCATAAGATTCACGCCTTCCATTTCCAGTGGACTTGACCCCCATCAAACGCGCATTCAATTTGTCTTGCATATAAGCTTTCAAAATTCCTTTTTCGATCAAAACCGTATTTTCAGTAGGTACACCCTCATCATCTATACTGAGTGAACCCCGACGACCCATTAAGGTACCATCATCAACGACTGTGCATAAATCTGAAGCGACTCGCTCACCGATTTTACCACTAAAAGCCGATGTCCCTTTACGGTTAAAGTCACCTTCCAGACCATGACCAATAGCTTCGTGTAATAAAATACCGGGCCAACCCGACCCTAGTACCACCGTCATATTTCCTGCCGGTGCATCAATAGCTTGCAAATTTACCACCGCTTGTCTTACTGCTTCTTGCCCATATTTAAGGGCTTTATCCTGATCTAAAAAATAGCCATAATCTGTTCTGGCGCCCCCACCCATGCTACCCTGTTCGCGCTTACCATTTTCTGCCAGAATCACGGTAACATTCATTCTTGTCAATGGCCGAATATCTGCAACTAAAGAGCCATCAAAATTAGCAACCATGACTTTTTCATGCACCCCCACCAAGCTGATAATGACCTCTTCAATTCTATGATCTAATTTTCTGGTTTCAATATCAACCTTGCGTAATAAAGCAATTTTTTCTTGATCATCCAATGATTGCAAAGGATTTATAGGATCATAATATGAATTCCAGCCTGCTCTTTTCTGTATTTTAGATTGAGCAGTCTGTCCTTGTCTGGCGATGGCTTTAACATTATTTGCAGCTTCTAATAACACAGAAAGTTCAATGCGATCACTGTATGCAAAACCGGTTTTTTCTCCCGCAACAACCCTGACTCCAGCACCTTGCTCAATACTGTGTGACCCTTCTTTGACAATTCCACCTTCTAGCACCCATGATTCAAAATGACTAGCCTGAAAATAAATTTCTGCATCATCCACTGTCGTACTGAGCATACTATCCATAATGACATCAATATCTTTATCTTCCATTCCGTAAGGAGAAAGGATTGACTGCTTGACCTGATTTAATATATCCATTGTGTATTTAAATTTAAAATTTAGCTGTGGATGTAACGAAGCAAAAAAAGAGGAGCTATGATAAGTACCTGAGTATAATTAATTGTAACTACTCAGCTTACCCTCTATTTTGTCCAATGGCCGCGTTGAAAGTGCGCATTTACACCTGTAAACTCCGCGCTTTCGCCTTGCTCTTGAATAAAATAGAGGGTAATCTGGGCAGTTACGGAGTACGCTGAGTAGTTAGTCAACCCTTAAAAACCCAAACCAAAAACCACCCGTATCAGCTTAAAAACAGCTAAATTCTATTTAATTTTAGCCCTTTACCCATTACAACAAAAAACCATCTTGATTTCAAATGTAAGTGGTGCACTTATTATGTGAATCTAGGAATTAACAAACAATAGCAAAACGGTTACTTTAACGCTTTGCTATTTTTTTAGAGGATTTATGAAAAAATACATTTATTTAATACAAGCAAAAGGACAATTTCCAAAGCATTATCATTTTTTAAAAAAGAAAAGTATTTTATTATCATACAAAGAGAATACTGAAGATACTGACATATTTTTCCCAAATAGTTCATGGACGCAAGGTAGAAATAAATTGTTTGAAAAAGCCATTAACGATGATTACGACTATTACATATTTTTGGATGAAGATTTAACCTTAGATGCAAAAAAAATCTTATATTTTGAACGCATTTTAGATAAGTATGATTATCCAATTATTACCCCAAACATGTGGGACTTTAATGACTATTCTGCATCGGATGGAACATTGTCTGGAACAAGGCATGCTAGAAATAGCTTCACAAATTATACAATGAAAATTCAAACTGTTGATTGGTTTGATGGGGCATTTAATGCATTTAATAAAAATACCATCAAACAACTGCTGCCTTATATAGAAAGATTTGATAATGAATGTTGGTGGCATTCACAACGCTTACTAACTATTAGAGCTAATTATTTATTCAAAAATAACATCATACAAATTAATGATTTAGAAGTTTTAAATACACAAAATTCAACATATCCACAAAATCCAGAAAATTCAATAAAAATTTGCGACGATTACTTGGCTGACAATAATATGACTGATTTAGAAATGAGTACTTGTATAGAAATAGAGACAAAACCCCCTATGCAAAAAATGATAGGTCATGTGGCAAATAGTTATACAATGATTAATTATATACGGAAGAAACTACAGCAATATAAACCACATTTAACAGCACCATGCAAAAAAATAAAGCTATTGAGAACATTAAGAAACTTTATTAGGGGCAAACAGGCAAAGCCATGGTAAAAAATAATTCATATATGAACAGTCCTGTCATATCAGTAATAATGTCTGTTTATAATGGCGAAAAATATTTCAAAGAAGCAATAGAAAGCATTCTTAATCAAACTTTGCTCGTTTGAACTTACACCATAAGCCCAATACTTTTTAGCCAAGCAACCATTTTTGTTTTATTTTATCTCGGTTAATATATAACCACTTCGTTTCAGCCTCGAAGCACATTTTCCTGAAAACTACGATGGAGACGATGATGCGTATGCCTGGTTGCATGATTGGGAAATGCGGGTGAAGCCTGATCTACTCAAGACCACCTTCGACGCCTTACGGAAGCATCCTTCATAGTTAGTCAACCCTTAAAAACCCAAACCAAAAACCACCCCTATCAGCTTAAAAAGGGCTAAATTCTATTTGATTTTAGCCCTTTACCCATTGCAACAAAAAACCCATAATTTTTTATAAAAAAATAACGCATTTTTTGCAGAAACAAAAAAATATCGGCTATTACTAGCCACTTTCTCAAATTCCAGGCACAGGCAGCCATTAATACATTAATCTCATCGCCTATATTCCCTTTAAGCAGGTTTCTGGATAATCTAAAGTCTGACTTAAGGTGTCCAATGATAGGCTCTATGGCTGCTCGTCTTTTACACAGTTTGCGTTTTTTGTCACGCTGGTAACGAT
>QPIN01000005.1 GCA_003666385.1 Methylococcales symbiont of Hymedesmia sp. n. MRB-2018
GAGTTTTTGCAAGGTTAGCTGGCAAAGACTATTTTTTAAATAAAAGTGTTGCACTTATGGGTTGATCCCCCATTATTAAATTACGGAGATTAAGAAAATGTCTATACAACCATTATCCCAACAAATATCTACCCCCCCCCCCAGCCAGCCAGCCACTTAATTGCCACTACTCTATTACTGCTATCTAGTTTTTTATTCAGCGCTAGCGCACAGGCAAGCATGCACGAAGATTTTATTACCGTGTGGACTATCCCTGAGGGTAGTCAAGAGGATCGCACCCTCACCTTCCCTAGTGAAGGTATGTATATGATTAACTGGGGTGATTCCGACAACCCTGGAGCAGTCATGGTTAATATGAATAATCCTACATACCCCTACCCCAGGGCTGGCACCTACACAGTAAGAGCCATAAGAGGCAGCACAGACTCAAACACCATCACTAGGTTTAATTTAGATGCTAATGACGAAACTCGAGGGGATGCAGCAAAATTAACAGACATAGTGCAATGGGGTAGTGCTAATTGGACAACTATGGCGACTGCATTTAAGGGTGCCACTGGACTAACAACACTAACTGCTGGCGATACACCAATCCTTCCGGCTGATATACAACAAATGTTCAACGGTGCCACAAACTTTAATGGTGGCAACATCGGTACATGGGATACTTCCAACGTAACGAATATGTTCGGTATGTTCTTTGAAGCCTCGGCTTTTAATCAAGACATCGGTGACTGGGATACTTCCAACGTAATGAATATGTTCGGTATGTTCCAAGATGCCAGCGTCTTTAACCAAGACATCAGCCGCTGGGATGTTTCCAAAGTAGAGATTATAGCGAATATGTTCAACGATGCCACTACCTTTAACCAAAACCAAAACCTCGGTCGCTGGTATGTAAGAGATACTACCGACGACGACCCCGTGATTACTCCCCCAACGCTGATGGTACAAAGCACTGGGTTAGACGGACAAGGCAAGGTCTATGCACTGGTTGATGGAGACGGAGGTACCAACAATGAGTTGTTCACCCTAACCAACACTGGCGTACCCAACACTGGCGTACTACGCCTAAACACCCTTGACCCAGCAACTAGAACTTATAGCCTACGGATAGGTATTAGTGATACCACTGATACCAGTGATGTAGCTATATTCGGCACTAACAACGAAGTCGCCATTAGACTAGAGGCCGTAGAGAGCGCAGATGGTACAATAATAGGTTACACCATTGAGGTTGCTCTGTTCGATGACGAAGCAACAGACACAACCGAAGCAACAGACACAACCGAAGCCGCAGCCGAAGCACAAGTATTAAATGCGATCTTGCCACAACTACTCAGAGCAACAGCAAAAATAACAGTAGACAATATCAGCAACCGCATTGACCAAGCATTTTCTAGCTCCCCAGCAGACACCGATGCCAGCCTTAATCTAGGCGGTAGCTCAAGCTTGCAAGAGCTAATCAATAACAATGCTCGCACCACGTTACAAGACGGATTGAATATTAAGCAAATGTTTAATAATTCTTCTTTCCTTATACCGCTGAATGTAGCAGGGGATAATAACTACGGTATTAATAATATAACCCTATGGGGCAGTGGTGATTACCTTAGTCTTGAAGATGATGTCTCTGCTGTTGACTGGGAGGGTGAGGTCATCGGTGGTAGTGTGGGTATTGATGCCCGTCTAAACCAAAACTTAATCGCAGGTGCCGCCCTCTCTTACAGCGAAGGCGATGTTGACTATAAACGCGATGGTGGCG
>QPIN01000004.1 GCA_003666385.1 Methylococcales symbiont of Hymedesmia sp. n. MRB-2018
AAGCCGCTTCATTGCTACCACTCTTTTAGTACTATCAAGCTTTTTATTCAGCGCTAGCGCACAGGCAACCTCGCACGAAGATTTTATTACCGTGTGGGTTATACCTTCGTCTGGCGATGTGCTAACCTTTCCAGGTGAGGGCAGCTACACCCTTGACTGTGGCGTGAACCCCCCCGTTCCTCCTGTAATGGTTAACGGCCCTTCTACATGCACCTACCCCACCCCTGGCACCTACATAGTAAAAGCCTCAGGAGGCATTACTGGGTTTAAGTTGGGTAATGCCGGGGATGATCTAGCAAAATTAATAGACGTAATGCAATGGGGTACTGCCGAATGGAGCAGTATGGGCCTGGAGGGCGCGTTTTATGGTGCCACCAATATGAGAATGAGTGCCACCGATAAGCCAAACCTTGGTAGTGTAACCAGTATGCTAAATATGTTCCGAAATGCCAGTGTCTTTGACGGCAATATTAGTAACTGGGATGTTAGCGAAGTAACGAATATGCAAAGAATGTTCCAATCAGCCGTAAAGTTTGACAGTGACATTGGCAACTGGAATGTTTCCAAAGTAACGAATATGGTAGGTATGTTCTCCACTGCCAATGCCTTTAACCAAGACATCGGCAACTGGGATGTTTCCAAAGTAACAGATATGAACACTATGTTTTTCACTGGCAATTCTCTGCACGCCTTTAACCAAGACATCAGTAGATGGGATGTTTCCAAGGTAACGAATATGGGATCTATGTTCTCCAGTACCAGTTTCTTTAGGCAAAACCTCGGTCGCTGGTATGTAAGAGATACTACCGACGACGACCCCGTGATTACTCCCCCAACGCTGATAGCACAAAACGGCGTGTTAGACAGACAGCCCCCGATCTATGAACTGGTTGATGGAGACGGAGATACCGACAATATCTTATTCACCCTAACCAACACTGGCGTACCCAACATTGGCGTACCCAACACTGGCGTACTACGCCTAAAAGAAGCTGACCCAACAACTAAAACTTATAGCCTACGGATAGGTGTTAGTGGAGTGGGTAATCTTGGGATAGATAAGTTCGGCACTGACAACGAAGTCGCCATTAGACTAGAGGCCGTAGAGAGCGCAGATGGTACAATAATAGGTTACGCCATTGTGGTTCCACTCAATCTAGGACTATCAGCCGAAGAAGTAGCCGCAGCCGAAACACAAATATTAAATGCGATCTTGCCACAACTATTCAGAGCAACAGCAAAAATAACAGTAGACAATATCAGCAACCGCATTGACCAAGCATTTTCTAGCTCGCCAGCAGACACTGATGCCAGCCTTAATCTAGGCGGTAGCTCAAGCTTGCAAGAGCTAATCAATAACAATGCTCGCACCACGTTACAAGACGGATTGAATATTAAGCAAATGTTTAATAATTCTTCTTTCCTCATACCGCTGAATGTAGCAGGGGATAATAACTACGGTGTTAATAATATAACCCTATGGGGCAGTGGTGATTACCTTAGTCTTGAAGATGATACTTCTGCTGTTGACTGGGAGGGTGAGGTCATCGGTGGTAGTGTGGGTATTGATGCCCGTCTAAACCAAAACCTAATCGCAGGTGCCGCCCTCTCTTACAGTGAAGGCGATGCTGACTATAAACGCGATGGTGGCGAATATAACAGCGAAGGCACCCTGACCAATACTCTATACAGCATCCACCCTTATATTGCTTATGATTTATCACAAGGGCGTGTATGGGGCGCACTAGGCTATGGT
>QPIN01000003.1 GCA_003666385.1 Methylococcales symbiont of Hymedesmia sp. n. MRB-2018
AATACCCACTACTCAATAAAATCGAACTGCCTGCTGATGTGCGCAAGCTCGATAAAAAACAATTAAAAGATTTATCAGCAGAACTGCGCGACTTTCTAACGCACACAGTGAGTATTTCTGGTGGTCATTTTTCAGCCGGTTTAGGCACGGTAGAACTCACCGTGGCCTTGCATTATATTTTTAACACCCCCGAGGATCAGTTGGTCTGGGATGTAGGGCATCAAGCTTATCCACATAAGATTTTAACGGGGCGTAAAGAACAAATGCTAACGATTCGTAGTAAGGGCGGTATTTGTGCTTTCCCTAATCGTGCGGAAAGTGAATATGATGCCTTTGGTGTGGGGCATTCCAGTACCTCAATCAGTGCAGCATTGGGGATGGCCATTGCCTCTCAGTTACGCGAGGAAGATAAGCGCATGGTGGCTATTATCGGCGATGGTAGTATTACCGGTGGCATGGCCTTTGAGGCAATGAATCATGCGGGAGCACTGGATGCTAACTTATTAGTCATTTTGAATGACAATGATATGTCAATTTCACCGGCTGTGGGGGCAATGAATAATTATTTTACCCGAGTGATTTCCAGTAAATTTTATTCTTCTGTGCGTGCAGAAAGTAAAAAAGTGTTGAGCCGTATGCCCAGTGTATGGGATTTGGCGAGGAAAACAGAAGAGCATGTAAAAGGTATGATTGTCCCTGGCACTTTGTTTGAGGAGCTGGGCTTTAATTATATTGGTCCGATTGATGGCCATGATGTCAATATGCTGGTTGATACTTTAGCCAATATTAAGGATTTATCGGGACCTGTATTTTTACATGTAGTGACTAAGAAAGGTAAAGGCTATGCTCCAGCAGAAAAAGATCCCTTGGCTTATCATGGCGTACCTGCCTTTGATCCTATGGAAGAGTCTTTACCCAAGTCGGCGCCATCAAAACATCCCACTTATACCCAAGTTTTTGGCAGTTGGTTGTGCGATATGGCTAAACAGGATAAGCGTTTATTAGGGATTACTCCTGCGATGCGTGAAGGCTCGGGGTTAGTGGCATTTTCTGAGTGCTTTCCTGATCGTTATTTTGATGTAGCGATTGCTGAGCAACATGCGGTGACTTTGGCAGCGGGACATGCTTGTCAGGGTGCTAAGCCAGTAGTAGCCATTTATTCAACTTTTTTACAACGCGCTTATGATCAATTAATTCATGATGTTGCTATTCAAAATCTGGATGTGTTGTTTGCGTTGGATAGAGCAGGTCTTGTAGGCCCTGATGGACCGACCCATGCTGGCAGTTTTGATTACAGTTATTTAGCCTGTATTCCTAATATGTTAATCATGGCTCCTGCTGATGAGAATGAGTGTCGGCAAATGTTAACCACGGGGTATCACTACAAAGGGCCTGCTTCTGTACGCTATCCTCGGGGGAAAGGTCCTGGCGCGGTGGTAGCTGATGATTTATCTAGGTTAGAGATTGCTAAGTCTGAAATTCGTCACCAAGGTGGAGGTATTGCCATTCTGGCTTGGGGGAGCATGGTCACGCCAGCACTGGAAGCTGGTAAACAGTTAGCTGCTACGGTGATCAATATGCGTTTTGTTAAACCACTGGATGAAACGATGATTTTGCAGCTGGCTAAAAGCCATGATGTGCTGGTGACGATTGAAGAAAATGTCTTGTCTGGTGGTGCAGGTAGTTTAGTTAATGGCTTTTTACAGGCACAGCAAATTTTAATGCC
>QPIN01000002.1 GCA_003666385.1 Methylococcales symbiont of Hymedesmia sp. n. MRB-2018
GCTGCGGGAGATCGCGTTGGGGGCGGCGGGGCCTCCCCTCCCCCCCCCCCCCCCCCCCCCCCAAGCCGCTTCATTGCTACCACTCTATTAGTACTATCAAGCTTTTTATTCAGCGCTAGCGCACAGGCAAACTCGCATTATACCGATGACGACTTTGTTACTAAATGGCTAATCCCTGCGGGTAGTGACATGGATCGCACCCTCACCTTCCCAAGTGAGGGCATCGACACCGACATCGACATCGACACCCTTGACTGTGGTGCGAACCTCGTTCTTCCTGTAATTCTTCCTGTAATGGTTAGCGGTTTTCCTACATGCATCTACCGCGAGCCTGGCACCTACATAGTAAAATCCTCAAACACCATCACTAGGTTTAATTTAGGTGCTAATGACGAAACTCGAGGGAATGCAGCAAAATTAATAGACGTAATGCAATGGGGTACTGCTAATTGGACAAGTATGGAGACTGCATTTACTGGTGCCATGAATATGAGAATGAGTGCTACTGATGCGCCAAGGCTTGGTGGTGTAACCAGTATGCTAGGCATGTTCTTTAACGCCAACGTCTTTGACGGTAACATCAGTAACTGGGAGGTTGGCAACGTAGAGATTATGCGGACCATGTTCAGCGGTGCCATCGTCTTTAACCAAGACATTAGTGGCTGGGTTGTTTCCAGCGTAACGGATATGGGCAGTATGTTCTCCTTTGCTGAAAAATTTAACCAAGACATCACTGGCTGGGATGTTTCTAACGTAACGAATATGGGCAGTATGTTCAACAGTGCCTTTGTCTTTAACCAAGACATCAGCGTCTGGGATGTTTCCAGCATAACGGAGGGTATAATATCTGATATGTTCGCCCTTACTGGCGACTTTGAGCAAAACCTCGGTCGCTGGTTTGTAACGGCTCAAACCGCCGTGGCCGTGGCCACCCCCATCAGGCTGGTTGCACAAAACACTCTGTTAACAGGTAGCTATGCACTGGTTGAGGGAGACGGGGATACCAACAATGACTTGTTCACCCTAACCAACACTGGCGTACTAAGCCTAGAAGCAGACCCAACAACTAGAACTTATAGCCTACGGATAGGCATCAGCAGTACTGTGTTCGGCAATGATAACCAGAGTGAAAACGAAGTCGCCATTAGAGTAACTTTCCGTGATAGCGATGAGGGCACAAGAGTTTACGACATTGAGGTTCCACTCAATCTAGGACTAACAGCCGAAGCAGTAGCCGCAGCCGAAACACAAATATTAAATGCGATCTTGCCACAACTACTCAGAGCAACAGCAAAAATAACAGTAGACAATATCAGCAACCGCATTGACCAAGCATTTGCTAGCTCCCCAGCAGACACCGATGCCAGCCTTAATCTAGGCGGTAGCTCAAGCTTGCAAGAGCTAATCAATAACAATGCTCGCACCACGTTACAAGACGGATTGAATATTAAGCAAATGTTTAATAATTCTTCTTTTCTCATACCGCTGAATGTAGCAGGGGATAATAACTACGGTATTAATAATATAACCCTATGGGGCAGTGGTGATTACCTTAGTCTTGAAGATGATGTCTCTGCTGTTGACTGGGAGGGTGAGGTCATCGGTGGTAGTGTGGGTATTGATGCCCGTCTAAACCAAAACCTAATCGCAGGTGCCGCCCTCTCTTACAGCGAAGGCGATG
>QPIN01000057.1 GCA_003666385.1 Methylococcales symbiont of Hymedesmia sp. n. MRB-2018
ATGCCACGATTAAGGTCTTAACGTATAAAGACGAGACTGAATTAAAAGCCGATTTAGATAAGTTTTTGGTCTATTACAACATTAACCGAAGGCATAGCAGCCTAAAAAGAGAATTAAAGGTTAGGACACCCTTTGAAGCCGTCCAATGTTGGTATAGAATAAACCCACAAATTTTTAGAAAATCCCCCGATATGTTTCGAGCTGAACTTTTAAAAAATCATGGTATAACGTGGTGAAACTTGACACTTATGAACGTGATAATCCATTTGATTGCCCCCAGCGACAGAATGCAGACGAAGTGCAGTGTGGACACCTGTCAATTTTATTAGTCCTTATATCTTTGAAAAATTAGCGTAGCGTTAGTACCGCCAAAACCAAAACTATTCGACATAATAGTATTTAGGGTCACATTGTCTTCGCGTTCTCTGACAATAGGAATACCTTCTGCACCAGGATCTAACTCATTAATATTGATAGATTCACATAAGAAATTTTCTTGCATCATCAGTAAGGAATAGATAGATTCATTAACACCTGCTGCACCTAATGCATGCCCTGTTAATGACTTGGTTGAACTGACTTTAGGCACATTATCCACACCAAATACATTGCGTAAAGCTTCCAGTTCACGGGTATCGCCCACAGGTGTACTAGTACCATGGGCATTAATATAATCAATGTCACCTTCTACCATTGCCATTGCTTGTTGTATACAGCGAACAGCACCTTCTCCTGAAGGTTGTACCATATCATAACCATCAGAAGTTGCACCATAACCAACCAGTTCTGCAATAATATTAGCACCACGCACTTTGGCATGTTCCAGTTCTTCGATTACTAAAACACCTCCACCGCCTGCGATTACGAATCCATCACGGCTTGCATCATAAGCTCTGGATGCCGTTTCAGGCACATCATTATATTTTGATGACAAAGCGCCCATAGCGTCAAATAATACCGATAAAGACCAATGCAACTCTTCTCCACCCCCAGCAAATACCACATCCTGTTTGCCTAACTGAATGAGTTCCATTGCGTGTCCAATACAATGGGCACTGGTTGCACAAGCAGAACTAATGGTGTAGTTAACACCTTTAATTTTAAAGGGTGTAGCCAAACAAGCCGTATTAGTACTGGACATAGTACGTGGCACCATATAAGGACCGACTTTTTTCACTCCTTTTTCTCTTAATATATCAGCAGCAGCAACCACATTTGAGGTAGATGGCCCACCCGATCCCATCACTAATCCCGTGCGGAAATTTGACACATGAGCTTCATTTAAGCCTGAGTCACCAATGGCCTGTTGCATAGCAATGTAATTATAGGCTGCACCATCACCCATAAAGCGTTTAACTTTACGGTCAATAAATTCGTCCAAATCTATTTTAACTTCACCATGAATGTGACTCCTAAAACCCATTTCCTGGTAAACATCAGCATGAACAATGCCTGATTTACCAAGCTTTAGGGACTCTACAACTTCATCACGGTTATTACCAATACTGGAAACAATGCCTAAACCTGTTACTACCACTCTTTTCATTTTTAACCTCTAGAAATCGCTGGTGGATGTAAATAATCCGACGCGGAGATCTTTTGCTTCGTATATTTTTTTGCCATCTACTTCCATGGTGGCATCGCCAATGCCCATCACTAATCTACGCATAATGACGCGTTTAAGATCTATTTTATAAACGACTTTTTTTGCTGTAGGTAATACTTGACCGATAAATTTAACCTCACCACAACCTAACGCCCGTCCTTTCCCTAGACCATCCGCCCAGCATAAGTAAAAACCAATCAATTGCCACATGGCATCAAGCCCTAGGCACCCAGGCATTACTGGGTCACCTTGAAAGTGACAATCAAAAAACCATAAATCAGGTGTTATATCCAACTCTGCGATTATTTCGCCTTTTCCAAACAGACCGCCTTCGTCAGAAATATGTGCTATTCGATCTATCATCAACATATTGGGGAGTGGCAACTGTGCATTTTCAGAGCCGTATAACTCCCCTCTTCCTGACATTAATAATTCATCTCGCGTAAAACTATGTTGTTTTTCCATTAAATATCTACCTATTTATTCTTCTTATAAATTAGCAAGCATTATACCTTGCACAATCTCATGACGGAAAGCTTTTAGTCACTGTAATTATTGATGTTTTTCCTCAAAAATATCAGCTTAACTTAATAAAAATCAACTAGGACTAACTTGTTGGCTGAAGTCTTTCATTGTCAGTCCCGTTAAACCCAATTGTTTCTGATAAATTAATGCATAGGTTAAAACAGCTGAAACATAAGCTCTTGTCTCTTTAAGGGGTATGGTTTCAACCCAGATATCAGCATCTATTGCTTTTCCTTTAGGCAACCATTTTTTCACCCGATGTGACCCAGCATTATAGCCAGCGGTTGCTAATGCATAACGCCCATTAAACTGCTTAAGTAATTGTTTATAGTAATATGCACCGTATTTGATATTGAGATCTGGTTTAAATAAATTTTTTTTATGCCCTAACTTTTCTTTCAATTCTTTTGCTATCTGCTTCCCTGTTCTCGGCATAATTTGCATCAAGCCTCTTGCTCCAGCTCGAGATTGTGCTTTTTCGTTAAACGCACTTTCTCTTCTTATCAAACCATAGATAACTGCGGGGTGTAATTGTTGTTGTTTTGCATTATTTTCAACTTGCTTCCTATATTCGATGGGAAACCGCAAAGAAACATCATCCCAATACTTTGCTTTTGCAATGGTAAAAATAGCTGTTTGCGTCCAATTTAATTCTTGTGCATATTTTGCAGCGATTAAAATATCTTTTTTATCTAATTGCTTAATTGAAAACCACCATTGCCTTTTTGCTTCTGAAGGTCTATCCAGTGCAAGTAATTCTGCAACGATACGAAAAGCCAGTGTTTGCTTAAATTTTTCCAGCATTTCAGTACTCATCCGAACAGGATGATCCGATAATTGATAATCTTTTTTTAGCTTCTCTGCTGATAAATAGCCATAAAAACTCCTATCTGTCGATAACTTGTCATAAATATAGCCAGATGCTTTCAGTTTACCTGTTTTTTCCAGTGCTCTTGCTAACCAATATTGCCACTTCTCCTTTTTTTGAGTTTCTTGGCTTAAGTCAGCAATGGATCGCTCAACATGTTCCCAATTTTGTTCTAACAATGCCGTTCTCACTCGCCATTCTTTGGTCACTTGGTCTGCCCCTTCAAGTTGAGCCAAGCGCTGATAAGCTCCACTTTCCCTTCTATAGGCTAAAGACATCGCTAGGCGTTGTTCCAACTGATTAAACCTAGCTTTATCAATAGTAAAATTATTTTTCCTTGCGTCCCAAATTTTAATGGCCAATTTATAATTATTGTTCGCCATGCGATCTATTGCATGAGCAAAAATCAAACCTGATTGCTTATTATTCTTATCAAGTAAAGCTTGTTTTTTTATAAGACCAGGATTGCTATGAATTTTTAACCAAATATCTGCCGTTTTTTTATTTTCTCTACTCATAGAACGTTTTATATATTTAGCCAATCCTGTTTTTTTATTTTTAACTGCAGCAGCAAAACGCTGCCACAGCAAATCCTCGGCAAAATACTTGGAATTTTTTAAAACTTTAAATAGAGGATCACATTCATCAGGTTGTGACTTACCCACTACCCATAGCTGTCTAGCACCTAGCAAGGCTTCTTTTTTGGAACCTGTTTTATATTTAGCCCAGTAGAAGTAACACTGTAATGTGGTATCCGTTTCATCCTCGTATTGAAGTAGAAATTGTTTCCACCGTTTATGCTTAGCCAAATAAATTTGCCAGCGATAATTTAATAAACTGGCGTAGCGTGTTTGCGAATATTCTTTTAAGAAATTTTTGATTCTATCCGTTTGCCTTAAATTCTTTTTTAACCATTGATACTGTAATTTTGAATATAGGGGGTAGTTTTTTATCAACGCTACACGTTTATGAAATTGAGTGCTTTTTCCTTTTTTAATTAATTTTTCAATGTATAAAAATTCTTTTCTCTGCTGTTCTAATGTTAATGTTGAAGCTAATGTAAACTGTGCTGGCATGATTAAAATTAATAAAAAAACAATGCTTAAACAAATTTTCATTTTTAATCCATTTGCAAAAGATGCCATTTTCCTACCCGTTTTTGATCCACGATTAATCATATAAAATTAATTTACCCTTAATTATTTAACATGGTTATTAACAAAGCACAGCTTGTTTCCAATTTGTCTTTCAAGACACGGCGTAGATACATCCATGTAGCCTTGGCGACAACATTCATGCTCTCAACAGTCCCGAAAAACAAAGTGAAAACAACTTGAAACCTGTGGTTTGTTAATACGCATATTGTTTAAATGTATTTTAACTCAATATAAAAACGCATAGTGGATGGCTCAGAGTATAATTGTCGATTATTTCACTTTTATGACATCCACCAGTGCCCAGTCAACATTCTGAGTTTTCAGAAAACAACAAAAAACAATTCACTTGGAATACCATTGTTCAAGTCGCATTAAAGCATAAAACAGAGCTTATCAGTGCGCATTTAATTGCTATTTTAGCAACTGTTGCCAGTGTACCTGTACCTTTGCTAATGCCTTTATTGGTTGATGAGGTTTTATTAAACAACCCAGCCATTATCACTTCATCACTTAATCTGATCATTCCTGCTGAATGGCAAATCCCCATCATTTACATTACTGCTATTTTATTACTCAGTTTATTGCTTAGAATGATTGCGATGATTTTAAATATTATCCAAGGGCGTAAGTTTACTTGTATATCTAAAGATGTTGTATTTGGTATTAGAAAATCATTGCTTAATCGTCTACAAATTATTTCTATGTCCGAGTATGAAGGCTTAGGCACAGGAGCCGTAGTGACTCACATGGTAACCGATCTGGATACCCTGGATACATTTATAGGCTCTACCATTAGCAAATTGTTAATTGCTTGCTTAACCATTCTGGGTACTGCCACTATATTAATTTGGATGCATTGGCAATTAGGTTTATTTATTTTATTGCTCAACCCTTTGGTCATTTATTTAGCTAAAACAATGGGTTCTCGAATTAAGGATTTAAAAACCAAAGAAAATACCGCTTATAGTATCTTCCAGCAATCACTCACAGAAACACTGGAAGCCATACAACAAATTCGAGCCAGTAATAGAGAAAAACATTATTGCCAACAACTGATTGAATCAGCATTTAAAGTTAAAAATCATTCGACTGCTTTTTCCTGGAAAAGTGATGCTGCCACACGTTTAAGTTTTCTGGTTTTTTTATTGGGTTTTGATATTTTTCGTGCCAGTGCCATGTTAATGGTTTTATATTCAGATTTAAGTATAGGACAAATGCTAGCGGTTTTCGGCTACCTTTGGTTTATGATGGTTCCAGTACAAGAAATATTAGGTGTTCAATATGCGTTTTATGCTGCCAAAGCCGCTTTAAATCGTCTTAACACATTCAACGCATTAGACCAAGAACCTCAGTATCCACATATTACTAACCCGTTTAAAAAAACCAAAACGGTTTCTATACGCATTAAAAATCTTCACTTTAGTTACCAAGATAAGCCTATATTAAACGGCATCAACTTATTCATTAATGCTGGAGAGAAAGTCGCTTTAGTCGGTGCCAGTGGCGGTGGAAAATCTACCTTAGCACAAACACTGATAGGTCTTTATCCGCCCAATAAAGGCATGATTTACTTTGATGAAGTGCCTATCAATAAAATTGGTTTAGAGGTGGTTCGTGAACATGTCTCGACTGTGTTACAACACCCTGCTCTATTCAATGATACCATAAGAGCCAACCTAACATTAGGCCGACATGTTTCTGATCAAACTTTATGGGATGCATTACACGTTGCACAACTGGAAAATACTGTTACTGGTTTAGATCTTGAACTAGATACCATTGTGGGCAGACAGGGTATGCGCCTGTCTGGAGGCCAGCGACAACGCCTAGCCATTGCCAGAATGATAGTTGCTCAACCTAATGTCGTTATTTTAGACGAAGCGACTTCTGCTCTGGATGCTGAAACCGAACAAAAATTACACAACGCTTTAGCTAGTTTTTTAAAAAGTAGAACAACGATCATTATTGCTCATCGTCTAAGTGCTGTTAAACAGGCAGATCATGTCTATGTATTTGAAGAGGGCAAAATTTGTGAGCAAGGGCAACATGCAACTTTAATTCAAAACAAGGGTCTTTATGCAAAACTTTATGCTGACTATCAATAATGACTGAAAGGTATGATTTACACTGCCATTCCATGGCATCTGACGGTTCCCTAACACCAACAGAACTCATAAGCCGCGCTAAAGAAATGGGTGTTACCTCATTAGCTTTAACCGACCACGACACTATTAATGGTCAACAAGAAGCTAAAGTTGCCGCACGCGACCATGGCATTAATTTTATCCCTGGTATTGAGATTTCAACGACATGGGAAAATAAATGCTTCCATATCGTCGGTTTGAATATTAATCCTAAGCATGATGAATTAACTCATGGTATAGAAAAGTTACAAACACTGCGTGCAGAGCGTGCCAAAACCATTGCCCAAAAGCTGGAAAAAAAATCTATTTCCAGTTCTTATGAAGCGGTTATTAAAGCTGCAAAAGGTGGAATGGTAACCCGTGCTCATTTTGCCAGTTACCTACTGGCACAAAACTATGTCTCTACCCAACAAGAAGCTTTTGACCGTTACTTAGGCAAGGGTAAACCCGCTTTCGTATCAACCATTTGGGCAGATTTACACGATACCATTAACTGGATTAATCGAGCAGGTGGCGTAGCCGTTGTTGCTCATCCTTTGCGATACAAAATGACAGCCAGCTGGATGCGCCGTTTTTTATCTTTTTTTAAAGAAGCAGGTGGTCAAGGACTAGAGGTTGTTACCGGAAGAAGCAATCCAGATGAAATAAGACGTACACTCAATTATGCAAAACAATATGATTTAGCTGCATCGGTAGGTTCAGATTTCCATACCCCAGATAACCCATGGGTAGAATTAGGTCGTTTAGCACCATTACCTAAGAACATCACTGCTATTTGGGAATTGTTTTAAGGTAACGCAGAATGAATAAACCACCCAAGGTTGTGCAGGATTTTTATTCATCTTTAAGACGCATAAATTAGTTAAATTAATTATACTTAGGGTTTATATCGACTTTTTCACCTAATCCTTGCTGGTAAAATGCCTGTTCAAAGAAATGATGACGTTTTGGCTCAAACGGGTGGTCATTTCCAAAGCCGTAGCTCGCTAATGCATCACCTAAATAAACACCGCAGTTAGATTGTTGATTCACTGCCTATACCATTTTCAAGGTCTTATTTGTTTCAGATGCTAATAGCATTTTCTTTATTTCTAAAAATTTTCCACTCGTTTTTCCCATGTAGCCACCCAAACCTGACTTTGAAACAACTCGGTGACAAGGAATGATCCCTGGAAATGGATTATCTCTACAAGCATTTGCCACAACTCTTGCTCCAGAGCCTATTTGCTTTGCAAGCTGTGAATAACTAATGACTTGACCAACGGGTATTTTACAAATTTCATTCCACACCTTATATCTAAAAACACTACCTTGTTTTTGTAAATTTAAAGTTAAACAGTCAGATTGATTATTCAAGTTTGCTTGTAAATCTGTTGCCCATTTATTTTTAGGCCTTGAATCTACAGCCGAGCCAAAATACCATTCTGTTTTTGTTATGACATTATCATAGTGATAAATACGAAGAACTCCAGCAGAGGTAGGTATATTGATAAACTCTTCTTCACTGTCACCCAACTCCATCCAGTTTATAGTGATCGGCATCTTGGCTCCATTAATACATTTATAAAGTTCATTCCTATATTACTTAATTCCATTAAATTCTTAGTCCTAAGTTAAAGTGAGAACAGAGGAACCCCATCTTTCGTAATTGATACGCTTCGTTCATTAGGCAACTCGCAACAAATAACCCACTCGTCTTGTTGCTCTTTTTATCCACATTAGGCGTTACCTTAAAACCTTATGGTATTAATTATATACTTTCATTTTCACCATTAAACTCAAAAATATCGGCTCTCTTAAACCAGCAAGGGAGGACTTAGGGGCATTAACTTTAAAACTGCATTTATAGTGACCTGTGGTTTGTTATACCATTTTCAAGAATAAATGGCGTGATATAGTGCCTATTTTTGAAAATGGTATTAATAGAGAGAAATAAAATATTAAGACCCTAAAAATCACCCATGCAAAAACTCAGAACAAAAAAAAGGCAGCTTAAAAGCTGCCTTTTTTGGTAGGAAGTTATCTTATCCTAGTTTTTCTTTAATTCTTGCTGCTCTACCTGTTAAGTTACGTAGATAATATAATTTTGCTCTACGAACTGCACCACGGCGTTTAACTTCGATACCACCCACTAATTTACTATGTGTTTGAAAAACACGCTCCACACCCACACCATGAGAAATCTTACGCACGGTAAAAGCTGAATGTAAGCCACGATTGCGTTTTGCAATAACAACACCTTCATAAGCCTGAAGTCTTTCGCGATTTCCTTCTTTTACTTTAACCTGTACCACAACCGTATCGCCTGGAGAAAAATCTGGGATATTTTTATTTAACTGCTCAGCATTAATCGTATCAATAATATTTGTCATTACCACACCTTAAATATTCAATTTAATTCTAAAAGAATAGTCGTACATAGTCATTTTACTTCTGCACTTCATTCAAAAACGCATTCAATAAAGCATCTTGCTCTACTGTTAACACCTTTTTTTCCAGCAAATCAGGTCGTCTCAACGCGGTACGCCCTAATGATTGTTGCATCCGCCATCTTTCAATGGCTTGATGATGACCGCTAAGTAATACATCTGGTACTTTTCCTAAGTCGCCTTGCTCTGGTCGAGTAAAATGCGGAAAATCTAACAAGCCATCAACATAAGAATCCTGTTTTGCCGAATTCTCATCGCCTAAAACACCAGGAATAAGTCTTGTTATTGCATCTATTACGATTAAAGCCGCTAATTCACCACCACTAATGACATAATCACCCAGCGACCATTCTTCATCACACACCGATTCAACAAATCGTTCATCAATGCCTTCATATCTTCCTGCTACTAGAATTAACTGAGACTGCTGACTGGCTTGAGTTAACAAATTTTGTGTAATCTGTTTGCCTTGGGGGCTTAAATAAACAACTTTACAAGCACTATTTCTATTGCTGTTCTTTGCATTATTAACAGCATCTGCAAGCGGTTGATATTTCATCACCATGCCGGAACCACCCCCATAAGACTTGTCATCCACCGTCCGGTGCTTATCTTTAGTATAGTCTCGGGGATTCCATACTGATAAGCCAACTTTACTTTGCTCTATCGCCTTACCAGTAACGCCATAACTAGCTCCTTGCAAAATCATCTCAGGAAATAGCGTTATTATGTCAAAGCGTAAATTCAAAAATCAGGATCCCAGTCAACAATCATTAACTTGCTTTCAAGATTAATATTTTTTACTATTCGTTCCTGCAAAAATGGAATCAAACGCTCGGTTTCATTATCTTTAACAACCAGTACATCATTGGCACCCGTTTCCAACAAATAATCAACAATACCCAGTGCAACCCCTGTTTCTGTTTCTACTTTCAGGCCAACAAGATCAGCCCAATAATATTCGCCTTCTATGGTTTCAGGCAACTGGCTCTTATTAATGAATATTTCCCAGCCAGAATAGGACGCTGCAATATCTCTATCTGTAAAAGTTTCTAAACAAGCAACAA
This sequence comes from Methylococcales symbiont of Hymedesmia sp. n. MRB-2018, assembly GCA_003666385.1. Taxonomy (GTDB): domain Bacteria; phylum Pseudomonadota; class Gammaproteobacteria; order Methylococcales; family Methylomonadaceae; genus QPIN01. The sequence continues at coordinate 9,797 of QPIN01000057.1, forward strand.
CCGTCTTTCCCTGTCTTTGGCCACTTAACACATTGACTTGCGTTGTTTCATTGTCCTTTTTTAAAATCCAGGGAGAATAATTTAATATATTCTCCCTAGGTTCGGTCAATGAATAAATCTTAACCCAGCCCTTTATGCCAAACACACCAGATATTTCACCAACATTGAGCAGAGCTATCTCTGACAAAATACTGTTGGGACTATCTTATGCGGCTGCTTTAACGGCATCTTTAATTAACTTAGCAACACGAGCAGAAGGTTGTGCACCTACTGATTTCCAATAAGCAATACGCTCATCTTCCAAGCGTAATCTTTCTTCGTTCCCGCAAGCAAACGGGTTAAAAAAACCTAAACGCTCAATATAACGACCATCACGACTTTTTCTGCTGTCTGCCACAACAACGTGATAAAAGGGGCGGTTTTTTGCACCACCTCTTGCAAGACGAATAGTTACCATGTAATTACCTTAAAAATATTCAATCAAAATTTAATCCGCTTATTCTACGCGAATTTCCATAGATGGGAAATATTATTTAAGAAAACCGCTTAAATAATTAACAACTACCGATAAATACTATTAGCTGAATCCGTGACTTTAGCGAGGAAAATGACTTATCTCACGATAACAGGGAAAATCTTTAGAATCCACTTAAAAACTAAGCAATGAACTCTTCATGCTAACGGGGCTCTTGTTTTTTTAAGTGGCGTATATCTTGAGGGTTTTAGCACAGATAACAGACCTCATTTACATTCTCATTCCACGCATATTATTCTTCAGACCTCGCATCATATTTGCTGAATTACCTTTAGAAAATCTCTTTATCATTTTCTGCATCATTTTGTGCTGCTTCAACATTCTGTTAACATCTTGTAATTCCTGCCCACATCCAGCCGCAATACGTTTTTTCCTGTTGCCTTTAATTAAATCTGGATAACGCCTTTCTTGCAGTGTCATTGAGTTAATGACTGCTATTTGTCTGGATAGCTCTTTATCGTTGATTTTTTCTTTGGTCTCTTGAGAAACATTGCCCATACCTGGTAATTTATCCAGCATGGCACTTACACCACCCATTTTTTCCATTTGCAATAACTGGTCTTTAAAATCGTTAAAATCAAACCCCTTCCCCTTTCGAACTTTTCTGGCCAGCTTCTCTGCTTTTTTCTTATCGACACTTTGCTCAATCTCTTCAATCAGAGATAGCATATCTCCCATACCTAATATACGAGAGGCGATTCTTTCTGGATAAAACGGCTCTAAAGCATCCGTTTTTTCACCCATTCCTATAAATTTAATGGGCTTACCGGTAATATGCCGGATTGATAATGCCGCACCACCTCTAGCATCACCATCGGCTTTAGTTAGCACTATTCCTGTCAACGGCAAGGCATCATTAAATGCTTTTGCTGTATTAGCCGCATCCTGCCCTGTCATGCTATCGACTACAAACAATGTTTCTATCGGATTAATCGCTGCATGCAACGCCTTAATCTCATCCATCATTTCATCATCTATATGCAAACGACCTGCTGTATCGACGATAACGACATCAAGAAACTGTTTTTTTGCTGCATCAATCGCATTAACTGCAATATCAACAGGCTTTTGTGAAGTATCACTATCAAAAAATACTAATTCAGTCTCTTCTGCCAGTGTTTGTAACTGTTTAATCGCTGCAGGACGATATACGTCAGTACTTACTACACCGACTTTTTTCTTTTTAGTTTCTTTTAACCAGCGACCTAACTTGGCAACCGTGGTTGTTTTTCCCACACCCTGTAAACCCGCCATTAATACAATTGCCGGCGGGTTGGTTTTTAGGTTCAGCTCTTGATTAGCTTCACCCATAACCTGCACTAACTCAGACTGAACCAACTTAACTAATGCCTGCCCTGGGTTTAAGCTGGACTGAACTTTTTTACCTAAAGCACCTTGTTTTACGTTTTCAATAAAATCAGTTACTACCAGCAAAGCAACATCAGCTTCAAGCAAAGCCATCCTCACTTCACGCAAGGTATCCTTAATATTGCTCTCAGTCAGTTTGCCTTTGCCTTTTAAGTTTTTGAGCGTACCACTTAATCGGTCTGTTAAATTATCAAACATATACCATTCTAAAATTAAATTTAAGTCAGTCTGAGCTTTTACGCTATGACTATGTAACCAGATATATTAACATAGTCTATGAGTAGCAACAGTTATGGTTTTTATTCAACATGACTAGCGGCTAAAGTTAACAGAGCTGTTTTGTCTACAATCTCCTCACCCAAACCCTCCCCGGCAGGGGAGGGCTTAAGAACATTAACTTTAGAGCTGCAACGCCTAGTGATTTGACAGAATAAGCAGAGAAATTTATGACACCCTTAACTATTGGTATCTTATCTATTTGTTGTTATGTACTCAGTACAGTGCTGTTATCAACAGACATCATCAAAGAAAAATCACACATTCAATCCATCATGCTTGGCTGGCTGGCTGTTTTTTTTCATTTTACTTACATTGCCATCATTTCTTTGCAACAAAACAGCTTGGATTTTGGCTTTTTCAGTATAGGATCAACCATCTCCTCAATTGTTGCTCTTTTGTTATTACTGGTCAGCCTGAATAAACCGATTGATAAACTGGGGGTCGCTATTTTCCCCTTAGCCAGCCTAATGCTTGTTTTAACACTTATTTATCCCAGCACAGAGCAAACAATACAAAGCTATAGCTGGCAAATGAACATACATATATTTAGTTCAATTATCGCTTTTAGCCTGTTAAATATTGCAGCTTTACAAGCTATTTTTCTATCCATACAAGAACAACAACTAAGAAAACACCCCCCTAGAAAAATAATTCTGACCTTACCTCCCTTGCAAACCATGGAATCACTGTTATTTCAGTTGATCAGCACAGGTGTCATTTTTCTAACAATCTCATTACTCAGTGGCTTTATTTTTATTGATGATTTATTTGCACAACACTTAGTTCATAAAACCATCTTATCCCTTTTCGCCTGGCTGATTTTTTCGACATTACTTTATGGTCGCATCCGCTATGGATGGAGAGGACAAACAGCTATACAATGGACACTGATTGGTTTTACATCGTTGTTACTGGCTTACTTTGGCAGCAAGCTGGTATTAGAATTGATTCTGCAAAAAACCTAACAACATTTGTCTTATATGTGGCGCAGCTTTAGTTTGTCCGAGTCCATACGTTTGTTAGCCCTTTCTATGCTCCACTGGTGATCTCGTTTGCAATAAGTTCTGCTTGTTTTAATACCGTTTCGGTTGCCAGTTTTTGCATGTCTGGTGGATAGCCATATTGCCTGAGTGTTCGTTTTATAATTACTTTCAACTTGGCTCGCACACTCTCTTTTATTGTCCAGTCAATTGACGCATTTTGTTTGACTCGCTCCGTGAGAACCACTGCTAATTCTCGTAATTTATCGCGCTGCATAAGTTCTTTGGCATTTTTATTATCGGCAACGGCGGTATAGAAAGCATATTCAAAATCGGTTAAACCTAACTCGCTTGCCTCATTATCCATATTGACAATATCCTGACTCAATTTAATGAGTTCATCCATCACTTCGGCAGCAGTTAGTGCTTTGTTATGATATTTCTTAATCGCATTTTCCAGCATTTCCAGCAGTGATTTACTTTTGACCAGATTTTTTCTTGAACGTGATTTCAATTCATCGCTGAGTAGCTTTTTCAACACTTCTAATGCAATATTTTTATGCTCCATGCCTCTAAGTTCGAGTAAAAACTCTTCCGAGAGGATAGAAATGTCAGGCTTTTTAATCCCTGCCGCATCAAATACATCGATCACTTGTTCAGAAACCAAGGCTTTATCAATCACTTGACGAATGGTGGTTTCTATCTCTTCATCACTACGCCCTGAGTCTGTTGCATCAAACTTGAGCAAACGGGCTTTCACCGCCTGGAAGAAGGCGATTTCTTCTTTAACATCCATCGCTTGATCGTGTGGAATGGCGATGGCAAAGGCTTTTGATAGGGCAGTCACCTCATTGATAAAGCGTTTTTTACCCTCTTCCAAGCCTAGAATATGATCTTCCGCTGCTAAAATAAGCGATAGTTTTTGTGCGGTGTCAGCGGCAAAATAATCTTCATAAGCAAAACCCTCTCCATCATTTGAGAATAATTGAGAAACCACCTCCAACTTCTCCAGCATTAACTCAACAGCTTGTTCTTGTAAAATGGTCGGATCGCCTTTTCCGCCTGCATCGGAATAAAAAGACAGAGCTTTTTTAAGATCAGAGGCAATCCCCAAATAATCAACAATTAAACCACCTGGTTTATCTTTATAAACCCGATTCACCCGTGCAATTGTCTGCATCAGATTATGCCCCTTCATCGGCTTATCAATATAAAGCGTATGCAAACTTGGAGCATCAAAACCTGTTAGCCACATATCCCGCACGATCACCAGTTGAAGCAAATCATCGGGGTGTTTCATTCTGCCTGCCAGCATTTTTCTTTGGGCTTTGGTGGTGTGATGTTTAGCAATTCCAGGCCCATCGGATGAGCTGGAAGTGATCACCACTTTAATCACTCCCTTATTCAAATCATTGGAATGCCAATCAGGTTTTATCTTGATAATTTCAGCGTACAGATCAGCGGCAATACGGCGACTCATGGAAACAATCATGCCTTTGCCATCAAATACTGCCTGGCGTTGTTCAAAATGACTAACAATATCTTTGGCAATGTTTTTGATGCGGTTGTTACTACCAATCAATGCCTCTAACTGCGTCCATTTTGCCTTGGCTTTTTGGGTTTGTGTTAAATCATCCTGTGCCAATTCAGCATCTATATCATCAACCAGTTGCCTGCCTTCTTCACTCAAATTGACCTTGGCCAAACGGCTTTCATAGTAAATTCGTACTGTTGCCCCATCTTCCACCGCCTGAGCAATATCATAGACATCAATATAATTGCCAAAAACGGCAGGGGTATTAGTATCGGTGCTTTCTATCGGGGTTCCCGTAAAGCCCAAATAGGTCGCATTAGGCAAAGCATCACGCATATATTTGGCAAAGCCATAGACGACTTTTTTACCCACCACATTGCCTTGTGCATCCTTATCATCAATGGTTTTTGCCTTAAAGCCATACTGGGTGCGGTGGGCTTCATCGGCAATTACCACGATATTTTTCCGTTCCGACAAAGTATCAAACACATTGCCCTCATCAGGCTGGAATTTTTGTATGGTAGAAAAGATAACCCCTCCAGAAGCTACTTTTAACAACTCTTTTAGATTCTCCCTATCCTCAACCTGTTTAGGTTTTTGACGTAGTAACTGGGTAGAAGCGGCAAAGGTATCAAATAATTGATCATCCAGGTCGTTGCGGTCAGTAATCATTAGAATCGTGGGATTATCCAATGCCAGTACAACTTTTCCCGTATAGAAAACCATTGATAACGACTTGCCACTGCCTTGGGTGTGCCACACCACACCACCTTTGCGGTCGCCTTTGGGCTGGCTTTTTACCCCTGCCACGCCATAGTTGGCTGGGTCTTCCATTACTGTATTGGGCGAACTATTGGGCGAACACGGGGGTTCGCCCCTACCGTATCCTGTTGCCCGCAAGGTCGATTCCACCGCACGATTGACCGCATAATATTGATGATAGGCGGCTAACTTTTTAACCGCCTCAATCATCACCACACCTGTTTTATTATCTTCTGATTTTGACTTTTCAAACACAATAAAATGACGAATCAAATCCAGCAGAGTTGCTTTATTCAACATCCCTTTAATCAAGGTTTCCAACTGACTAACCAAAGGGGATGCCTGCTCCTTGCCATCGGCCGTTTTCCAGCTCATAAAACGACTTAGCCCTGCCGATAATGAACCTGCTTTAGCTTCCAAACCATCAGATATAATCATCAATCCGTTATAGGTAAACAGGCTGGGAATGGTGGCTTTATAGGTTTGTAACTGTTGATAAGCTGATTTAACCGATGCCTTTTCATCCGCTGCATTTTTAAGCTCAATTACCACCAAGGGCAAACCATTCACAAACAGCACCACATCAGGGCGTTTATTTACCCCGTTTTCAATCACGGTTAACTGGTTTGCCACCACAAAATTATTGTTTTCTGGATTGTTAAAATCCACTAACCAAACCAAATCACCGCGTTGGTTGCCGTCTTTTTGATAAGAAACCTTAACCCCTTCGGTCAACATTCGATGAAAGCTTTCATTATTGGTAAGTAATTCAGGAGAATGAATACGAGCGATTTTTTTAACTGCCTCTTGCTGTGCCTGGCGGGGAATCAGAGGGTTAATTCTGGTAATGGCATCATTCAAGCGAGCGGACAATAAAACATCTTCAAAGCTGCTGCGTTGTGGGTTATCACTCTCTGGAGCAATGTCAGGGGCGTAGATATGTTCATAGCCCTGTTTTTCTAGTAGTTCTATGCAGAAGGTTTCGATGGTGTTTTCGGTGATTTTAGTCATACCATCCATGCCTCGTTTTTTGGGTAATCACAATTAGGGCAACCACAAGGGATTGCTCCTACGGTATATTTGGTTTGTGGTTCCATTATTTTGTTGCCATCGCCGCCATTTAATTTATCCTGTGCCCATTTTTTTGGATTATCAATAATATATTGGGCAATATGATGATATTCATTTTCATTGCGAATAATATGTTCCCAATAATTGCGTTGCCACGAAAAATCAAAGCCCAAACGATGGGCATGTTTGGTAACCGCCGATTTATACCCACCAATCATTGATGATATGGTGTTTTCCCCCTGATTTTGAAACCGTTTTTGATCAATGGTTTTGGATTGTTGGGATTGTTGGGATTGTTGGGATTGTTGGGATTGTAGAGACAAGGAATGCCTTGTCTCTACGTCACCGTCACCATCACCAACCGTATCGTATATAAAATCCCCATTTAATATCAATACCCCATGAATATGATTGGGCATTATCACAAATTCGCCTAATTCAACATTTTTTGCATGATTTTTTATTTCATACCATAAAATATCCGCAATGACCCCTATTTCAGATATATTCATTTTCCCATTTGCAATATCACCAAAATAACATTCCCGATTTTTTGTGCAAATGGTTATAAAATAGGCGCCATTCCAACCATAATCCCAATTCTGTAATCGGGCAGAAGCAATACGGCATTTATTTTGAAATTTATCCCCCCTATTTTTTATCTTATCCATTGCTGGCTATCCTGGCTTTGCCGCCGTTTTTGACCAATGGTTTGAATTGTAGAGACAAGGCATGCCTTGTCTCTACCCCCACCCCCACCCACCGTAATCATATTTTTACACGCACCTCGCCAGACATCAATTTTGGCAATAATGTATCGCGGAGGGATTCTAGGGTGCGGATTTGGGTTTGGTTTATTTTTATCTTTAGAAAACTATCATTTACTTGCTTCCCAAATAATAACAAAGTCTTTTTATCTGGTATAGGTATAGTCAGCTCTTTAATCATTGTTGAATTAATCGATGTAACTATGGATGATGTGCTTCCCAATGTTTGGTATGGGTATGTTTTTAAAAACAAATATAAATATTCTTTACTAAACAGTGTTTCATCATTAAATTTGAAATGAGCAATTGCCTCATTTGACAGCATATCCTCTGATGTAATTCCAACCCTTCCTAATGTCATTTTAAAACTCAATACAACAGTATTTTTTGGAATAATAGGAATATTAAAGTTATCTACTGCTTCAGTAGTTAAATACTCAGAAGTGTCAAAAATAAAGAGACCAGAATCTCTCATGTCCTTTATAGAAATCCATTTAACATTCTTATTATTCGTTGAAAACCATTGTTTTTGCTTCCTCGGTGGAGTTCTCCCAATTGCAATATCAACAAGTTCTTTTAACGGTTTCTCCTCCCAATCCTCCCCAGCCTCTTCCACAAACCACTGCCGAAAGAGCGTTTCTGCCATTTGTTCTAGGGTTTTGTTTTGACGGTGGAGGAGGGCTATTTTGTCGTCTAAACTGCCTAGCACTTGGGCTATGGCTTTTTGTTCGGGAAGTGGGGGGAAGGGAATATCAGTTTCATCGAAAGTATTTCGTGTAATGGTATCAAATACAGCACCACAAGAAGCTTGTTGTAGATGTTTTACTGTGTTTTTTAAAAGGTAATATAAATAATCACTTGTTGTATTTTCTTTTGCTCGCATTCCATAACAAGATTGATTAAAAGCCATTGGTTTATCAAGCATTGCCAAAACTCCAACCGTACCTCTAGCAGAAATGATAATATCATTGTCTTTTAGCAGTTTTGTACTACTTTTTTCTAGGCCTAAAGATGTAATTGTTTTTTCTGTATTTGAAACATATTTTTTCCCCGTATTGAAATCCACTACAGATAACCAAGGTATATCACCGTTCCAATATTCAGGAACTGATGTTTTAGGCGTTCCACCACCTATTATTTCAGCAATTCCAGAAATTTTAACCTCCCGCCACTCACTCCTCCCCACCCAACACAAAACCTTACCCTTACGATCAATATGCTCTCTCAATTCGTCAGACTTAATACTGCTATAAGCCACCACATCAAAGAAAAATGGCAAATAGGTTTCTTCTTCAAAATGATCTTTAAGTGTCATTGCCAATGACCAATCGGCTTTTTCCCCTTTGATGGCAATATCCACATCTGAGGCTTCTTTATAGGTATCTATGGCGCGAGAGCCAAAAAGAATCGCTTGTTCTATTGCATCATAAGAAGATAATATTGCCTTGATTTCTGTTAATTGCTCTGCTGACAGACCGTATTTCATAATTCTTTCTTTAAATCAAAGTAAAGGTCGCGGATAATTAAGTAAAAATCACCACTGACAAAGTTAAGCACTTTAATTGCTGTTTCTTCGTCGTAGGTGTGAGTCGTTAGGTTTCTTAGCTCTAAAGCCTCCATCCACTTTTCACCGTTGCTAATTATTTCAAATTGAAAAGATTGCCTGATGACTTGCTTTGGTGAGTTAACTTTAGTTCCTGCGTTTTGTAAATAGTCCTTTAACATTTTCCATGAAAGCTCGATAGTGATTTCAAATGACTGAATGAGTGCCATTTGATATGCCTCAACATTGTTATTGCCCTGATATTCATTAATTCTTCGCTGAAATACTTCATAGGATTTTTCAAAATTTTGGAATCGTTGTTTCCATCTTATTTCATTATTCATATTTTACCTTCGCTAAATTTTCCAATATCCGCTCATTCAAAATAGCTTCTTCTTTTAACTGCGCCTCAAACTCTGATTTTAAACGGCTAAAGCGCTCTTTAAAATCAAAGTCATCTTTTTCCTTTGCCAAACCCACATATCGCCCTGGAGTGAGGACATAATCCAGCTCTTTGACTCGTTCAATACTGGCTGCATTACAAAATCCTTTCACATCTTCATAATTGCCTTTTGGGTTGCGCCAGTTGTGGTAGGTGTCGGTGATGGTTTTAATATCTTCCGCTGAAAGTTCACGGTTGCGGCGGTTAATTAAATGCCCCATATTGCGGGCATCAATAAACAAGATTTCATGGCTGCGATTACGAAACTTGCCATTAGCACGGTTGCGGCTTAAAAACCACAGTGAGGCTGGGATCTGGGTATTTAAAAATAGTTTGGCAGGCAGGTTGACAATACAATCAATTAAGCCCGCTTCTACAAGTGCTTTTCTAATCTCACCTTCACCCGATGTTTTAGAGGTCAACGCGCCTTTTGCCAATACAAAGCCTGCTTGTCCGCTGGGGGCGAGGTGATAAATAAAGTGCTGGATCCAGGCATAGTTGGCATTGCCTGTAGGTGGTGTGCCGTATTGCCAACGTCCGTCTTTACGTAATAGTTCACCACTCCAATCGCTGACATTGAACGGCGGGTTGGCAATAATGTAATCCACTTTTGTGTCTTTGTGGGCATCGTTTAAAAACGAGCCTTCGTTATTCCATTTGACTTGTGAACTATCAATACCTCGAATGGCAAGGTTCATTTTTGCCAGTCGCCAAGTGGTCTGGTTGCTCTCTTGTCCGTAAATGGAAATATCGTTTATTTTGCCTTGATGTTCGGAGACAAATGCTTCTGACTGCACAAACATTCCACCCGAACCACAGCAAGGATCAAGCACCCGCCCTTTGTAGGGTTCGAGCATTTCAATCAGTAATTCGACCACACTTCTGGGGGTATAGAACTGTCCGCCTTTTTTACCTTCTGCCAAGGCAAATTCACCAAGAAAATACTCAAATACATGCCCCAACACATCGGCACTGCGCGACTTGGCATCACCCAAGGCAATATTGCTAATCAGGTCGATGAGTTCGCCTAGGCTGGTTGGGTCAAGGTTTTGTCGGGCGTAGACTTTGGGCAGTACGCCCTTTAACGAGCTGTTTTCCTTTTCGATAGCATCCATTGCTTCATCAACGGTTTTACCAATCGTTGGTTGTTTGGCATGGGCTTGCAGATACGTCCAACGAGCATCCGCTGGCACAAAAAATACATTTTCGGCTTTATACTCATCCTTGTCTTCAGGATCAGCCCCAGCAAATTCGCCCTCACCTGCTTTTAATTTGGTGTACAACTCCTTGAAAGCATCAGAGATATATTTGAGAAAAATCAGGCCCAAAACAATATGCTTGTATTCGGCAGCATCTATATTTTTTCTAAGTTTATCGGCCGATTTCCAAAGTTGTTTTTCTAGTGATTCTTCTTTTACTTCTTTCTTTTTTGCCATCATATCTCTATTGGTTTTTTGCTATTGGCAGGTGATTATTTACCACGGTCAGTTGCAAGCATTTATTATGTAACATTTACTATGCCTCTACATTTTGGGAAGTTTGAACACTCCAAAATTTATTTCCAATATTTTGCCCTTTTTTCACTTCTCTTAATACCATTGCCTCACCACACTTTGGGCATGAGTGACTATTTTCTTTTTTCTCTACAATGGGTTTAACATGCTTCAGATGTTCACGGTTTGTTTTAAAAGGGGGTGTTAGCCGACCCACTTTTATTTTACTGGTAATTTCTTATGCTTCATAAGACCATTCAAAAACGCTAAAAAAATCATATTAAAAGCTTATTCATAAAAATCACTAAAGTCTTGTATATAGAAAGATTTTGATTCTCATATCAGTAATGCTCCCCAGCTTGAATCAGGGCAAGTACCTAAGTATAATTAATGTAACGCATTTTTACCTAGGATTTTTTTTCGTATTCAAGGTGCATAAATTAGCGTATAGCAAGCTAGGCAACAATTTATGCAAGGCAGAAGATGGCAAAAAAACCAGTAAAAATGCGTTACATTAATTATGCCTAGGTGCTTATAATGGCAAACTTTTAAATACATCTTTTTTAACACTTTTTTAATAGTCATTTATGGAAGAATTTCGCCGTATTAGCCGTTTACCACCTTATGTTTTTAATATTGTTAATGATTTAAAGGCCAAAGCACGTTCAGAAGGCGAAGATATTATTGATTTTGGTATGGGTAATCCTGATCAGCCCACACCAAAGCACATTGTTGCAAAAATGGTAGAAGCGGCTGAGCGAGAAGACACACATCGTTATTCTATATCTCGTGGTATTCCCCGCCTGAGAAAAGCAATTTGTGATTGGTATAAAAAGCGGTTTGATGTTGATTTAGACCCTGAAACTGAAGCTATTGTTACCATAGGTTCCAAAGAAGGACTTGCACATTTGGCGTTGGCTACTTTAGGCCCTGGAGATGTAGTGCTGGTTCCTAATCCAGCATACCCGATTCACCCTTATGGTGTTGTGATTGCAGGTGCTGATTTGAGACATGTCAAAATGGTACCGAGTGTTGATTTTTTTGAGGAGCTTCATAAAGCCATTATTGACTCCTGGCCTAAACCTAAAATGTTAATTCTTAATTTTCCTAGTAATCCTACAAGTGAATGCGTTGATATGGATTTCTTTGAAAAAATTGTGGCCGTAGCAAAAGAGCATAATATCTGGGTGGTTCACGATATTGCCTATGCGGATATTGTTTTTGACGGCTATAAAGCACCTTCAATACTACAAGTAGAAGGTGCAAAAGAGATTGCAGTTGAGTTCTATTCACTATCAAAAAGTTACAATATGCCAGGCTGGCGTGTAGGGTTTATGTGTGGTAATAAAACATTGGTTGCTGCTTTAACCCGTATTAAGTCTTATCTTGACTATGGCATGTTTACGCCGATACAAGTTGCTGCAATTGCAGCATTGGAAGGCTCTCAAGATTGTGTTTCAGAAATTTGTGAAATGTATAAAAGTAGAAGGGATGTGCTTTGTGATGGATTAAATTCAATGGGTTGGGAGGTTGATAAGCCAAAAGCAACGATGTTTGTATGGGCTCCTATTCCAGAACAATACAAGGAAATGGGGTCAGTAGATTTTTGCAAAAAAATGATTATTGATGCCAAGGTTGCGGTATCACCTGGTATTGGTTTTGGGCAATATGGTGATGACCATGTTCGATTCAGTTTGATTGAAAATGAACATAGAACAAGACAAGCCTTAAGAGGTATCAGAATGATGTTTAAAAAAGATGGTATTTTTAATAGCCAGTTGTAGAGCGGACTTCAGTTCGCAGTACGGGGATATACCTGTGTGGTTTGAGACAGATGTCATTAGCAAATGTATTTTAAAAGACAATTGCGGACTGAAGTCCGCTCTATAAAATTTAGGGGTTACATTTGAAAGCGGTAAAAATTGGTATTTTAGGATTAGGTACAGTCGGTGGTGGTGTTGTCAATGTGCTTAATAGAAATGCAGTAGAAATCTCTCGCAGGACAGGTCGTGAAATTATAGTGACCCGAGCCTCTGCACGAGATTTAAACCGCGAAAGAATTTGTGATACACAAGATATTAATCTAACGACAGATTGTTATGACATTATTAATGATTCTGAGATAGATATTATTTTAGAACTTATTGGCGGTGTCACTCTGGCTAAAGACTTGGTGTTACAGGCAATAGACAATGGTAAACATATCGTGACAGCCAATAAAGCCTTAATTGCCTTACATGGTAATGAAATATTTGCTAAAGCCAGTGAAAAAGGCGTGATGGTTTTATTTGAATCAGCTGTGGCTGGTGGGATACCTATCATAAAAGCGATTAGAGAGGGTTTAAGTGGCAATCAAATTCAATGGTTGGCAGGTATTATTAATGGCACTGGCAATTTTATTCTGACTGAAATGCGAGATCATGGTCGTGATTTTGCTGATGTATTAGCACAAGCACAAGCCTTAGGGTATGCAGAAGCCGATCCGACTTTTGACGTGGAAGGCATAGATGCAGGACACAAGCTGGCTATTTTAGCCTCCCTGGCTTTTGGCATTCCATTACAATTTGAAAAAATATTTACCGAAGGTATTACCAAGATTACCCGTGCAGATGTTGAATATGCTGAACAATTAGGTTATCGCATTAAGCATTTGGGCATAGCAAGAAAGACAGAGCAAGGAATAGAACTTAGAGTTCATCCTACCTTGATTCCTGAGCGTCGTTTAATCGCCAATGTTGATGGCGTGATGAATGCCGTTTTAGTACAAGGTGATGCGGTTGGGCCTACACTTTATTATGGTGCAGGTGCAGGTGCTGAACCCACAGCATCAGCCGTTGTTGCTGATGTTGTCGATGTCGTTAGAATGCTTAATAGTGAACATCCAAACACAGTGCCTTATCTGGCTTTCCAGACTGATCAGATCACAGATATTCCTGTACTTTCATCTGATCAAATAAACACCGCTTATTATTTACGCTTGAATGCAGAAGATAAACTGGGGGTGCTAGCAGAAGTCACCAAAATTCTGGCAGATCATAAAATCAACATTGAAGCATTGATTCAAAAGGAACCACTAGAAGGTGAGATTACTTTGCCAGTTATAATGTTGACTCAAACAACACTGGAACAGGAAATGAATGCAGCTATTGCAAAAATAGAAGCTTTATCAACTATTACTGGCTCAGTGTGCCGGATTCGCTTGGAAACATTAGGATAATAATATGTCTACTCGATATACGGGGTTAATTGAACATTATAGAAATCGCCTGCCGGTTAATGATGACACCCGCATTATTAGCATAGGGGAAGGTAATACCCCTCTGATTCAATTACAAAATATACCTAACATAATTGCTAAAGATGTTGATATTTATGTCAAATTTGAAGGATTGAATCCTACAGGGTCATTTAAAGACCGTGGTATGACCATGGCAGTGACCAAAGCTGTAGAAAAAGGCAGTCAAGCTATTATTTGTGCATCAACAGGAAATACATCGGCATCAGCTGCGGCCTATGCCGTACGAGCAAGAATCAAAGCCTTTGTATTGATACCTAGTGGCAAAATAGCATTAGGAAAACTGGCACAAACATTAATGTATGGTGCCCAAATCATTCAAATTAACGGTAATTTTGATGACGGCATGTCTCTAGTGAAAGCAATTGTTGATCATGCCCCAGTGACTATTGTCAATTCCATCAATCCGTTTAGAATTGATGGACAAAAAACAGCTGCTTTTGAAATTGTTGATGCGTTGGGTGATGCCCCCGATTATCACTGTTTGCCCGTGGGAAATGCCGGAAATATTACCGCTTATTGGAAAGGTTATACCGAATACGCAGAAGATCAGGGTAGTTTAAAAGCAGTGGCCAGTAAACGACCTGTTATGTGTGGTTATCAAGCAGATGGAGCGGCACCTTTTATCCGTGGTAAAATGGTCGATAATCCAGAAACTATTGCGACTGCTATAAGAATTGGCAGACCACAATCTTGGGACTATGCATGGAATGCACAAAAAGAATCAAATGGCTGGTTTGATTGTTTTAGTGATGAGAAAATCCTAGAAGCACATAAAATGTTGTCACACTATGAAGGTATCTTTTGTGAACCCGCATCAGCGATATCTTTAGCAGGTGCTCTAAAAGATATAGTCAGCGGAAAAATTGCAGAAGGTAGCAAGATTGTTTGTACCTTGACAGGAAATGGTCTTAAAGACCCTGATACAGCAATCAATCAATGCAAAGACTCTCACCCAGTAACAATTGATGCGACGCTGGATGCAGTGCAAAAAGCGATATTAGATAAAATGTAAAAAATGTAGAGCGTACTTCAGCCTGCAAATGTTAACAATCCAGACTTCTGATGTTTCTCATAGCGGACTGAAGTCGGATCTACCATAATATGGTTTTTTATGTATCATCAAGGCATTAAAAAAAAGATAGTCCCTCGTCCAAAAAGTAAAAAGAAATCTCATTTAACAGGGCTTTCACCTGTCTTTCAAAAAATATTTTCTGCACGTAAAATTACCGATAATGAACAATTAGAGCGTACGCTGGCAAAGCTTCCATCACCTTGGTTATTGTCGGGAATGGAAAAAATGGTTGAGTATTTAATATTTGCTATTGAACAGCAGCAGAAAATTACTGTTGTTGCCGATTTTGATGCGGATGGAGCTACCAGTTGTGTGGTGGCTATTAAAGGTCTGGAATTACTGGGTGTGCAGAATATATCTTATGCAGTTCCTAATCGTTTTGAATATGGCTATGGTTTAACACCTGAAATCGTTGAATATGTCAAACAGCAGCACCAGCCTGACCTAATTATTACGGTTGATAATGGTATTTCCAGTATTGACGGGGTAAAGGTTGCTAAAGAGTTTAATATTAAAGTACTAATTACAGACCATCATTTGCCAGGTGAAGAGTTGCCGGACGCTGATGCTATTGTTAATCCTAATTTAGTGGATGATGAATTTCCCAGTACACATCTTGCTGGTGTCGGTGTCATGTTTTATGTGTTATTAGCCTTGCGAAGTCGGCTACGGGAAAACAAATGGTTTGAAAAAAACAAGACTCAGCAACCTAATTTAGCACAATTATTAGACTATGTTGCCTTGGGAACGGTAGCGGATGTTGTGGTTTTAGATCAGATTAACCGAATTCTAGTACACCAGGGTTTGTTACGGATTCGTTCAGGAAAAGCACATCTTGGTATTCAAGCATTGATTACCCAGGCAGGAAAACAGTTTAGCTCAATCAATTCATCAGATTTAGCTTTCGCCTTAGGGCCACGACTTAATGCTGCGGGTCGTATGGATGATATGTCACTAGGCATACAATGCTTGTTAACAGAAGACCTGGGTTTGGCAAAAGACATGGCCGAACAATTAGATCAGCTGAATCAAGACCGTAAAGAAATTGAAGCACAAATGAAGCATGAAGCCATGTCTTTATTAGAGCAAATGCAAGTGCTGGATGAGCATCATTTACCTGCGGGGGTTTGCCTTTTTGAGAAAAATTGGCATCAAGGCGTGATTGGTATTTTAGCGTCTAGAATTAAAGATCGCCTGCATAGACCCGTTGTGGCTTTCGCTTCTGTAGGCAAAGGGGAAATTAAAGGATCGGCAAGATCCATACCTAGTGTACATATTCGTGATGTACTCAGTGAGATTGCAGTGGCTCATCCACAAATTCTGAGTAAATTTGGAGGTCATGCCATGGCAGCAGGTATGAGTATTAAAATGCATGACTATCCAGTATTTGCTTTGGCATTTGATGAAGTTGTCGCCAAGCATTTAGATAGTATTGACCTAGAACAAAAAATTTATTCAGATGGACAACTTTTAGAACAAGATATTTCAATAGAATTTTCTGAACAATTAAAAGAAGTAGGTACTTGGGGACAAGGTTTTCCAGAACCTGTATTTGATGGTGTTTTTGATGTTATCCAATGTCGGGTTGTGGGTCAACAACACCTTAAATTTGTATTAAGAATTCCAAAAAGTGAATTATTAATCGATGCTATTGCTTTTTTTGTTGAGAAATCTGAACAATGGTTAGGAGTCCGCTCAATCAACGCGGCATACAAACTTGATATTAACGAATATAGAGGAAATAGAAGTGTGCAGTTAATGCTGCAATATATAGAAAAAATCACCTAAGTTACAAAGTCACTGAGTTAAAATCGAAGGCTACAGACAATTAATCCCGAACCAATTATCTTTAAGAGACCTCGGCATAACTTATGAACGGATAAAAAAGGTCAGCCAAAATAACGTGCAATAGCTCACTATTACACTTGTATTTTGACTAAAACCTGAAAAATTCTATCACTTTTTTCTCATCGCCAGAGTCATGCTGAGGTCTCTTTAAAACAGTCCTTTGCGCTAATATTTTATAAAAAGGAGAATTTATGAGTTTCAGGCTATTTTTAATTGTTTTATTTTTTTTGCCATTCAGTGCAAATAGTACCCGTGTAGAAGTACATGAACATTATCTTGATAATGGGTTAAAGATATTAGTAAGAGAAGATCATCGTTCTCCCGTCGTGGTTTCGCAACTTTGGTATAAAGTCGGGTCAAGTTATGAGCCAGGAGGTATTACCGGTATTTCACATATGCTTGAACACATGATGTTTAAAGGCACTGAGAAGTATCCTGCGGGTGAATTTTCTCGCATTATTGCAGAAAATGGTGGGCGTGAAAATGCCTTTACTGGACGTGATTATACGGCTTATTTTCAGACTATGGAAAAGTCTCGATTGGAGATAAGCTTTAAGCTAGAAGCTGATCGTATGCGTAATTTGCGTTTAAATCCAGATGAGTTAAAAAAGGAATTAGCAGTGGTCACTGAAGAACGCAGAATGCGTACAGATGATAAACCGCGATCTAAAATGCAAGAATATTTTACCTCTATTGCATATTCCAATAGTCCGTATAAAAACCCTATTATCGGTTGGCCTTCAGATATTGCTAATTATCAAGTAAATGATTTACAAAAATGGTATGAGCGATGGTATGCACCAAATAATGCAACATTGGTTGTGGTGGGTGATGTTAATTTTGAAGATGTATTTGCCTTGGCTGAACAATATTTTTCAGCCATTAAACCCAGCCAAATAGAAGCTATCAAGCCACAAGCAGAAATTGAGCAGCATGGGGTTCGTAAAACCACAGTCAGATTGCCCGCTAAATTACCGTATATATTGTTGGGCTATAAGGTGCCAGTGCTAAACACCGTCGAAAATGAAGCCGATGCTTATGCACTGGAAGTTTTAGCAGGAATTTTAGATGGTGGTAATAGTGCAAGGCTGGCTTCAAAACTGGTAAGAGGTCAACAAATTGCAGTTTCTTCTGGCGCTAGCTATAACTTGATTTCTCGCTTACCCAGTTTATTTTTGTTGGATGCGACACCCGTGACAGGAAAAACAGTGTTTGATATGGAATATGCTTTAAAGCAAGAAATCTATGATTTAAAAGCTGCATTGGTTTCAGATGAAGAGTTGCAACGAGTCAAAGCACAAGTATTAGCCAGCGCTGTTTATGAGCAGGATTCCAATTTTTATCAAGGTATGCAATTAGGTATGTTTGAAATGGTCGGCTTAGGTTGGCAAAAAGCGGATGAGTATGTCAATAAAATCAATCAAATTACAGCACAACAAGTTCGAGATGTGGCTCAAAAGTATCTGCTAGAAGATAAATTAACTATTGCCTATCTTGATCCACAACCTATCACCGAACAGAAACGAAAAAGCAAAACAACAGGAGGTCGTCATGCACAATAAATGGATAGGGTTTGTTTTATTATTATTGAGTAATCAGGTGTTTTCAGCTACAAAAATTGAACATTGGCAGACATCACAAGGAAGCCCTGTGTTTTATGTAGAAACCAAAGGCTTACCCATGGTTGATATACGTATTATTTTTGACGCAGGGAGTGCCAGAGATGGCGAGCAATACGGTGTTGCATCACTCACCTCGGCTGTATTAGATACTGGTGCAGGTCAATGGAATGCTGATCAGATAGCAAAACGCTTTGAAAGTGTAGGTGCGAAGTTTTCTACCCATGTTTCCAGAGATATGGCATCCTTATCTTTACGCTCTTTGACGGCAGAAAAATTGCTACAGAAATCATTGCAAACGCTACATGCTATTGTCAGCAAGCCTATTTTTAATGAAGCTGATTTTCAGCGAGAAAAACAAAGAACATTAGCAGGTTTAAAACATAGAGAAGAGTCACCCGCTACATTGGCAAAAATAGCCTTTTCCAATATTTTATTTAAAGACCATCCCTATGCTCATCCTAGTTCTGGTGTTACTGAAACAGTATCTGAGTTTAGTGTAGACGATTTAAAAACTTTTTATAAGCAATATTATGTGGCCAGTAATGCCATGGTAGTTATTGTGGGTGATATTACAAAGCAGAAAGCCATGAAGATTGCAGAATCATTGATCGTGAATTTAGATAAAGGCACAAAACCACCAGCACTGGCTGAAGTTGCTTTACCTAAACAAGGTATCAACAAGCATATTGAATATCCATCCAGTCAAACACATGTATTGTCAGGGCTTGTAGGAATGCACCGTAAAGATCCTGATTATTTTAGTTTGTATGTAGGGAATCATATCCTAGGAGGTGGCGGACTGGTTTCCAAATTGTTTGTTGAAGTAAGAGAAAAAAGAGGGTTAGCCTATAGTGCCTATAGTTATTTCTCTCCTTTACTTAGAAATGGCACATTTACTATGGGTTTGCAGACGCGTAATGACCAAACATCTCAAGCAGTACAAGTTATGCAGCAAACATTAAGCAATTTTGTAGAACAAGGACCTTCAGAACAAGAACTGCTCGCTGCCAAAAAAAATCTGACAGGCGGTTTTGCCATGCGTTTTGATAACAACAGTAAATTAACCCGTTATGTTGCCATGATCGGTTTTTATCAATTAACCTTGGATTACCTAGATCTATTTCAGCTAAAAGTTGAAAAAGTGACTGTCGCCTCAATAAAAGATGCATTTAGTAGGCGAGTTAAACTAGGGTATATCAATACCATTACTGTGGGTGCTATAAGATAATTGATTGTGCTTTTTTCATCTAATCAGAAACAAATACTCAGCATTTTAGCCGATGCACAGTTTCATTCAGGAACAGAGATAGCTGAACAATTAGGTATTAGTCGATCCGCTGTTTTTAAGCAATTGAAAAAATTGACAACATTAGGGCTGGAAGTGAATGCTATTAGTGGAAAAGGGTATCAATTGAGTTCTACTTTACACTTGTTGTCCAAACTGGAAATACAACAGCGATTGACTGCCGATGTTAAAAGTTTAATTACTGAACTGGAAATTCATGATGTCTTAGATTCAACCAATCGCTATTTAGTTGATAAAGCCCGGCAAAGCAATAAAAATGCTTGCGTCTGTTTTGCAGAGTTCCAATCAGCAGGTAAAGGTCGTAGAGGACGAGAATGGGTCTCACCTTTTGGGAGTAATATTTATCTCTCAATTTTATGGCGATTTCAAAATGGAACAGGCTCCATTAATGGCTTAAGTTTGGTTGTCGGCGTAGCTGTTATAAGGGCTTTAAAAGACTGTGGTGTTGAAAATGTTGGTCTAAAATGGCCCAATGATATTTACTGGAATCAAAAAAAACTGGCAGGTATTTTAATTGAAGTGTCGGGTGAATCTAGTGGGCCATGTAATACAGTGATCGGTTTAGGTTTGAATTTCTATTTAGCAGAGGATAAGGCACAGTCTATTACCCAAGACTGGGTTGACTTGAATTCTATACTTTCCAGCAATGCTTCAACGCTAAGAAATAAATTTGCGGCAATGCTTTTAAATCAACTGATGCCTATTATTGCAAATTTTGAAAGGGATACTTTAGCTAGCTATGTGAAAGAATGGCGAGAATACGACTGTATGCAAGGAAAAATGGTTGATATCTATCAAGGTAAGCAAGTATTCAGTGGTGAGGTACAAGGCATAGACGATACTGGTTTATTATTGTTAACTGATAAATACGGAAAAATAAAAAAATTTGGATCGGGAGAAGTGAGTTTTCGTTCATCATGAATTTATTACTTGATATCGGTAATACACGCGTTAAATGGGGAATTGATAATGGCGAGGGTGAACTCCGTACAAGCTTCGCCATTGAACATAAAAAAGCAGGGTTTTCTCAAGCCATTAAAGAACAATGGCAATCGCTAAAAAAGCCAGATAAGTTAGTAATTTCCTCAGTAAGTTCAACTCAAATAGTACAACAGGTTTTGGCAATCGCTGATGTTTTATGGCCTGAGATAAAAGTGATTATTGCCGAAACATCTGCTCAATCTTTTTCTGTGACTAATGCCTATTCACAGCCAGAAAAACTAGGAATTGATCGATGGCTAAGTTTAATCGCTTTGCAGCATTATTATCCGGGTAATAGTGTTGTTGTTGATTGTGGAACAGCCATCACCATTGACGCTATCAATGAGAAAGGACAACATTTAGGAGGAATAATAAGTCCTGGTCTACAGTTAATGAAACAGGCTTTATCCCAAAATACAGAGGCATTGAGATTGAGTGAAACACAATTTACGGCGACACTTTCCAATACCACTGAAGCTGCAATTTATACTGGAACCTTATATGCTGTTGCTGGTTTGATAGAAAAAACTATGGATAAACTTTGTCAAAGTAATCTATGGGTTTTAACAGGAGGGGATGCTCAATTATTAGCACCTTATCTAAAAATAAAATGCATAGTCGAAGTCGATTTTGTACTTAAAGGCTTATCTCTTTATTGTCAGGAGCGCAGAGAATGAAGTGTATTTTTTTGAGTCTATGCCATTTGATGTGGGTGCTTAAATTTCAGTTTTCCACATAGAAAGTAAATCATGTAATAGAATTACCAGTACTTTGACAAGCTCGTACTTTTTTGCCATTTGAATTTTATTATTAATGCTTTCTAAAATAGCATCCAATTAACCGTTAAAGAAACAAACAACCAATGAAAATTGCTTATCTCATTTTAGCTCACAACACACCAAATCATTTACAACGATTGATCAAAGCGTTATCTTCCGATTCGTGTGAATTTTTTATACACCTAGACAAAAAATACAACAATAAAGAATTTATTGGTATTCAAGAACATAATGTTCATTTTACAGAAGAAAGAGTTCCTGTCTTTTGGGGTGATTTCTCTCAGGTCGAGGCAATATTAATTCTGCTGAAGACGGCTTTACTTGACCGAATAAAATTCGACCGATTTGTTTTAATAAGTGGTGCGGACTATCCTCTTAGGTCAGTAGCTAGAATTGAAGAATATTTCCAAAATAATAAAAAAAGGAGTTTATTAACTTGATCGAAATGCCTGCTGATGCACTTGGAAGACCAATCTCCCGCTTAACAACTTACTCCCTCCGCCCTGGGGATGGGAAAGCAATCAATATTTTGAAAAAAATACTAATGAGAGTTGGTATCTTGCCGAGTAAGAGAGATTATAAGAAATGTTTCTTAGACCTTGTTCCCTACGGAGTCTCAGAGTGGTGGGCGCTTACCCGAGAAGCTGTTGATTATATTTGGCAATTCATCCATGAAAAACCTCATATAGTGAATTATTTCAAGAACACAGTATGCCCCGATGAGTCGTTTTTTCAAACCATCCTTGGTAATTCACATTTCAAGCCGATGATAACAGGAAATTTTACCTACACGGACTGGAGTGGGGGCGGTTCAAGCCCTGCAAACATCTCAGAAAAGCACCTTGGCATTTTTAAAAGCATATCATCATCTTCTGTAGATAGTCCCTTTGGTCGTCGAGAAAACATTTTTGCCAGAAAATTTACTGATGATTCCGCAAGATTAGTATCGATCTTGGATAAGCAAATTAGTGAACAATAATCAAGGGGGTCAAGCAATTGATTTTATCATAAACGCCTTGGTGAATTTTTGTTTGGAAATTGTCATTTTGGACTCCTAAATTGTTATAATTTAGTGTCCAGTTTTTTAATGTTGTTGATTGACACGATTGTTATGATACGAGGCGTTAGGTGTTCAAATCATCCTCTTAAATAAATCTACAGCTTTGAAAAAAAGTTCTTGAGAAAACCCAATAATGTCTACAATATATAGACATATTAATATTCTCATTAAAAGTGTTTATGAAAGCTTCCATAGTGGATTTAAGATACAAAACAACTGATATTCTGAAAGCGCTTGATAGGAATGAAAGTGTTACCGTACTATATCACGGTAAAGTTAAAGGCATAATCAAGCCTGTCCGAGGAAAATCAATTTCCAAAGTCAAAGACCATCCTTTTTTTGCCATGCACAAAGGCGGTAAACAAACTGTATTAGAAGCATTAGAAAATCTAAGAAAGCCCAGATATGATTTATGATACCGATATTCTGATATGGGTTCAGAGGGGAAATGAGAAAGCAGCTAAACTTATCGACAAAGATGAAGAAAAATATCTTTCAATCCAAAGTTATATGGAATTACTCCAAGGTGCAAAGAACAAGATGGATCATAAATACGTGAAAGACTTTATTTCCGAATTTGAGTTTTCTATTTTGCCATTAACAGAGAATATTGGACACAGGGCACTGATATATGTAGAAGAGCATTCTCTTTCATCAAATATGCGGTCTGGAGATGCTATTATTTGTGCTACAGCGGTTGAAAATAATAGGGCGCTTGTTTCTAGTAATACAAAATATTTCAAGGTTGTGAAAGAACTAGAACTAAAGGCTTTCAAACCATGAAACAGATAACAAGAATATGTATATAGGTAGTTTATTTGTAACTACTCAGCGTACTCCGTAACTTTAGATATAATCTTCATTACTACATGCTCTAAACAGAAATAACTAATACTTTTTATTAAAATTTGAACGCGCCCTTATTCATATTACAAATCAGTGATTGCCATTTTCTCCAAGAATCAGGTGAAACCCTATCAGGTATTGATACCGAACAATCATTAAAACGCGTATTAAAATATGCTAATGAAAAACAGGGCAAAGCGGATTTGATTCTAGTATCAGGAGATTTGGCAGAAGAACCCAGTCCATCCACTTATCAAAGAATAGTTTCAACACTACTCGCTCATCAAACTCGAAGCATTTGCTTACCCGGTAATCATGATGACTTAGCGTTAATGCAACAATTCATAAATACTAAAACTATAAATTGTGATAAGCACATTGCATTCAAACACTGGCAAATAATCAGTCTAAACAGTAAAAAAACAGGTTCACAAGGCGGTTATTTAGAACAAAAAGAATTACTTTACTTAACTAAAACATTAAGGCAATACCCTAAAATTAATACCTTGGTTGCCATTCATCATCATCTCCTACCAACTAACAGCCCGTGGATGGATAAGATGATAATAGAAAATAACGAGGAACTATTAAACTTGCTTAAAAAATACCCACAAGTAAAACTTGTGACTTGTGGTCATATTCATCAGCGACTACATATTCAATCGGACAATCTATTGGTTTTAGGATCTCCATCCACCTGCTTTCAATTTAAACCACTGTGTACAGAATATACCCTTGATAATAAACCCCCAGGATATAGAACTTTATATCTTTATCCTAACGGTAGAATTAAGACTAACATCCATTATCTACCTTCTTAATACAGCTTATTTAGAATCTCCTCACCCAACCCTCCCTAGCAAGGGAGGGCTACAACTTATTAAAAGTTATAATTTAAGCTAATAGTACCAGCCAAGTCGGTTTCTTTATTGCCTTTGCCGTATTCTATGTCGCCAACAATATTTAGCTGGTTTGTGGTAACCCGGAGTTTGGCACCTACAAAGCCGCTGCTGTTGTCATTATCTTTACTGTTATAGCTAAACCTTTGTCCTGCTAGGCTGCTATTGACTTTTTCATTATGGCTGGCACGGCTATTGATACCTGTGCGTAATTCTAGCTCATTGCCTTGACCCATAAGGTAAGCTCCTGCAAGTTGTAGTCTACCTTTTACTGTTTGCAGGGTGCGGCTGTCTATTTCTTGATTATTGCTTGTTGTGCCTTTTTCCTTGTAAGCACTTACCCAAACGGTGCTGTAACTTACTGTTGCTGAGGGGCGTATTTCTATTGCATCCGTAATAACAGGGAATGCAGTGCTTAGGGTTAATGAGGGGCTAATAAAGAAGCTGTTTATATCCGCATCGGAAACCTCATAGCCATTGATATTATTAAACACTAAACGCTGATTATCATGGTCTCCATAACCTGCCAATACAGAGCTAGTCAGGTTTATACCTCCGAGGCTAAGATGCCCATAAGCCCCTACAAAGGAATGTTTACTTTTAGCACTGAATGATTTGCGACCAGAGCCAGTATTGGAGTAAGCATAACCGCCTAGTAAACCTAAGCGGGTTTTGTTTGTATCTTGCTGATAACCAAACGTAAAACCTTCATGTTTAGATCCGTAAGCACTGGCTCCTTTTGTTTTATTACGCTCAAAGGTGCCACCAAACGCCTGTAGCCAAGCACTGGGCTGGCGTTGTTGAGACAATATGCCAGTAGATGCTAGTTGTGTTGGTTTTAATGGTGCCACACGCTGACCGATAAGCTCGTGAACAGAGTCTGCAACAGATCCTGATTCTTCCGCACTTGAAGCCGCACTTGCTACGGCATCGCTACCTAGCGTGGTGATATTGGTAGTAGTAGTGGTAGTGGTAGTGGTATTGGTATTGGTATTGGTATTGGTACTTTTGACACAGATAGAGGTTAGGCAATTAACAGTTTCGGTGTTCTCAAAGGTGAAACTCGCGCCTAGATTACCACCATAGATATTGACTATATCGTGATCTCTCTCAGAACCATCATCATTTAAGGCACCACCTAAATTAATCCGTCCAGTTATATCCGAGCCAGGGCGTAAGTTGAGGGTAATGTCATTAGTGCCAGTAGCGCTACCGCCATAAATGGCATAAGAGTCTGTGCCAGTAGCAGAGATAATGCCGCTGTTTTCAATGGTAATATTACCTGGCTTTATTACCTTAATGCCGTGAGCGCCAAGCCCTGTGGTGGTGATTGATCCACTGTTGGTGATGGCAGTAGCTGTCCATGCGATAATGCCGTGAGAAAAGTCCCCTAATGTGCTAATCATGCCATTGTTGCCGTTAGTGATAATGGTATTAGCACCTGTTGAACGAATGCCTCTACACCTTTAAACCCTGTGGTTGTAATTGTGCCGTCGTTGATGATAATGGCATCATCACCGAATGAGTAAATGCCTCTAGCATCATTCCCTGCGGTTGAAATCTCGCCGTCGTTCTTGATTTTGGTATTCTCACCATTTGAGTAAATGCTGTGAGCACTAGCCCCTGCGGTGCTAATCCCTTTGTCGTCATCGTTGCTGGCAGGGTTTCCACCCGCTTCGGTTACAATCCTACCGTTGTTGATAATGGCATCATCACCGAATGATATAATACCGTGAGCAGAACGCCCTTTGGTGGTAATTCTGCCGTTATTGTTAATTTTGGCATTATTCGCACCGCCGATTGAGTAAATGCCGCCAGCATCATTCCCTGCGGTTGAAATCCCGCCGTCGTTCTTGATTTTGGCATCATCACCATTTGAGTAAATGCCTTTAGCACCATCTCCTGTGGTTGCAATCTTGCCGTTGTTGGTGATGGTGGCAAGCAGTAGCAGACCATGATAAAATGCCGTGAGTATTAGCCTCTGTGGTGGTAACTGAACCGCTTTCTGTAATAGTGAGGGTCTCGCCAGCGGTATCCAGTACGACCTGAGCGGTTGTGGCTGTTGTTATATCATCTGCTGCCTGTGCAGGGAGGATGGGTAATACTCAGGGCAATGGCAAGAGTTAGCAAGACTTTGCAGTTTAGATTGGATAATGCATTAACTGAATGGGTTGACATGTTTGCTTCCTTATTTTTGGGTTTGAATGGCATACAATATTAAGGTTAAACGGTAGTTTTTGTAACATTTTTTAAATTAAAATACAATAGCGTTTTCGCCTTTTTTTATAGGGGGTTTACGGTTTTTTGTAAATTTAGGTATATAATCCCCATACTTTTGGTTGCTATAAACAACATTCACCTAAAAATGTTGGGATAGAGACAGGGCATGCCCTGTCTCTACTGTCCAATAGCCGCGTTGAAAGTACTCATTTACACCTGTAAACCCCGTGCTTTCGCCTTGCTCTTGAACAAAATAGAGGGCAATCTCAGCAGTTACAAAATATATTCATTAATCTTTAACAAATAACTATCGAATTTGTTGGTAGTTCAACACATTATAAATAGAAGTCGTATGTGCTAATCCTCCAACCTGTCCTGGTAGAATAAACAAATGCGTATTATCTAAATTTTTTAAAACTTCCCATGATTTTATGGCTGGTGGTTTGGAGTTGGTATTTGCACTGGTTGAGACTAATGGTTTGCCATTGACTTTGCACAATTGGCGAGCAATGGGATGTGCCGTCACCCTGACAGCTAATGATGTATGTTTGCCAGTTAACCATTCTGGCACCCAAGATTGAGCTGGGATTATCCAGGTTACAGCACCAGGCCAGGTTTTTTGTATGCGCTTAATGATCGCCTTATCTAATAGCAAATAGGGTTCAAGTTGAGAAAGTGAATAAGCGATTAAAATAAGTCCTTTTTCTACTTTTCTTTTTTTTATCGCTAATAAACGATAAACCGCTTCTTCATTGAGTGGGTCGCAACCCAAACCAAATACCGCTTCCGTAGGATAAGCGATGACTTTTCCTTGGCTGATGTTTCTTACGGCTTGCCTGATTTTAAAAGATGAAACCAGTGCCATCAGGATTTAGCAGGTTCTTTTGGTCCATTAATATCTTCTGGATCACCTTCGTATGGTGTTGCATATTTACATTCTTTTTGTGGACACACTTTTTCTGGACCACGCCTTTTAGTGTTTTTTAAAGTCAATACAGGCCAGTTACAATCGGGACAATCTTCTTTGACGGGTGCGTTCCACAGTGCATAATCACATTTAGGATATTCAGAACAGGAATAAAACACTTTGCCATGACGCGATTTACGTTTAAGAATATTACCTTTATTGCATTGAGGACATTCCACGCCTGTATCTAAAGGTTTTTCCAAAGGTTCTATGTGTTTACATTTAGGATAAGCACTGCAACCGATAAACTTGCCATATCGCCCTGTTTTTATCACCAAATCTGATTCACATTTAGGACAACTTCTGCCTGCTACAATTTCCGGTGCTTGTTGCTCTGTACCATCATCATTCAAATTACGTGTGTAAGAACAAGTCGGGTAATCTGTACATCCAATAAACCGCCCGTTTCTTCCTAATCTAATTGACAATTGTTTGTCACATTCTGGACACTTTTCATCAATGGCTTCATGTGTGACATCCTTACGCTGAACACTTTCTTCCTTTTCATCTATCAGTTTGGCAAATGGTTTCCAGAAGTCATGCATTAAGGGTATCCAGTCCTTTTCTCCTCGTGCCACTGCATCCAGATCGTCTTCTAGATTTGCAGTAAAATCATAATCGACATATTTAGTAAAATGATCCGTCAAAAACTTATTAACGATTCGTCCTACATCGGTCGGATAAAACCGTTTGCTTTCTAAGGTGACATATTCTCTATTTTGTAAGGTTGAGATAATAGTGGCATAGGTTGATGGGCGACCAATACCATGTTCTTCCAAGGCTTTAACTAAACTAGCCTCACCATATCGAGGGGGTGGTTCGGTAAAATGTTGTGCTGCAATAATTTCTTTAAGTGATACAGGTCGGCCTTCTTCCATCGGTGGTAAGAAACTTTCTTTATTATCATCACTCTCTTTATTATCATCCTTGCCTTCCAGATAAACCGCCATAAACCCGAGTTTTGCAATAGTAGAACCCGTGGCTCTATACATATTGTCCTTGCTGCCATCACTTAAATCAACAGACACTTGATTCAAGGTGGCATGAATCATTTGACAGGCAATCGTCCTTTTCCATATCAGGTCATACAGTTTGAATTGATCTGCTGTTAAGTTTTTTTTAATTTTTTCTGGAAAATTAAATGTTGAAGTGGGTCTTATCGCTTCATGCGCTTCTTGTGCATTTTTGGCTTTAGTTTTAAATGAACGGGGTTGTTTAGGTACATTTTCTGCACCATATTTTTCTGTAATCAATTCTCTGATTTGCCCCAAAGCTTCTTCAGATAAATTAACCGAATCGGTACGCATATAGGATATGAGTCCTGCTGTTTCGCCATCAACCTCAATACCTTCATAAAGTTGCTGCGCGACCCTCATGGTTTTTTTGGTGGTAAAACCCAATTTTCTGGAGGCTTCTTGTTGTAATGTTGAAGTAATAAAGGGTGCCGCTGGATTTCGTTTTCTTTGCTTTTTTTCCAGTTTTTCAACGACTAATTGACCATCTGCTACATCAATCAGTGTTTGCTTTACTTTTTCAGCTCTTGCTTTGTCAACAATACTAAATTGGCTAAGTTTTTCACCTTCAAAATGGGTTAACTTTGCTTTAAATGGCTGATCATTAGCACTTAGCTCTGCGGTATGCGTCCAATATTCACGTTTTTTAAAAGCTTCTATCTCGATCTCACGCTCTACGATCATTCTTAACGCAGGGCTTTGTACACGACCAGCGGATAGTCCTCTTCGGATTTTTTTCCATAACAGAGGCGATAAATTAAACCCAACCAAATAGTCTAAAGCACGACGCGCTTGCTGTGCATTTACCATATTGATGGATAATTCAGTAGGCTTCGCAATTGCTTCAGTAACGGCCTTTTTAGTAATTTCGTGAAAAACTACACGTTTTACACTTTTATCCTTTAAAGCTTTCTTGGATTTCAAGTGTTCAAAAACATGCCAAGAAATAGCTTCTCCTTCTCTATCCGGATCAGTCGCCAGATATAATGTATCGGCTTTTTTTACTGATTTAGTTATTTCTTGTAAATGCCGTTGATTACGGTCAATCAACTGGTATTTCATGGCAAAATCATTTGCTGTATCAACAGCACCTTCTTTTGGAATCAAGTCTCTTACATGACCATAAGATGCAAGTACTTGAAAGTCTTTGCCTAGGTACTTTTCTATGGTTTTGCACTTGGCGGGTGACTCTACAATGACAAGGTTTTTGCTCATGTTTTCTATAAAATTAATGTAAAAGTGCTGGGGTTAAATCGTAAACAATGTCTTCCATTCTGGAAAAAGCAATATCGTCATCTGATTGACTTAATAGAACCATGAGAATTGTCCATTTCAACTCTTCTATTGTCAAAGTTTCATTGTCTAAAGCCATTGCTCTATCAATAACAATTTCCCGAGTTAAGTCGGTCAAAATACCATTGTGTTCTAAAAAAAGTAAAAAATCACGACATTCTATATCCAGCTTTTTTTCTTCAGCTACACTAAAAATCCTGAATACTGAAGTAATACTAGGAATAATATCACTTTGTTCTGTCAAGGTTTGCAACCAATTAAAAGCACTATTCACTTCTGAAGAACCAAAACCTGCTTGCAACAATTCAGTTTTAATGCCTTCGCTATCAGGAAGTAACTCAATATCATCATCTAAATAATTTTCAAACAGAAAAATGAGAACATCAAATATATTTTCTTTCATAAGACCTTTATTATTTAATTCGAATATAGCCTCCAGGTACCGTTGCTATTGAGCCTTGTAACTCAAACATCAGCAACATGGAAGATATAACTTCCACTGTATATCCAGATTCCTGCACCAAATAATCAATTGATGTTGGGCTAAACATTATGAGATTTAATAGATTTTGCTGCTCTAGGTCAAGTGTTGTTTCTAACTTTTCTTGATTAATTTCTTCGGGCTGTTGACTATATTGACCTAATTCATCAAAAATATCTTGGGTACTTTCAACCAGTTTAGCCCCTTCTCTGATCAAGGCATTACAACCACGCGCTAATGGGTTATGAATAGAACCAGGAATAGCAAAAACTTCTCGGTTAGCATCTAAAGCCATTCTGGCAGTAATTAATGAACCGCTTTTTTTTGCAGCCTCTACCACCAAAAGCCCCACACAAAGCCCACTAATTATTCGATTTCTTCGTGGGAAATGATTGGCATGGGCTGAAGTCCCAGGTGGAAATTCAGAAATAAGCGCACCAGAATTAGCTATATGAGACGCTAATTCTTTATTGCGTGCAGGATAGACTCTATCTAAACCTGTTCCTGCCACGGCAATGGTATATCCTTTTGCATTTAATGCACCTTGATGACTTGCAGCATCAATACCTAAAGCCAAGCCGCTAGTAATAACAAAACCTGCTTGAGATAGTGATTTTGCAAATGCTGTCGCAGTTTGTAACCCTATAGTCGATGGATTTCGGCTACCTACGATGGAAATTTGAGCTTGAGATAGTATCTTGCTATTCCCTCTGATAAAAAGCAGAGGGGGCGGACTATCTATTTCTTTTAATTGGGCAGGGTATAAAACATCATTGATAGTAATAACACTATTACCTTGCTGTTCTAACCATGCCAAATCTTGTTCGATCAGCACCCAATCAGGGTTTTTAATAAAAGTAATACTTTTATCTCTTAGCCCTAAAGCACTCAGTGTACTATGAGATTGCTTAAATAATTGATCAGGTTGATAGTTATCGAGCGTTTTTACAAATGTTTTACTGCCAATGCCAGGCACTCTTAAAAGTAAAAGCCAATATTTTAGCGAATGATCTACGGAAATAGTCACAGAAAAAAACTGAAAGTGATTAAAGTAGGAAAAGTCATCACATCCTTGTAAAAAATTTCAACAATTTGATAATTTAAGGCGTTTGCACTACATCCAGCAAATGGATTGCTCGTGTAGCTTCAGCAACCAAGGCATAACTGACGCGATCAAAAGGACGAAAAATCATTAACACGCCAGCTAATTCATCGGGCAATTTAACTCCTCGCCCTTTCTCATCAATAACTGCATATATATCATCAACTATCTCTCCACGCTGGTATATATCTAGGACATGCCCCGTGTGCAAACCATCTGCCAATCCTTTATCAATAACAACAATATTATATTGTCCAATCTGGGAAACCCCATTAAGAACACTAATAATACTGCCCATAATTTGTTTTTCTGGTGGATGTGGGAAAAAGTTTAAAGCCAGCTCCGCTTTATCACTAACCATGAGTCGGTCACCTTTCTTTATTTCACGACTTGATTTTATAATGGATAGCGTTGCTGGATCACCTGCTTTTACTAAGGTTGTATCGGCAATATATTTTGCTTCATAGCCTAGAATTTCATTTGTCGCAGGACTTACATAGACTTCACCTTCACGGTAAATAGTATAACTAAAACTTTTTGGTGCAGTAATTGATTTAACATAAATTTTATCCCCCGCAGCTGCAATGATATGCTCCCCTACAAAGTCAACGACATAAGGAGATTGACTCAATTCCATAGAACCCACAACTTTAGGTGAAATCAAAAATTGTGAAATAGCATCCGTAGGAATTATTTTAATGGCTTGGTCTATATCAGACTCTCTTATCTTGGGTTTAAGCTTTACATTTTTTGAAAAACTTAATTGAGGTTTTCCATCAACCATTGAAAAATGTAGAATATCTCCTGGATAAATCAAATGAGAGTTTTTAATTTGAGGATTATTTTCCCAAAGTTGCGGCCATTGCCATGGATTTTCCAGAAATTGAGCAGAAACCCCCCATAAAGTATCTCCTTTCACTACAGTATATTGATCTGGATGATTAGGGTTAATTTGAAGAGTATCCGCCCAGATATTTACGCTGAATAGCAGTAAAAACACAAAGCCTACAGTTTTTCCAAAAGCCATTTTTTAACACTCATATTAAATTTAAGTTCTATCTGAATTTAAAGTTTAGATGATTTTAGATAGAAATCTAGGACAGATATTAATTAAAGACTAAAGACTAAAGACTTAAAGCCGCGTGGGTTGAGTTACGTGCTTTTCGTAACCCAATATTCACCTAAAAATGTTGGGTTAGTCCTTAGTCATTAACTCTTAACCTTTAATCTTTAATCTTTAGTCCTTTTTCGACAATTGATTACATTCTAAAAAAAACACCCCCTAGCAATGGTCTGCAATTCGTTTTAAAATACGCGATTCAACAATAAATACTTGGTATCCATGTACACTGAAAAAAACACTCTAAGGTAATGACAGATTATAACTTAACGCATTTAAAACAGCTTGAAGCGGAGAGTATTCATATTATTCGCGAAGTGGCTGCCGAATTTGATAAACCGGTGATGCTTTACTCAGTGGGTAAAGACTCAGCGGTTATGTTGCATTTAACCATGAAAGCTTTTTATCCAGGAAAACCGCCTTTTCCTATGATGCATGTTGATACCACTTGGAAATTCAAGGAAATGATTGAATTTAGAGATAAAATGATCAACGATCTAGATTTGGAGATTATTGTTCATACCAATCAGGATGGGGTGGATCAAGGTATTGGTCCATTTACTCATGGCAGTAAGAAACATACGGATGTGATGAAAACAGATGGCTTAAAACAGGCATTAAATAAATATCAATTCGATGCCGCTTTTGGTGGTGCACGTAGAGATGAAGAAAAATCACGTGCTAAAGAACGTGTTTATTCTTTCCGCGACAAAAACCATCGCTGGGATCCAAAAAACCAACGCCCAGAATTATGGAATATCTATAACGGCAAGCTGGATAAAGGTGAAAGTATTCGGGTGTTCCCTCTATCAAACTGGACTGAACTGGATATATGGCAGTATATCCATTTAGAAAGCATTCCCATTGTCCCTCTTTATTTTGCTAAAGAACGCCCTGTAGTCAATAAAGATGGCATGTTAATCATGGTTGACGATGAGCGTATGCCCATCGGCGCAGATGACAAAGTAGAAATGAAAATGGTTCGTTTTAGAACTTTAGGTTGTTATCCATTAACAGGTGCTGTTGAATCTACAGCGACAACGCTACCAGAAATTATTCAGGAAATGCTCTTAACCACCACATCTGAACGCCAAGGACGTTTGATTGATCATGATCAATCAGGCTCTATGGAACAAAAAAAACGTGAGGGGTATTTTTAAAGGCGGACGAAAGACGAAGGACGAAAATATGTGGTTTGAGAATTTGGATGTACGAAAAGGTCCTCACGGCTTTGCGTAGAAGTCTACAAAGCATTTTCTCACTGTAAAGACTCCTTAGTCTTTAGTCTTTAGTCTTTAGTCTTGCACCTAAATTTTTTTAAAGGAAAAAAATCCATGTCCCACCAATCCGAATTAATCAGTACCGATATTAATGCCTACCTGGCACAACATGAACGTAAAGAATTATTACGTTTTTTAACCTGTGGCAATGTCGATGATGGTAAAAGCACGCTTATCGGCCGCTTGCTACATGACTCCAAAATGATTTACGAAGATCAATTGGCGGCAGTTCAGGCAGATAGTGTTAAATCAGGTACTACCGGTGCTGGCAAAATTGATCTGGCTTTATTAGTTGATGGTTTACAGGCAGAACGCGAACAAGGGATTACTATTGATGTTGCCTACCGTTACTTTTCTACATCAACACGTAAATTTATTATTGCTGATACACCAGGGCATGAACAATATACGCGTAATATGGCTACCGGTGCTTCTACTTGTGACCTAGCCGTTATTCTTATTGATGCACGCTATGGCGTACAAACCCAAACTAAGCGACATAGCTTTATCGCTTCTTTACTGGGGATAAAACACATTATTGTGGCTATTAATAAAATGGATTTAGTTGAATATAGTGAATTAAGCTATAACAAAATCAAACAAGATTATATGGATTTTATTGCCTCATTAGATCTTAGTGATGTTCATTTTATTCCCATCTCTGCACTGGATGGAGACAATGTGGTGAATAAAAGTGAAAACATGCCTTGGTATACGGGTAAAGCCATGATGGAGTCATTGAATGCCATTAAAATATCAAGTGACCATAATTTAACAAATGCACGTTTCCCTGTGCAATATGTTAACCGTCCTAACCTGGATTTTCGTGGGTTTTGTGGAACAGTTGCATCGGGTATATTTTGTAAAGGCGACTCAATTACTGTTTTACCCTCAGGAAAAACCAGCAAGATAAAGTCTATCGTTACTTATGACGGCGACTTGGAAGAGGCATTTGCTCCATTAGCAGTGACTTTAACCATGGAAGATGAAATTGATATTAGTCGTGGCGACATGATTATTGGCGATGACACCCAAGTGCCATCAGTTGCAGATAAATTTGATGCCACATTAGTCTGGATGGACGAAAAAGCCATGGTGCCAGGGTGTCAATATGTTATCAAGTTAGCAACCCGTAGTGTTTCTGGCAGTATATCTGCTATTAACTATAGAATTGATGTTAATACCCTAGAGCATCATGATGCTACTGAAGTAAATTTGAATGAAATTGCTTCTTGTACCATATCTGTCAATGCCCCCGTAGTCTTTGACAGCTACAAACAAAGCAAAGGCACAGGCGCATTTATTATTATTGATTACTTAACTAATGTTACTGTCGGTGCAGGCATGATCACAGGGGAAAGTAATTCAGATGATTTCAGCCCTGTTTCTGACAGTGATCGCACAGCAAGATATAGTCAAAAAGCAACTGCAATCAACTTAACAGGTACTAACAGCCAGAAAGTCAGTTATCAACTAGAAAGAAAGTTATTTGATAGAGGCCATGCGGTAATGGTACTGGAAACTCAATCAATAGATAATTCATCACTAATAACTGCCATAAAAAATGCAGGCTTAATTTGTTTAGTGACCGGGACTGCTACTGAGTCAAGTGATATTACCCTAGATTGTGACACCCACTCCGTTAATGAAATTTACAACATCCTGCAACAACAAAAGATTATTGTCTAAGCGATAACAGATAAATACTGAGGTTCTCTATTTGAGAACCTCAGCCAAAAAATTTTTCATACTTGCCCACGAACGTCTATCAGCATCTGCCTGATAAACCGTCCCAAAATCAGGATCATTAGCCATTGGATTTGTAAAAGCATGTAGTGTATGACCATAGTTATGGATTTGCCAATCAGCCTTTGCCTCTGTTAGTTCTTTTTGCAAGGCAATAACTTGCTCAACTGGTCCCATAGGATCATCAGCTCCATGAAGCACTAAAACTTTAGATTTTATAGTAGTCGGCTTCTTCTCGCTCTCTGGTGCGCCCAACAAACCATGAAAAGAGACAACCCCTTTAATATCAGCCCCTGATCGTGCCAAATCCAATACACACAATCCACCAAAACAAAAACCAATAGCCGCTATTTTTTTAGCATCAACCCAAGGTAATAATTTAATGGCATACAAAGCAGCATTCATTCTACTCATCACCAATGTTCGATCATCCATAAAGGGTTGCATTAAGCTGGCATTCTCCTCATTGTTTTGTCCTAAAACTCCTTTGCCATACATATCAGCAGCAAATGCAAAATAACCTAATTCAGCAAGCTTGATCGCTTTTTCTTGCACAAATGAATTCCGACCTGCCCAAGCATGATTAACCTGTACCGCAGGTCGTCGATTATCTATTGAATCATCATAAGCAAAAAAGCCTTCCAGTAAAACATCACCATCAAGGTAATCCACTGTATTAGAAATAATAGCCATTACATTCCTCCTAATAATATTTATTTCACTTCTTCAGATTCTCTAAGAGTCTCTAAAAAACCGACGGATGCATCCGCCACCATATCCAGCACTCTTTCAAAACCATATTGTCCCCCATAATAAGGATCAGGTACTTCTCTGCTATCAAGATGTGGCGCATAGTCTAAAAAATATTTAACTCTATTTTTATACTCGTCAGGACACGATTGCATCAAAATTTGATAATTATCATCATCCATCGCCAGTACATAATCAAAGTTTTCAAAATCAGCAAATATTACTTTTCTTGCTCTGATTTGAGAAAGTGATACACCTCTATCTTTTGCTGCTTTTTGTGCACGTAAATCAGGTGCTTCTCCAATATGATAAGCATGTGTTCCCGCTGACTCAATAAAAAATTGATGGTCGATTTTTTCCTTTTTAAGCAATGCATTAAAGACGCCTTCTGCCGTTGGCGAACGGCAAATATTGCCCATACACACGAATAGCACTTTTACTTGTTCCATGTAGACCTTAACCCATTGATATTTAATGACTTCATATTCTATCAGTCCTTGGTAATTTTATCTAATCCCATCCCGTTGGGTACACAAGTTGGTACATAAAATGTATAGTCAAAAATAGATAGTACACCAACATTCCTCAATTCAGCGTGCTGGCGGTAGCCAGTCCGTTGGAATGATTTGTATGGTGGTTTTATATGCTGAGGTCTCTATAAATCAATGTAATGATTTAGAATCAATCTCTGTTGCGATTCTTATTTTATTGCCAATACTATTGTCAACTATCGACATAACAACAGGAATTTTTTCTAAGTGTTTTATCATCTCTAATAGATTGTTTTTATTAAGTTCATTTCTAACACTACTTAATAGGTCACTAACTGTATTCTTACATTCTGCAACTTGATTTATCTCTTTATCCTCAGCATTTAATGCTGTAATAACATTTTCTAATAAAAATTGAGAATTTTTACACCTGATTTCTAAGGCATTCATCCTAATTTTCATTTTCTTTTCTTCTGCCAAGTGTTCTGTGTTCATTGTGGATTTGTCAAACACATTTACTATTTGCTTATATTCGTCAGCAAAACTATCTAATTTTTGTTTAATAACTAATAATGTCTCTTTATTGCTCATTTTTTTGTCTCCAACCCCCCTCTGTCAAAAAATCCAATAAAAAGGTGGAGGGAATACACCTAACGCCTCGTATCATAACAATCGTGTAATCAACAACACTAAAAAACTGTTTTTGATTACATTATCCAATGGCAATTGGATAAGGAGATAGTAACACTGTTAAATGCTTTAAGTTTTTAAACTTGTAATTCAGGTTTCGTGTCTATCTACTTAACTTCAACAAATACGCTCTATGGCGTAGCACTGCTTATAGGAATGCTTTTTATTAACAGTATCTTGTGCAAGTATTCACCTACTTAACACGCATAGAACGAGAAAGAAATAGTGCATAATGATAACATCAGATTTTGACATAAAATATTTTTTAAAAAACCTGACCAAACGTCCTGGTATTTATAAAATGCTCAACGATAAGGGCGATATTATTTATATTGGTAAGGCAAAAAACCTGAAAAAAAGGGTGTCCAGTTATTTTAGAAAAACCACGGCTTCACCTAGGCAACAAGCTATGGTGGTTAAAATTGTTGCGATTGAAGTCACAGTAACGCATACCGAAGGTGAGGCCTTGTTGCTGGAAAGCCAGCAAATAAAAAAATTCAAACCACGCTATAACATTTGTTTAAGGGATGACAAATCTTATCCCTACTTGTTTATCTCTAGCTATCACGATTACCCACAAATTACTTTTCATCGCGGTGCCAAAAAGAAACGAGGGCAATATTTTGGCCCTTACCCTAGTGCAGGTGCCGTCAAAGAAACACTTAAACTGTTGCAAAAGATTTTTCCTGTCAGGCAATGTGATGATTCTTACTACAATAATCGCACGCGACCTTGTTTACAGCACCAAATTGAACGCTGTACAGCACCTTGCGTGGGATTTATAGAGAAAGATGATTATCACCAGGATCTGGATAATACGATATTGTTTTTAGAAGGAAAAAGTGATTTATTAATTGATCAACTGATTGATAAGATGGAGACGGCATCTATAAATCTGGAATTTGAACGTGCGGTGATATTTCGTGACCAGATTGCACGTTTAAGAAATATTCTGGAAAAACATTTTGTACACGGAGAAAAAGGAGATGTTGATATTATCGCCTGCGCAACTAAAGCGGGTGTTGCCAGTGTGCAAGTGTTTTTTATTCGCAATGGGCAGAATTTAGGGAATAAAGTTTTTTTCCCTAAAATGAGCAATGATTATTCTGAAAACGCAATATTACAGGCTTTTATTCCACAATATTATTTAGCTAAGCAAGTGCCTTATGAATTGCTGGTGAGTCATGCACTGGAAGAAAATAAATTAATTACTGAGGTGTTAAGTAAACAGGCTAATCACTCAGTCGCTATTTCAACTAATATCAGAGGCGAGCGATTAAAGTGGTTGCAAATGGCAGAAACCAATGCCGAAAACTCGTTATTGAGTAAGTTATCAGATAAACAAGGGATATATGCTCGCTACCTTAATTTACAGGAAGAATTAGGCTGTCTTGAAGTACCTAAACGGCTTGAGTGTTTTGATATTAGTCACACGCAAGGTGATTTTACCGTGGCCTCTTGTGTAGTCTTTGATCGAGAAGGGCCTTTAAAATCAGCTTATCGCCGTTTTAATATCGAAGGAATTACCCCTGGTGATGATTATGCAGCGATTTATCAATCGGTATACCGACGTTTTAAACGCTTAAAAAAAGGTGAACATATTACCCCTGATATTCTTTTTATTGATGGTGGCAAAGGTCAAGTTGGCCAGGCACAAAAGGCATTAAAGGAGTTACAGGTAAATGATGTTATGATAGTCGGCGTTTCCAAAGGGGCTGACCGAAAAGCAGGCATGGAAAAACTGATAGTTGTAGAGCAAGAACAGCCACTGGATATAACATCAGGTGCTAGTGCTTTATTGTTAATTCAACACATACGTGATGAAGCGCATCGGTTTGCAATTACCGCACACAGGCAACGCAGAGGGAAAGCCAAAAGAGAATCTGTATTAGAAGGTATTGCAGGACTAGGCCGCAAACGAAGACAGCAGTTATTAAAACAGTTTGGTGGACTTCAAGGTGTCTCTAATGCAGGCGTAGATACCCTCTGTAGTATTAATGGCATTAGTAAACAATTAGCACAACGAATTTACGATAACTTTCACCACCAAGATGGCCATTAAATTTAATTTACCGACTAACTTAACGCTATTGCGTGTAGCCTTAATCCCTTTATTGACTATCGTTTTCTATTTACCTTGGCAATATTCGAATATTGCCTGTACAGTTATTTTTTCTATAGCAGGCGTTACTGATTGGCTGGATGGTTATTTAGCCAGAAAGATGCATTTGGAAACAGCATTCGGTGCATTTCTTGATCCAGTTGCCGATAAAGTGATGGTTGCTTTCGTTCTGGTACTGATTGTACAAGCACAAGGGAATGCAGGATTAGCCATTGCATCGGCTATTATAATTGGTCGTGAAATTATTATTGCCTCACTCAGAGAGTGGATGGCAGAGATCGGACAAAGAGCGGCTGTTAGAGTATCCGATCTGGGTAAATGGAAAACAACAGCACAAATGTTGGCGATTGGGTTCCTGCTATATAGCGAAGACTTAATGGGATTACCTATTAATTTAATTGGTATCTGTTTGTTGTATATCTCAGCCATTCTAACCTTATGGACAATGATTATTTATTTATCTGCGGCCTTTAGCGTTTTAAACGAAGAATAAAAAGTAACTCTTCAGCTTAATAATTGGAATAACTCAATAAAGATGTAAGCAAAGTGACCCTAGATACGGAAAGTACTACAAAAAAAGTAGTTACAGAGGATGAAATATTAGTAGCATCATTAAAATTATTTGCAGAAAAGGGATATTTCAATACCTCTTTAACGGATATTAAAGATGCTGTTGAAATCAAAACAAGCAGCGGAATTTATCAGCACTTTAAAAACAAACAAGCCATAGCAGAAGCTTTATATAGCAACATCCTGGATAGTTTAAGTATTTCTATTGACGACATCCGTCGTAGAAATAGAAAGGCATCAGAACAATTACGAGAAATTGTTGATTTATTGTTTAAATTAACCGAACAAGCGCCAGAAATTATCCAGTTCTTATGGGTGATCAATATTAAAGAAATTTTACCTGAAGAAAAGTCACTCATTGAAACTACCGCGTTCAATAAAATAGTACAGGTTATTCAAAATGGAATTAATGATAATGAAATTCGTTCTATAGATTCTTTGTTAGCCTATAATTATTTTTTCGGTATTATCAGCCATACTTTAGGCTTGATACTTTCTGGTGATTTGGAAAAAAATGCCGAGAGTTATCATGCTCAAGCATGGATGGCAGCTTGGCAAAGTATTGCAAAAAAATAGAAGTAAGCCCTTCTTGCCCTCACTCATCACAAAAATTGTAAGACTTTTAAATCAGTAATAATTTGTTGGCTATGGTTTTTAGGGTCTACTTTTCTATAAATTTTGGCTATTTTTCCGTTAGGGTCAATTATAAAACTATGTCGCTTACAGAACTTAACAGGTCCTAGTTTAAATAAAGATCCATAAAGTTTACTGATTTCACCTTGATGATCTGATAATAAAGGAAAAGGAAGTTGAAATTTGCTAATAAAGCGATGATGACTGTCCAGTTTATCGGTGTTAATGCCTAATAGCCGTACATTCATTGCTAAAATATCAGCATAATTTTTTTTAAATTGACACGCTTCTACTGTACACCTAGGGGTATCATCTTTTGGATAAAAAAATAAAACCAGCCATTGATTGCAGTAACTTTGTAAAATATGTGTTTTTTGTTCGCTATCAGTTAATGAAAAACTAGGTGCCTTGTCGCCAGCTTTTAGAGTATGCATATTCACTTTTTGCTAAGAAGTTATTGCCAAAACATTGGTCTTGTTACAGATAACGACTTTCAGTCGTTTTATGCAAGTTATGGACTTCTACCACCGTGGTTGAGTTTCTCAAATACAAGGAAAAAGCCACTGTAATTAGTGGCTTGATAGAAAAATTTAACAGTTTATCTTATACCACTTTCAAGAATAAAGGGTATTACACCAATCAAAACGGGATATCATCATCATAATCTTCTTTATAAGTATCAGTAGGTGGTGTATTGACATTGCTTGGTGATGGCTGAGGGGATGAGTCAGGGTTGTTTTGGTTTCCCTCTGGGCTGGCTTGTGAGTGGGTATTTACCGGAGATTCCTGAGAAAATGATTCAGTTCCTCCGCTGCGGTTTCCTAGCATTTTCATTTCTG
This sequence comes from Methylococcales symbiont of Hymedesmia sp. n. MRB-2018, assembly GCA_003666385.1. GTDB lineage: Bacteria > Pseudomonadota > Gammaproteobacteria > Methylococcales > Methylomonadaceae > QPIN01. The sequence goes on from QPIN01000057.1 coordinate 51,599, forward strand.
TAGCGACTATTTCGGTGGTGTAACGATCTTGTCCGTCTTGTCCTTGCCATTTTCGGGTTTGCAGGCGGCCCTCAACATATACCTGACGTCCTTTCTTTAAATATTCACCAGCAATTTCTGCTAAACGGTTAAAAAAGACCACGCGATGCCATTCTGTAGCGTCTTTACGCTCTTCTGTTTGGCGATCTTTCCATGTTCGTGTTGTTGCAATGTTGATATTGGTGACTGCACCTCCAGTGGGTAAATACCGAACCTCTGGGTCAGCGCCTAAATTTCCTATTAAAGTGACTTTGTTAAGCATTTTTTGATGTTAAGCTATGTAAAGAGATAAAGTCTAATAATAGGCTTTACATTTTAAAATGTCCAACAGTACTATGTAATTGATCAACTAAACTTGATAGTACTTTACCTGCGTCAGATGTGTTTCTTGCCCCTGTTGCCGTTTCATTAGATATAGTGCTGATATTATTAATATCCGCTTTATTTCCTCAGCAACAGCCGCTTGTTCTTCATTTGATTATTCCTGTTTTAAAATGCGTCTGACTAATACTTGATTTAAGTGCATGGTTTTTATCTCAATTATCGTAACTACTCAGCTTACCCTCTATTTTGTGCTATATCTGGGTTGTGACAGAACAAATTAGCCCTAGCGTTCAGGCACTTGCAGTGGCTTACTAAAACTTAAGCATGTTATACTCCCTCCTCCCATTTTTTAACTTGGTATGTCTGTGAAAATAAAATTATTTCATTTGTTGGTTTTGACAGTAATGTTGACCTTGCAACCAGCAAAAGCTGAAGATAGTTTTTTAGTTGAAAACATCCAGGTTAATGGTTTACAGAGAATTTCAGCAGGTACCGTTTATAACTATTTACCGGTTCGAGTAGGTGAAAGGTTTTCCTTAGATAACGTCAGTGTTGCAATAAGAGCCTTATTTAAAACAGAGTTCTTTAAAGATATCTCATTAGAAAGACAAGGATCTACACTGGTTGTTAATGTTGTAGAGAGACCTTCAATTTCAAAAATAATTATCGAAGGTAATAAAGATTTAAGTACCGAGGATTTAACTTCAGCATTAAAAAAGATCGGCTTATCAGAAGGTAAAGTTTTTAATCAGCAAACTTTGGATAAAGTAGAGCAAGAACTTAAACGGCAATATTTTAGTCATGGTAAATACGGTTTAAAAATAGACACAGAGGTATCCTTATTAACACGTAATCGAGTAGGGATACATATTGATATTTCTGAAGGTCGTATTGCTAAAATCAAGCAGATAAATGTAGTAGGGAACAAGGTTTTTGATAATGAAACACTACTTGAGTTATTCCAGTTAAACACCACTAACTGGTTGTCTTTCTATACAAAAGATGATCAATATTCAAAACAAAAGCTGGCGGCAGACCTTGAGCGTTTGCGATCCTATTATCTGGATCGTGGATATATTAATTTTTCTATTGAATCTACTCAAGTTGCAATAACACCTAATAAACAAGCCATCTATGTCACCGTCAATGTGAAAGAAGGGGGAGTGTTTGTACTTGAAAAAGTCAAATTTTCTGGAAACCTTGTGGTTGAACCGGAAGAGATCATCAAGCTGGTTCAAGTAGGTCCTGGAGAAATATTTTCACGAAAAAATGCTACCCAGACATCGAAAGCTATCTCTAATCGACTGGGTGATGAAGGTTATGCGTTTGCCAATGTAAATATGGTGCCTGAAATCAATGAAGATTTAAAAACAGTGGTAATGACGTTTTTTATTGATCCTGGTAAACCGGTTTATGTGCGTCGTATTAATATGAGAGGTAACACAAAGACTCGTGATGAGGTATTACGACGTGAATTAAGACAAATGGAGTCAAGCTGGTCATCCATCTCAAAAATTGAACGATCTAAAACGCGTCTGGAACGATTAGGCTACTTTGAAGAAGTGAGTGTGGAAACACCACCAGTTATAGGCGCTTCTGATCAAATTGATGTCAACTATACAGTGGTAGAGAAATCATCAGGTAATTTATCGGCTGGGGTTGGTTTTTCACAGACGCAAGGTATTATCCTTAATGCCAATGTGTCACAGGATAATGTTTTTGGCTCAGGTAAAAGAGTCAATTTAGCATTTAATAATAGTGATGCCTTAACCCGTTATAGTTTTGGTTATCATAATCCATATTTTACTCTGGATGGTGTTAGTTTAGGTTTTAATCTGGGGTATAGTGTCAGAGATGCAGAAGAAGCAAATATTTCTAATTATGCTACCGATGTCATTAATGCGGGCTTTAATTTTGGGATTCCATTGAATGAATTTGATCGTTTACGCTTTAATATCGATCTTAAACATACGGATTTGAATACATCAAATTCACCATCAGATGAAATTAAACAGTTTATTCTTGATAATGGCAGTTCCTATCTTGATTTAATAACTTCTATTGGCTGGACGCATGACACCTTGAATAGAGCCATTTTCCCTAATGAAGGTAGGCAGCAACGCCTCTCAGCACTTGCAACTGTTCCAGGTAGTGATTTAGGGTATTTCAAGGTATCATATAAACATCAACAGTATTTCCCAATAGCACAAGGTGTAACTTTTAAGATTTTTAGTGAAGTTGCTCATGGTGGTGGTTATGGAGATACTGAAGAATTACCCTTTTTTGAAAATTATTTTGCAGGTGGTGTTCAATCTATTCGTGGTTATGCAGATAATACCGTCGGTTCACAAGATTCAGAGAATGACCCTTCGGGCGGGTCAACAAAAATTATAGCAAAGGCTGAACTATTCTTTCCTGTGCCGTTTGTAGACGATATTAAATCCATACGCATAGGTTCTTTTATTGACGCAGGTATGGTCAGTGATGAATTTGAAATTAGTAACTTGCGATATTCAGTAGGCTTGTCAGGTGAATGGTTGTCTCCATTTGGGGCTTTAGCCGTTAGTCTTGCGTTGCCGGTAAATGCAGATGATGATGATGAGGAAGAAATATTTCAGTTCTCATTTGGATCTGGGTTTTAATTTTGTATTAATTTATTCTATAATCTGAATGGTTCTTAGGCTTACTAAAGAGCAACAACCCTGAGTAAAGACATTAAGTTGTCTTAAATTTTTGACTAATTTCTTGAGATGAATTTAACGATGAAAAAAAGAATTTCTTTGTTTTTAACACTTATACTACTAACTAATGTCTGTTATGCGGAGCTAAAAATTGGCTTTGTTAATGTTGCAAAAGTGTTAGAAAAAGCACCACAAGCAGAAAAAGCAAAAAAACGTTTGGAAGAAGAGTTTTCTCCGCGTGATAAACACTTGCTTTCTCAAGATAAAGAAATACAAAAATTAGAAGAAAAATTATCGCGTGATACATCTGTAATGGGTGGGTCAGAACGTCGTAAACTTGAAAAAGATATTATCGCTAAAAAAAGAGATGCAAAAAGATCTCAACAAGAATTTCAAGAAGACTTTAATATGCGCCGAAATGAAGAACTCAGTAAATTGCAACGTCGCATCACGGAAGCGATTAAAGCCTTGGCGAAAGACGATAAATTTGATCTATTGCTTACAGACGGTGTTATTTATGCCAGCCAGAAAATTGATGTGACAGCACAAGTTCAAGCAAAATTAGTAGCCTTATCTGAGTAATCAAGATAAACAAACAATGCATAAAAATAGGCACTATCACACCCTTTATTCTTGAAAATAGAGGGTAAGCTGAGTAAGTTACAAAGCTAAATTAATTTCAAAGCTATACTCTCAGATCTATTCTTTTAAATTACCCGAATGATAAAAAGGCGAAATAAAAAATGACAGGTCAATTAGATATTTTACAAATTCAAAAGATTTTGCCGCATAGATACCCCTTTCTATTAATTGATAAAGTACTCGAATGTGATCCAAAAGTACGTTTGTTTGCGCTAAAAAATGTCACCTTTAATGAGCCTTTTTTTCAAGGACATTTTCCTGAAAATCCTGTTTTCCCAGGCGTTTTAATGATAGAAGCTATGGCTCAAGCAACGGCTATTCTGACTGCTCAGTCAGATGATCAATTTGCTAAAGACACCACTTATTTTTTAGCCAGCGTTGATAAGGCACGTTTTAAAAAGCAAGTTAAGCCTGGAGATCAAATAATCATTGAGGCAATTTTTATTAAAAGCAAACGTCATTTGTGGTCTTTTGAATGCAGCGCAAAGGTTGATGAACGGCTAGTCGCAAATGCAAATATCATTTGTGCTGCGGTGGTTTAAGTTGATAGATTCTAAAGCGATTGTTGATATAAATGCAGAAATTGCCGATGATGTCTCTATTGGTCCTTTCTCAATTATCGGGTCAGAAGTACAAATAGATTCAGGCACTGTGATCGGTCCACATGTGATTATAAAAGGACCCACTGCAATGGGAAAAGATAATCGTATTTATCAGTTTACTTCCATAGGTGAAGACCCTCAAGATAAAAAATATGCTGATGAAATAACCCGCCTGGAAATAGGTGATAGAAATGTTATTCGTGAATTTACTACCATGCATAGAGGCACGGTACAGGATCACGGTTTAACATTAATAGGCAGTGATAATTTATTTATGGCTTATACTCATGTAGCTCATGACTGTATTATTGGTGACCATGTCACTATGGCTAATGGTGCTTCTATTGCAGGGCATGTACATATGGGTGATCATGCTATTTTAGGTGGTTTTACTCTAGTTCACCAGTTTGCTCAAATTGGTAGTTACAGCTTTTCTGCCATGGGCAGTGCCATTACTCAAGATATTCCGCCTTTTGTTATGGTGGGTGGAAGACCTACCAGACCTCATGGTATTAATTCTGTGGGTATGGAGCGCAATGGTATTTCACCTGAAGCTGTAAGACAAATTAGAAAAGCCTACAAAATCTTGTATAAGAATAATATGCGTCTTGAAGATGCCATTGAAGAAATGGAAGATCTTGCAGGCGAGAGTAAAGAATTATCAGATATGGTCAGCTTTTTACGCAACGTGACTCGAGGTATTCAACGATAAGCACACAAACATGCGTTATTGCCGGCATTGATGAAGTAGGCAGAGGCTGTATTGTCGGTTCAGTGATTGCAGCAGCGGTGGTATTAAATGCGGATCAAGCCATCACAGGCTTAACAGATTCAAAAAAACTGACCGCAAAAAAACGTCAAAACTATGCTGTTGAAATCAAGGAAAAGTCTAGAGCATGGGCAATTGGACGTGCAGAACCTAGTGAAATAGATCAACTAAATATACTACAGGCGACCCTGCTGGCAATGCGTCGAGCTTATTCCCAGCTGTCTGTGAAAACTGACTGGGTACAGGTGGATGGTACTTTTTATCCTGATATTCCCTGTCCTGGAGAAACCATTGTACAAGGAGATTCAAAAATTGCTAAAATCTCAGCCGCTTCCATTTTAGCTAAAGTAGCCAGAGACGAGGAAATGAGTACAATGGATTTGCTTTATCCAAGCTATGAATTTTCTAAACATAAAGGCTATCCGACAAAATTGCATTTAGAAAGACTAAAATTGCTGGGGGCGACAGAGCAACACAGAAAATCTTTTTCTCCTGTAGCAAAACAATTGATTTTACAGTCCTCTATATAAAATCATCTCTTTCTATATAAGCACCCAAGCATAATTAATGTGACATTTTTACTGGTCTTTTTTGCCATATTCTGCCTTGCATAAATTATTGCCTGGCTTGCTATGGGCCAATTTATCCGCCTTCAATATGAAAAAAATCCCGAGTAAAAATTAGTTAAATTAATTATACCTAGATCCTTAGTCAATTATTTTCATGCAAGCAGAATTTATTCATTTACGCGTTCACTCTGAATTTTCTTTAGTTGATGGTATTGTAAAAATCAAACCTTTGATTAAATATGCCGCTGATTTTAATATGCCAGCCATTGCTTTAACCGAGCAATCTAATCTATTTTCATTAGTTAAATTCTATCGAGCAACTCAGGCACAAGGCATTAAAGCTATTGTCGGTGCCGATGTTGCTATCTTTAACTCTGATGAACCAGATCGCCCTTTTTGTCTCACTCTAATTGCACGAAATCAGACGGGATATACCACCCTTACTGAACTTATCTCACAAGCCTATCAACAAGGTCAGCATCTTGGTGTTCCCATGCTAAAGAAACAATGGCTAGTAGATAATAATCAAGGCTTGATTGCCTTATCAGGTGCAATAGAAGGGGATATTGGTCTGGCATTACTAGCAGAAAATCTTGACCGGGCAAAGCAATGCGCTCAAAGCTGGATGGATATATTCGGTCAACACTTTTTTTTGGAAATACAAAGAATTGGTAAAGCGGGTGAAGAAAATTATATTACTGCCGTTGTTGATCTGGCTTCTCAGTTAGAACTACCTGTTGTTGCCACTAACAATGTCAGATTTATAAAAACCAGCGATTTTGACTCCCATGAAGTGCGTGTTTGTATTAACCAAGGCTATGTATTAGAAGATGATCGTCGTCCCAAAAATTATACACAACAGCAATATTTACGCAGCCAAGAAGAAATGATTGCTTTGTTTTCGGATATTCCTGAAGCGATACAAAATACCGTAGCAATTGCCAAACTGTGCAATGTAGAACTCACCTTAGGTGAAAATTATTTACCCGACTTTCCAGTACCAGTAGGAATGACGCTGGATGAGTTTTTTATTGATACCTCCAAAAAAGGTTTGCAAGAGCGGTTACAACAATATCCTGCAACAGGTAGTGGCAGCGATGAAGAAAATCTAAAAATATATGCTGATCGATTGGATTTTGAACTCAATGTCATCACCCAAATGGGTTTCCCTGGTTATTTTATGATTGTTGCTGACTTTATTCAATGGGCTAAAGATAATTTGATTCCGGTAGGTCCAGGGCGTGGATCAGGTGCAGGTTCTCTGGTGGCGTATGCTTTAAAAATTACTGACCTTGATCCGCTAGAATTCGATTTGTTATTTGAGCGGTTTCTCAATCCAGAACGGGTATCTATGCCCGATTTTGATATTGATTTCTGTATGGACAGGCGTGATGAAGTGATAGATTATGTGGCCAGACATTATGGTCGAGACCGCGTTTCTCAAATCATTACTTATGGATCAATGGCGGCAAAAGCGGTTATTCGTGATGTCGGGCGTGTTTCTTCATTCTCCTATGGTTTTGTCGATGGCCTAGCAAAACTGGTGCCTTTTGATATTGGCATGACTTTAACTAAAGCATTAGAAGAAAGTGCTGAATTAAAGCAACGTTACGATACAGAAGAAGAAGTGTCATCTCTGCTGGATATGGCACTTTCCCTGGAAGGGATATCCAGAAATGCAGGTAAACATGCTGGTGGTGTGGTGATTTCACCAACTAAACTAACCGATTTTTCAGCACTGTATTGTGATGAGGAAGGTGAAAACCTAGTAACTCAGTTTGATAAAGATGATATAGAAGCGGTAGGTTTAGTTAAATTTGATTTTTTGGGTTTAAGAACGCTGACGATTATTGACTGGACCATTACCACGATCAACAGCAAAAAGCTGGTATTAAATGAACCTCTAGTCGATATTACTCAAATACCTAGAGATGATAAAGCGACTTATCAGATTTTTGAGAGATGCCAGACAACGGCTGTTTTTCAACTTGAATCACGGGGCATGAAAGAATTAATTCGCAAGCTAAAACCTGATTGTTTCGATGATATTATTGCCCTAGTTGCTTTGTTTAGGCCAGGGCCACTGGAGTCAGGCATGGTTGATGATTATATCAATGTAAAACATGGTGCTAAAGCCGAATATGCCCACCCTCTATTGGAACCCATTTTAAACCCGACCAATGGTGTTATTTTATATCAAGAACAGGTCATGCAGATAGCTCAAGAACTGGCAGGATATACTTTAGGTGGTGCTGATATGTTACGCCGAGCCATGGGCAAAAAAAAGCCGGAAGAAATGGCTAAGCAACGTACTATTTTCACCGAAGGTGCGATCAATAATAAAATCGAAGAATCAATAGCCACTTATGTATTCGATTTAATGGAAAAGTTTGCAGGTTATGGTTTTAATAAATCGCATTCAGCGGCTTATGCTCTAGTCGCTTATCAAACGGCATGGTTGAAACGACATTACCCAGCTGCATTTATGGCCGCTGTTATGTCTTCAGATATGGATAACACTGATAAAGTAGTTATCCTTAGAGATGAATGTAAGGTCATGGCACTTACCCTGTATTCACCTGACATCAATAACTCCTATTGTAAATTTACCGTAAATGATGAGGATGAAATTATTTATGGTTTGGGCGCTATTAAAGGCGTAGGCGAAGCGGCTATCGAAGACCTACTGAAAGAAAGAGAAGCCAATGGAGTATTTATCGGCTTGTATGATTTATGTCGCCGTGTCGAATTACGCAAAGTCAATAAACGGGTATTAGAAGCTTTAATAAAAGCAGGTGCTTTTGACCGTATTAATGCCAATAGAGCCGCACATCTAGCCGAGTTACCTACCGCGATGAGAGTGGCAGAGCAACACGGTAAAATGAGTCAAACAGGACAAAATGATCTGTTTGGTCTGGCTGTTCAAATTGATGCAAATGATAATACTGAAGCCTATACAACATCTGTTGAACCTTGGACAGAAAAGCTACGCTTGGAAGAAGAAAGAATCACATTAGGCATGTATCTAACAGGTCACCCTCTTGATCAATATCAAACTGAAATAAGGCATATCAGCCATGCCAATATTGCTTCATTAATTGCTGACGCTAAGAGATCCAAGGCAAAAATAGAAGCTAGAGTTGCAGGACTGGTTGTAGAAATGCGAATCAGGCAAAGCAAAAAAGGGACTATGATGGGCTTTGCCACCATCGACGATAAAACAGCTAAGATAGAAGTGGCTGCTTTTAGCAAAACCTATGAACAATATCGGCAGTTATTAGTTAAAGATGCTTTGCTAGTGGTGGAAGGTGTATTAGCCATTGATGACTTTTCTGGGGGGTTAAGGCTCACAGCAGAGAGAATGTATACTTTTGAACAAGCGCGTGAATATTTTGCACGGTGTATTGCTATTGACTGGAAAAAAACACAGACAGAAGGTGATTCAAATAAATTTATCAAACAATTGAAAGAAATATTAACACCGTATAAAGGGGGTAATTGTCCAGTACAAATTTGCTATGACAATGATAAAGCAAAAACCTCTTTACAATTAGGTGATGAATGGCGAATTCATCCTACTGATGATTTAATCGACATATTGAAGAAATGCTTTTCAAATAGCTCTATAGACATCATTTATAGATAAGCAATTAGTTCTCATCCATAAACTATAAGTCGTTGAAAAACATATAAAAACCTATATTTTATTTGGTAACTTAATTCACACTGAACCCTTTATTGTTTTCTCATTCCTCTGCATTCAGAAAATAAAGCGGTTGGTTTAATTTTTTGTTACCGATCCAGCAATAAACAACCACTTACTAGCGAAGACTTTAAAGGGCTAGACAGTTATACTTCGCACAAACACTAATTTAAGCTTTACAAGCTATTGATATTTACCCCATCAATAGCTATACAAAGTATATTTAGTAGACAAATGATTGATTTCATCTATATTTTCTTTACTGCTAATTAAAAACTTATACCATTTTCAAGAATAAATGGTGTGATATAACACCCATTTATTGTTTACCATGGCAACAGCACTAACAGAATTACAATTTGGCGGACTTCTAAAATGCTTAGTTGAAAAAGGTGTTTTAGAGGAAAATGATGCAAAGGCATATACTGACGAGGCAGAAAAAAAGCAAAGCCCAATTGTCAGCTATTTGGTTTCAAATAATATTGCTGACAGTAAAAAAATTGCCTCTCTTGCTTCCCTTGAGTTTGCTGTACCTTTTTTCGATTTAGATAGTATAGAGCTTAAAAACTTACCTGTAGACCTTGTGAGCGAAAAACTGATAAGACAACATCATGTATTACCTCTATTCAAACGAGGTAATCGCCTATTTATTGCGCTATCTGATCCCACTAATTTTCAAGCTTTAGATGAGATCAAATTTCATACTCGGCTTAATACTGAAGCTATTTTAGTTGAAGAAAACAAATTAACTCAATCCATTGAAATAGCACTTGAGGCAGCAGATTCATCAATGGATGATTTGCTTGATGAAGACCTTGCTAATGTTGATATATCTGGAGCTGATGAAGCACTTGCCACTGCTGACAGTTCTTCTGATATTGACGATGCTCCCATTGTTCGTTTGGTTAATAAAATTTTACTCGATTCCATTAAAAAAGGGGTTTCGGATATTCATTTGGAACCTTACGAAAAAAGGTTCCGCATTCGTTTTAGAGGTGACGGTATACTTTACCAAGTCGCCAGCCCCCCAACTAATATAGCCAATAGGCTTATATCCAGAATAAAAGTTATGTCAAAAATGGACATAGCTGAACGACGAGTCCCTCAGGACGGTCGCATTAAAATGAAATTGTCTAAAAACAAAGCTATTGACTTTCGAGTTAGTACCTGCCCAACACTGTTCGGTGAAAAGGTTGTTTTGCGTATTTTAGACCCAAGCAGTGCAGAAATAGGTATTGAAAAACTGGGGCTTGAACCCAAGCAACAAAAACTTTTTTTAGCCGCTATACATCGACCATACGGTATGGTGCTAGTAACAGGGCCAACAGGTAGCGGAAAGACCGTTTCCCTATATACTGGGTTAAATATCCTAAACAAAGTTGAACGTAATATTTCAACGGCAGAAGACCCCGTTGAAATAACGGTTGAAGGGATTAACCAAGTCAATATGAATGTGAAAGCTGGTTTGACATTTGCCAAAGCATTAAAAGCGTTTCTAAGACAAGATCCAGATATCATTATGGTTGGGGAAATTCGTGACTTGGAAACTGCAAGCATTGCTGTAAAGGCTGCTCAAACAGGACACTTGGTACTTTCTACATTACACACCAATGATGCCCCACAGACTATTAATCGACTGATGCAAATGGGTATTGAGCCCTTCAACATTGTTTCTGCGGTCAATCTAATTATGGCTCAACGCTTAGCTCGAAGACTCTGTAAATATTGTAAAAAAGAAGCCGATTACCCCGAAAAAACATTTCTTGATGCTGGCTTTAAAAAAGACCAACTTGCCCTCTTAAAAACCTACATTGCTGTTGGCTGTGATCATTGTAATGACGGCTATAAAGGTCGCATAGGTATTTATCAGGTTATGCCGATTTCAGAAAAAATGCGCGTTCTTATTCTGAGTGGAGGCAATGCAATGGAAATGTCTGAATTATCCAAAAGTGAAGGCATTAATGATCTTAGAGCTTCCGGTCTCGACAAAGTACGTCAGGGTGTAACCAGTCTTGAAGAAATCAATAGAATAACAGAACAATAAATATGGCAGATGGTGTAGAACAAATAGAATTTGTCTGGCAAGGAAAAGACAAAACAGGCAATAAAAGCGGCGGTCAAATCAGTGCAAAAAGCGAAATAATCGCACGTAGCTATTTACGAAAAATGGGCGTTAAGGTCATTAGTATAAAGAAAAAATCCAAGCCTTTATTTACTGCCAAAGCTAAAAAAATCAGCTCTGGGGATATTTGTGTTTTTACACGTCAACTTGCAACCATGCTGGATGCAGGTGTTCCTTTGGTACAATCTTTCGATATTATTGGCAAAGGTCATAAAAACCCAAACATGGCTGAAATGTTGCTATCTATTAAAACCGATATTGAAAGAGGCGACAGCTTGGCAGAAGCACTAAGACGAAAGTTTCTTTATTTTGATGATCTTTTTTGCAGCTTGGTTGAAGCTGGTGAGCAAGCAGGAGTTCTCGAAGACCTACTGGATAAAATAGCGACCTATAAAGAAAAAGCAGAATCGATCAAGAAAAAAGTTAAAAAGGCACTGACATATCCTATCGCTGTCCTAGCTGTTGTGGTGATAGTCAGCGCTGTCTTATTAATATTTGTTGTCCCTGCTTTTGAAGATTTATTTAAAAGCTTTGGTGCTGATTTACCCTCTTTTACAAAATGGGTCATTAGCTTGTCTGAATGGACTAAAGAATGGTGGTGGGCGGTTGTTGGTAGCATTTTTGTCACTTTTAAAACTTCTGCAATTGTTCACAAACGCTGGCAAAAATTCAGACATTTTGTCGATAAAACACTGCTTCGATTACCTATCGTAGGCCTGATTATTAACAAATCCGCTGTTGCTCGTTTTGCCCGTACTCTGGCTACTATGTCTGCTGCTGGTGTTCCCTTAGTTGATGGTCTGGAATCAACAGCTGGTGCTTGTGGCAATATAATCTATTACCAGGCAGTAATAAAAATACGGGACGATGTTTCAACCGGACAACGTCTGCACTTCTCAATGGAACAAGCCAACTTATTTCCGCATATGGTGATACAAATGGTAGCTATTGGCGAAGAATCTGGCTCGATTGAAAAAATGTTGAATAAAGTGGCTGATTTTTATGAAGAAGAAGTCGATAATCTGGTAGACAACCTAAGCAGTTTAATGGAGCCAATTATCATGGTTATTTTAGGGGTTATTGTTGGCGGTTTAATTGTTGCCATGTATTTACCTATTTTCAAACTTGGGGCTGCTGTGGGCTAAACCTAGCATCCATTCTCTCTATGCAAACATAAGAATGTGTTGAATTTTGAGTAGAGATAATACCTTTTTTTTACAATTTCTAATTCCCTATATTGATGCACGATATTGATAATATTCTTCAATCTTCAGAGCTAATATTAACGGGTTTTGTTTTTATTATCGGTTTATTTATTGGTAGCTTCCTTAATGTCGTTATCTATCGACTTCCAGTTATGATGGAACAAGGCTGGAAAAAAGAATGCACAGAATACCTTGAGTTAGAAGCTATCAAAGAATCTGCACAGCCCTTTAATCTGTTTATCCCTGGTTCAAAATGTGGAAAATGCCAGACAGCTATAAAGCCCTATCAAAACATACCCTTTTTTAGTTACTTATTATTAGCTGGAAAATGCGCCCAATGTAAAACACATATATCCTTACGTTACCCGATTATCGAAACCTTTACTGCAATCTGTTCAGCTATCGTAGCCTGGCAGTTTGGCTATAGTTCTGCTATGTTTTTTGCCTTGCTATTAACTTGGTCTTTAATCGCTTTAAGTTTTATTGATATTGACCACCAATTATTACCTGATTCTATTAATCTACCTGTATTATGGCTAGGGTTGCTTTTAAGTGTTTTCTCAATTTATACTGACACGAGATCCAGTATTATTGGTGCTATTGTCGGTTATTTAAGTCTCTGGACGGTATACCAGCTTTTTAAACTAGCCACTGGCAAGGAAGGTATGGGTTATGGTGATTTTAAATTATTGGCATTATTTGGTGCCTGGTTAGGCTGGCAATACTTGCCTATCATTATTTTACTTTCTTCTTTGCTGGCTGCTGTTATAGGCATTGCAATGGTTGTTTTTGCCAACAAAGACGGAAATACATCCATCTCTTTTGGCCCTTACATAGCTGTGGCAGGATGGTTAGCATTGGTATGGGGTGAACAAATAAATGGGTTTTATCTTCGTTCTATCGGTATGTAAATATATGTTTAAAATTGGCTTGACTGGAGGTGTTGGAAGTGGCAAATCAACAGTAGCAACACTTTTTAATAACTTTAACATCCCGATAATTGATGCTGATGATATTGCCCGACAATTAGTTGCACCTAAACAAGCAGCACTTACTTTAATACAGCAAGCATTCGGCAATACTGTTTTTGCCCAAAATGGTTCATTGGATAGAGATAAACTCAGGGAGATTATATTCACTCATGCCGATAAAAAAAAACAATTAGAAGCCATACTTCACCCTCTGATTTATCAGAAAATGCTGGCTGAGTTTGCCAGACAAACATCGGCTTACAGTATTTTTTGCATACCCCTACTGATGGAAACCAAAATGATTTCATTTGTTGATCATGTATTGGTCGTTGACTGCCTCATTGAAACTCAAATTGAAAGAGTAAAGGAAAGAAACAAATTATCGAGAGCACAAGCTTTATCAATTATTAATAGTCAGGTTTCACGTGAGTTTCGACTAAAACATGCCGATGATGTGATTGATAATTCAAAATCTATTTCTGGACTTGCAGATCAAGTAAAAAAGCTTCACAATCAATACTTATTATTAAGTAATGGAACACAATAATCTGTGAAAACACATACACTCTATGAATTCCCTCTTAATGAGCGAATACGGGTATTCATAAGACTAGAACAGCTTTTGTTGCAACATGATCATTTTATGAGTGGTTCAACGATTTTTGATAAACGTGCATCTGTTTCTGTTTTACTTGATATTCTGATGATTTTTAGCCGTAGTGATTTAAAGTCTGAATTACTTAAAGAACTTGATCGTCATTCAAAAATTCTAGGTCAGATTGCCAGGAGTCAAGCAGTTGACGCAGAAAAACTAGATAAAATACTCACTGACTTAAACATTATCAGCAAAAAACTATATCAAGCTAATGGCAAGATTGGTATCAATGTAATGGAGAGTGACTTATTTCAGAGCATTTCTCAACGTAGCTCAATACCTGGCGGCACATGCTCTTTTGATTTACCTGCGTTCCACTATTGGCTAGAACAAGATAATAGCAATCAAGCGGATGATTTATTGCATTGGACAAAGCCTTTTGTAGATATTCGCAAGGCCATCAATTTAATACTCGACTTTATCCGCCAAAGTAGCATTCCCACTTCAGAACTTGCTGAATCAGGTTTTTTTCAATTATCCCTTGATAATACACAACCCTATCAACTACTCATGATTAGTATTGAAAAAACATTGCCCTGCTTTGCTGAAATCAGTGGTGGTAAACATCGCTTCACCATTCGCTTTATGAAACCTTCTGCTGACAATAATCGACCTAGTCAATTTTCTCAAGATGTTGCTTTTTCATTAACACGATGCCTGCTCTAACGAAAAAAATGTATCTTCAGAAATAACGGTTAAATGTCCTAATTGCAAAAAAAGAGTCGTCTGAAATTCGCAAAATAAATCCAAACCATTTTGTGGCGAACGCTGTAAATTAATTGATTTAGGAGAATGGGCAGCAGAAAAGAGAGTCATTCTCGGCGGGTCAGTTCTCGATCCTGACTCTGCGCCTGATTTGACTCTTTTTTACATTAAAGCCTCTTAAAGGGGGCGCCTCTACTAATCCAAAAATGCACTAATACCAGCTATGCCTTGTGCCCCAAACCTTTTTGCTTTTACTTTGTCCACTCTTTTTAAGCCACCTAATGCAAAAACAGGTAAGTTGGCTGTTTTTGTTAATGCTATAAATTTATCCCAGCCTAACGGTTTTGTATCTGCATGTGTTTCCGTTTTTAGCACAGGAGCAAGTACAACAAAGTCCACACCAATAATCTCAGCATGCTGTAACTCCAATTGATTATGACAAGATGCTGCAATCCATGAGAATCTTGCAGGCCTTTTCTTTAAGGCTAATAAATCAATTGCTGTCAAATGAAACCCATCTACATGGCTTCTTTTAGCTCCTTTAACTGCTGAGTTGACCAGTAACAACACACCGTTTTTTTTAGCTAAAGGCTTAGCCCATTGAAAAAACTTTACTACCGTATGCTCAGCTAGGGTCTTAATTCTTACCTGAATCATTTTAACGCCATTCGCTAATAAGCGATTAAACTGGGCAGCCAGAACATTCTCATCGACACAATTCAAAATAGCATATTCATCTGTTAACCGAACAGCATTCAGTATCGAATAATTGGCAGCAGGAAATGAAAAATTAGTTAAATGGTCAGGCAATACCCATTGTATTTTCTGACCCTCCAATGCCATTGCTTCACCCGAAAAACCCTGAATAGTCCAGACATCAAGTAACACTTTTAGATCAGAATACTGATGCCTTACTTGTATCAACGGTAGCATGTCTTGCACCGAAATATTAAGTTCTTCTTTTAACTCTCTTACTAAAGCTTGCTGAACAGATTCTCCTTGCTCAACCTTGCCACCAGGAAACTCCCATAAACCACCTTGGTGAGCATGTTCATGCCTTAAAGCAATCAATATCTGCCCAGAACTATCTTTAATAACACCGACTGCAATATGTAACACTTTTGACTCACTCAAGTCTGTTTGCTTCAAGTTCTATATTCTGCATTAATACGAACATAGTCATAAGACAAGTCACAGGTCAAGACTTCCTCTGTAGCACTTCCACGCGCCAAAATAATTCGAATGATAATTTCCTCCTTGTCCATAACTTGCTGTCCTCGTTCTTCAGTATAAGTATCAGCACGGCAGCCCTGTTTAACAATACAAACATCATTCAGGTAGATTTCAATTTTAGCTAAATCAAGATCAGCTAATCCAGAACGACCTACGGCAGCAAGAATACGCCCCCAATTAGGATCACTGGCAAAAAAAGCTGTTTTGACTAAAGGTGAATGTGCCACCGTTTTACCGACTAACAAGGCCTCCTTATTGTTTCTGCCTTGTTCAACATAAATCCGAATCAACTTAGTTGCGCCTTCACCATCTCTAACAATCAACTCTGCTAAGCGCTTACAAACATCTTTCACTGCCTTTGAAAAAACCGCATAATTCTGACTATCAGGCAGAATCTCAGCGGCTAAAGATTGACCACTTGCCATTAAAATACAGGCATCATTGGTCGAAGTATCGCCATCAACGGTGATACGATTAAAAGATTGTTCCGCCGCTTCAGACAAGCATTGTTGCAAAAGTGATTGGCTAATTTTTGCATCGGTCGCAACAAAAGCCAACACCGTCGCCATATTGGGCTGGACCATACCCGCACCCTTTGAAATACCACACAGCGTTATCGACTGCCCTTCTATTTCTATCACCATAGAAGCTGCTTTTGCAAAAGTATCCGTGGTCATAATGGCATGTGCAGCCTGATTCCAGTGATCTTCTCCTAAATCATTTATCGCAGATGGCAATGCCTTTTCAATTTTATCCACTGGTAAGTTTTCACCAATCACACCTGTTGAAAAGGGCAACACCCTAGAACAGTCCCCATCTGTTAAACCGGCTAATAATGCGCAACACTTATTGGCATCCTGCATGCCCTGTTCACCTGTTCCAGCATTTGCATTACCAGCATTGATCAGTAACCATCGAGGCATTTTTTGTAAATGCTCTTTAGCAATATGTACCGGTGCAGCACAAAATGCATTCTGCGTAAAAACACCAGCACAAGCCGTTCCATCAATCATTTCTATAACGAGAATATCATCTCTTTCTGTTTGTTTAATGCCTGCATTACTGCTACCTAATTTAATCCCTGAAACCTTAAACATTTCAGGAAAATCAACATTGCCTACTGCCATTTATTAAATCCATTACGTTGTAAAATACAATTAATCTCGTTTACGCTTTAAAAAAAACATAAACTTTTGCAATTCTATCTATTTCTTTTTCGATTAACATACATTGTTTTTTTAAGCCCTCTATCTGTTCTGTATGAGTAAACATGCCATGAGGTAAAATGACTTCCACTTCAACCAAGCCATCCAGATAGTGAATTCTAAATTCGTCAACTGAATGGATAAACTCAGATAAATAGTGCTCCAGATAGACTTGAACCTGCTTTCGCGTCAATGATTGTTGATTTTTCCCACCAAACTCATCATCTTCTGGGTCAATATGTACTAATACATCAACCACATCATCAAATTCTGTTTTTAATTCATCCCTGACTCTATCACCTATCATATGCCCTTCAGACACGCTAATGCGAGAGTCAACTACAATATGTGCATCAATATAAGCATCTTCCCCCATCCGTCGAGTACGCAGAAAATGAATACTTTGTACATCATGAGTTTGTTTGATCACACGCCGAATCTCTCTCACATAATCCTCAGGCAATGCAGAGTCCACTAACTCATTAATGCTTTCCATCACTAAGGAAAGTCCCATTTTCATAATCATTACCGCTACAATGACGGCCGCAATTGCATCTGCAAAGGGATAACCCAAAAAAACAGCAGCAATACCAATCAACACAACAATTGAAGAAAAAGCGTCACTTCTATGATGCCAAGCATTCGCTAACAACAGTTTTGATCGAGTGAGGTCACCCACTCTTTTGGTGTAATGAAATAACCATTCATTGGCTAAAATAGAAACAATAGCAATACCCATGGTATCTTGATTAGGTATTAACAGTTTCTCCGGTTCATTCAACCTTTCTAGCGCATCCCAGGCTATACCACCAGCGACTATAATCAAGCCCAACCCTAATAACACGGTTGCCATGGTTTCAAAGCGGCGATGACCATAAGGATGATCATGATCAGCCTCACGACTACCCATTTTAATAGCAATAATGACAAATAAGTCACTGACCAGATCCGATAAAGAATGGATACCATCCGCAATTAAGGCAGCAGACTGCCCCAAAATACCCACTACCACTTTGATGATTGCCAGGAAAATATTGACCAAAGCCCCGACATAGGTGACTCTTGCCTTTAATTTTAAAACCTGACTAGCATTATAAATCTCAGCCACACTAAGCTACCTGTAAAATAATGGTATATTCCATTTCAGCAGAAATAGTCTCCAGTATCTTATGCCCATTGATTCGACACCATGCAGGAATATCTTGCATGACACCAGGGTCAGTACAAATCACTTCAAGAATATCGCCAGCATTCATGGTTTTTACTTTATCCTGAGTACGAATAACAGGTAACGGACATAATAAGCGCTTCGCATTTAATATCTCTTTAGTCATATTTTTACCTAAATCATCCACTGTAGAGGGATTTGATCGGCTTTTATTGGTTTGACTGTCACCAGCCGCTCTACCCCATCCTTTTCTCTAATGGTCACATCAACAAATTCTGCATCCCTGCCTTGCCCATAACGTGCAGTTAATTGTGCGGCAAGCAACAAGTCTTCTTCTGATGGTTCGCCATCAATCATCGCCAAAGGCCCTTTATGACTGGCACAATTCATATTAATAAATTCTTTTTTATATCCCTGTAAAAAACGCGCTTCGCCTTCTTCTCTGGCAACTATCAGTTTAAAATTTTTTTTAGGACGAATATGCCGCCCCACTTTCAACAACATGACATCATCTAGATCATATTCTTTGCGACCTCGTGCCGTCCATAAATCAACCAGTTTGTTTGAATAACTTTTGTCTGTTAAAAAACAGCAACCCCCCGCAGGTTGGGCAAAATCATCAAAGCCAAACGCATCTGCCAAAGCTAATTGTGGTTTACGTGTTCTACCGCTAAAACCGTGTAGCTTCTCTCTATCAATCCAGCCTTCCCGTTCTGGTAATGTCAGCGGCAAGTTTTTGGCACATAGAGGTCGCACTAACAAATCATCTGCACCTGATTCTTTGGCAATCACTGGCATGGTATCTTTTCTTTGTGACATGGGTCGCTGTCCAATCACCTCGCCAGTAATAATAAAATCAAAGTCATTTTCCTCAATCCATTGTTTGGCTTTATGCACCATAAAGACTTTGCAGTCTAAACAGGGGTTCATATTGGCACCATAGCCATGTTTAGGATTAATCAGAACATCTTTATATTCATCGATGATATCTATGATATTTAATTTAATGCCTAATTGTTCTGCCGACCATAAAGCATTATTTCTTTTTGGTGATGCCTTGTCTTTTTTTCTAATCGCATGAGTGTGTCCTTCTACACAGAAACCAGTAAAAAAGTTAATACCTTCAACATGAATCCCTTGCTCCATAACCGTTTTAGCGGCCAACAATGAATCCAATCCACCAGAAATCAATGCCACAGCCTTTTTTTGCTTACTCATAACACTTAAAATTCTATAAAAATAAGTAATTATACCTTGTGCTACCAATCCGTAACCAATATTCAAAGGCTAATGTTTGTTCGTCGCCCATTTTAAGCTAGACCAAGGGAGTTTCTGATTAAGCCTGAGCTTGGGTGTCGTGAACAGAAACCCCCCCCATTCATCTCCAAACTTGCTACCCCGTTTAAAAGCCAAACGAAGGTGAAACTCTTTGGCTGAATTATCATCGCTAGAAAGATTCAGTTTTTTTACAAGGGGAATAAAAAATCGGAACCGTTTAAAAATCAATGGCTTTTGTATCTGACTCTTTGATTTTTGCGTTTGCTTCATTATTGGATTTTTATCTGCTATCACTATCTACAAGTTCAAAGTGTGTAATTATTTTTACCTTAAATATCATATATTAGGTAATAATATAAATTTTATTTAAAAACAGATAAGCATATTATTTTTACAGATTTTGCATTTTAATAAAGTGGAAAATCCAACCCATAAGCTCAAAACTTGGAAGGTGCATTACAATTATAATGCCATTACGAATAGGTCAATACTGAGTAAAATAAAAAATTAATTTTTAATAAAAACTTTACACGGAACATGCAACTAAATTATAGTTGCTTGATTTGTATTTATGGCAGGACGTGATAAAAAGAAGATTCGGATAGCAAAAATACCAAGTGACTATGCTTGGAGTGAGCTAATATCATTGTTAGGTCAGCTGGGATACGAAAAAATAGAAGGTAATGGATCAAGAGTGAAATTTTTTCACTCCGCAAATGATTCGTTAATTAACCTACACAAACCACACCCAGGATCAATTGTGAAACAATATATGGTTAAACAGGTTGTTGCTAAGTTAAAAGAGGCAGGATTTACATTATGAGTAAAAATAAACAGCAATTAAGTTATAAAAACTACTTAGGTTCAGTAAATTTTGACCTTGAAGAATATATTATTTACGGTGAAATTATGTTTATTAACGACCTAGTTACCTATGAGGCAACATCAATTACACAGTTAAAAAATGAATTTGAATTGGCTGTTGATGATTATATAGATACATGTAAAACACTAAATCGTGAGCCACAAAAAGCTTTTAGTGGATCGTTAAATATTCGTATTGGAGCAAAGTTACATAAAAAAGTAGCTATGGAAGCTCATTTGAGTGGCATAAGTTTAAATGAATTTATTAAAAAATCTGTTGATGACAAATTATCAGATAAATTTATGGTAAAACATCATTTTCATCACCATGATTATATGAATTCTAATTCGGCTGGTATAACAATTGATATTCCTTATAACTTATATGTGGCAGAAGAAAAATGGCAATACAATTAATTAATACTAGGATTACTAAGTCAGAATATATCCTTGTAAAACATCCTACAGATAACGCTAGTGGTTCTATCTCAGTTACCGCAAATTTTGATATTTCCCAGCCTGATGAAAGTAATAAATTTACAACTGCTACAAAAATTCTAATTAGAGCAACTGAAGAATCAGACAACGAAGTTATTTTTACTATAGATATTTCAATATCATCTTTATATGAATCTGATACTGATGATGTGAACAAAAAATCTTATGAGCTATTTTTACCAAGTATTATATTTGCACACTCACACATCAATGAATTGTTGAATAAAGCATTAATAGGAAAAATAGTTATTGAACAAGAATTGTTGTTACATATACTTTATGAACATATTAAGGAAGCAGGTTAAGCCGCTTAATTTTGCGATGCAAAAAGTTGTGCCACTTTAAATGGTCAAGTGATTTTGGCATTAGCTTGATTTAATTACTGGCAAAGGTAGCAAAGGTGGCTTTGCCACTATTGCTTGTTACACAGCTATGCTATGATGGCTGGTTTTTAACAACAGGGTAATAAAGATGGCAAAAGAAGACCAAATTGAAATGGATGGGAAAGTAATTGATACTCTCCCTAATACCATGTTTCGAGTAGAGCTAGAAAATGGTCATGTTGTAACAGCATATATTTCTGGAAAAATGCGCAAACATTATATTCGTATTCTTACTGGTGATTCAGTTAAAGTAGAAATGACCCCCTACGATTTAACCAAAGGTCGTATTACTTTCCGCACGCGCTAAGTTCAATCAAAAACTAGGTTTTAATTTTTTCAGATACAACCAGATCTTTACTTTTAATTAAAAAGGCAAGCTCCTTATTTTCAACATAAATGCGCACATGCCCCCCATTGGCTAACTTGCCAAATAATAAGTCATTAGCCAAAGGCTTTTTAATTTTCTCTTGAATTAATCGAGCCATCGGTCTTGCACCCATTTTAGGATCGCAACCGTGTTCTGCAAGCCATAATCTAGCTTCAGCTTCCAATGCTAATGTTACATTTTTTTCAGTTAATACCGCTTCAAGTTCAAAAATAAACTTATCAACCACACTGCCTACAATGGATATATCCAGAGCTTTAAACTGTACTATTGCATCTAAGCGATTTCTGAATTCAGGTGAAAAGCTTTTGTCTAT
The DNA here is from genome assembly GCA_003666385.1 of Methylococcales symbiont of Hymedesmia sp. n. MRB-2018. Classification (GTDB taxonomy): domain Bacteria; phylum Pseudomonadota; class Gammaproteobacteria; order Methylococcales; family Methylomonadaceae; genus QPIN01. Next base: position 73,916 of record QPIN01000057.1, read on the forward strand.
CAGCTTCAATCTGTCAGATGAGTGATCTTGCTGAGTAAATCCAATAGAAGCCCTGCTGCCTTCTTCTGAACCCACATTACTCGTCATTACTAAAATAATATTGCGAAAATCCGCTTTTCGACCATTATTATCTGTTAATGAACCATGATCCATCACTTGTAATAACAAATTAAAAATATCAGGATGCGCTTTTTCTATCTCATCCAACAATAAAACAGCATGAGGGTGCTTGGAAACTGCTTCCGTCAACAAACCCCCTTGGTCATACCCCACATAACCTGGAGGTGCTCCAATTAAACGGGAAACCGTATGTCGTTCCATATACTCAGACATATCAAAACGAATTAATTCAATGCCCATGACCTTAGCTAGTTGCTTGGTCACTTCTGTTTTGCCCACACCTGTTGGGCCTGCAAATAAAAATGACCCTATAGTTTTGGATACATCTCTTAAGCCTGCACGTGATAATTTAATCGCTGATGTCAATTCAGCAATGGCATCATCCTGACCAAACACCAACATTTTTAAGTTTTTCTCTAAAACAGCTAATTTGTCCTTGTCGTTACTAGAAATTGACTGCTCAGGGATTCTTGCCATCTTGGCAATAATTTCTTCAATTTCGGCAATATCAATCAGTTCTTTACGTTTATCTTCTTTAAATAAACGCTGTCTTGCACCCGCTTCATCAATCACATCAATCGCTTTATCTGGTAAAAACCGATCGGTTATAAAACGATCAGATAACTCTGCTGCCAACCTGATTGCCTCTTTAGTATATTTAAGCTGGTGATGCTCTTCAAATCGAGACATCAGACCTAATAAAATTTTAATGGTATCTTCCACTGAAGGTTCTACAATATCAATTTTTTGAAATCTTCTTGCCAATGCCTGATCTTTTTCAAAAATCCCACGGTATTCCTGATAAGTGGTAGAACCAATACAGCGGAGATGTCCCGATGCCAAAACGGGTTTAATTAAATTTGATGCATCCATCACACCACCCGAAGCAGATCCTGCTCCAATAATAGTATGAATTTCATCTATAAATAAAATAGAGTGCGGTTCTTTTTTTAACTGATTGACCAATGCTTTCAAGCGTTTTTCAAAATCTCCCCGATATTTAGTACCTGCTACCAAGGCACCTAAATCTAATGAATAAATAACACTTTCTAATAAAAATTCGGGTACTTTCTCTTCAATAATTCTTTTTGCCAAACCTTCCGCAATGGCGGTTTTACCAACCCCAGACTCACCCACTAGCAAGGGATTATTTTTTCTTCTACGACACAATACTTGAATAGTTCTTTCTACTTCTTGCTCCCTACCAATCAATGGATCAATATTCCCTTGCAAAGCTTCATGATTGAGATTGGTGGCATATTTTTCCAAGGGTGACTCTGCCGTATCTGCTACAGGAATTTCTCCTTTTGCTCCACTACTTTGTTGTTCAGTTTTATCCTGTTCTACCTTAGAAATACCGTGTGCAATAAAATTAACAACATCCAAGCGAGTTACATCAAATTTATTCAATAAATAAACAGCGTGAGAATCTTGTTCACTGAATAAAGCAACGAACAAATTAGCACCCGTTACTTGTTTTTTATTGGAAGCCTGAACATGAAAAACAGCACGCTGCAACACCCGTTGAAAACCTAAAGTAGGCTGCGTTTCACGCTGAACATTCTCAGGGATTAAAGAGACAGTTTCATCAATAAATTGGGTTATTTCGCCACGCAAACCAGAACAATCACTACCACAGGCTCCTAAAATGGGTTTTACTGTACTATTGTCTATAAGAGCAAGTAATAAATGTTCGACAGTAATGAACTCATGCCGCTTAGAATGCGCATAAGTGAAGGCATGATTTAAAGTAATTTCTAATTCTTTGCTTAACATGGCATTCTCTTTATAGGGTTTAAGCTTCTTCCATGGAACACATTAATGGGTGGTGATGCTCACGTGAATACTCATTAACGATATGCACCTTGGTTTCTGCAACGTCTCGTGCATATATACCACAAATACCCACACCTTCAGTATGAACTTGTAGCATCACTTGCGTTGCTTTTTCTTCATTCATATTAAAATAATCTGTCAATATTTCAACAACAAAATCCATGGGCGTAAAATCATCATTTAACAGCATCACTTTAAACAGGGGTGGACGCTTTAATTTCGGTCTAGCTTCCTGTACGGCTAAACCTGTATCATTATCTTGAGATGGATCGCTATCAGACATATTACCAATAAACAGTAAATCAATTGACAAAGAGTATAGATGACGCTCTACTCCTACACTATAAAATTGTGCTAAACCTGCTGGTTTTACTTTTCTTCAATTATAGAAGCAAAATAGAGGGCAAAAAACACAGGTCTTTTATTCCAAAAGCACTTGTTTCAGTTCAAAACTTATGCCTTTAAGTTTAACATAGTACCTAATTTCATATACTTCAATCTTTGTAACTACTCAGCTTACCCTCTATTTTGTCCAATAGCCGCGTTGAAAGTGCGCATTTACACCTGTAAATTCCACGCTTTCGCCTGAAAATAAGGGTGTATATTTCGTTCTTATTGTTTTTAACCTCAATATGTAATCGCCGTTTTGTTTGCTGATTTGTTCGGCAATGGCTCGCTGGCACCTTTTACCTCGGCGTTAGCTTTTACACAAGGCGAATTCAACCCATAAGTGCAACACTTTCATTAAAAAAATAGTCTTCACCAGTCATCTCAGTAAAGACCTCAAATGGGGTTTTATACCCCAAACACTTCTTTTTCACTCACATCATCCAATGCCTTATGCTTGGGAAAGAATTGCCTTAATAAGCCATTATGGTTCTCGTTTAAGCCACGCTTCCAGCTATGATATGGCTTAGCAAAGTAAGTGCTACACTCAAGGTCTTTTGCTAGCTTCTCATCCCAACTAAACTCTCTACCATTGTCAAAAGTTAGGGTTTTGACCCAGTGCTTAATTGGTGTTAGTAATTTAGTAATAGCATCATTTGTATTGGTTCTATGAAATGCCAGCATATATCAAAAGCTGCTAAATCAACTTGTTTAATCAGAGCTTCCTGAGCATAGCTTTCGGCAAAATCTCGCTGTCCTGCCTGATAAGCGAGCGCAATATCAGAAGCCGGCTTAGTTTTACTTACTGCTAATAATTTAACACTTCCTCTATTCCTATTTCCTTGCTGTTCTGCATCAACAATCTGCGATTTTATTGTCTCAAGTCTTTGCGTTATTTGACTCATAACCATTTAGCCTAAAAAATAATTGACTGTATTAAACCATTTTCAAGAATAAATGGTTTTTTCCTCGTTCCCATGCTGCGCGTGGGAATGTCTAGCAGAGCATAAGCTAATAAACCGGCAACTGAAACAAAATATGCATTCCCACGCAAAGCGTGGGAACGAGCTAAGGTGGAACGGCAGTTGGCACGGGTATTAATGCAGACCCTCAATTTGCAGAAAAATTTGCCGCAGCGTTAAGTAAAGAAACAGGACTACCCTTTAAACCCAATGAATCTTTTTTTGAAAGTCTAAGTACTCAAGATGCCATCGTTGAATTATCAGGTCAAACAAAAGTCATTGCCGTAAGCCTAATGAAGATTGCCAATGACTTACGCTGGATGAATAGCGGCCCACTGGCTGGTTTTGGTGAAATTGAGTTAGTTGCATTACAACCTGGTAGCAGTATTATGCCAGGTAAAGTAAACCCTGTTATCCCTGAAGCAACCGCAATGGTTGCTGCACAGGTGATTGGAAATGATGCCACTATTACTGTAGCAGGACAGGCAGGTACTTTCCAACTGAATGTCATGTTGCCTGTTATTGCTTATAATATATTGCAAAATATTGAGCTAATCGGCAATATTTCACAAGTTTTGGCAGATAAAGCACTTGCAACTTTTACCGTGAGAGAAGATAACTTGCAACAAGCTTTATCAAAAAATCCAATATTAGTGACCGCCTTAAACCCTATTATCGGTTATGAAAAAGCAGCACAAGTGGCTAAGGCAGCTTATAAGCAAGGCCAACCTATTATAGATGTTGCTTTAGAGATGACGGGGTTAAGCCGTGAAGAATTAGAGAAACTGTTAAACCCTAAAGCATTAACCAAAGGGGGTGTTAGCCGCTAGGAGGCTGTCCTGTTAGTGAGAAAATACACACCATTAAAAAGCTTGTTTTAAAACCTTAGCATATAAAAATACTAGGGCATTAAAAGCCTGATTTTATGTGCTAGGTGAAACACTACGATTAACCGCTAAATTAGTTAAAAACTCCTCAATTTCAAGTTTACCCATATCTTTAAGATGTTTTTTACCATGAAATAAAACATAACGCTTCATCCACCCAAGATAAGTCTTTTCAGTTTGATAACTGTAATGCTTTAGCCTAATTTTATTCCTAGCAACTTCTAATAATTTTTTAGCCATAGTATGTTGTTTATAATAATATAAGTAGCATTATAGAATTTTTTAGTAAATTACTATGATTATTTACTTACAAAATAAATCTAAAATATTCGTTGGTTAGTTTTTATTAAGATTTGTGTATAATGTGAAAGCTAATAAATAGTTAGTACTCTAAATTTTCCTTAGTTACCATCCTATAAAGTATCGGCAAATAGAGAACCTTCACCGTGTTCTTGTTCGTGGCATTCCCATCTCTCAATGGTACTTGAAACGGTTGGGTCGGTAGTAACAGGGCAGTATTTTTTGTTACATTGTAGGTGTATTTTTTAACACCTTGCTTTTTAAAACCTTATCGTTTTAAAGTAACATTCTGGAAAACATGGAAAGTAATAGAGTTTAAGCAACCAAGCCCTGTTACAGCAAGAGCATTTGAAAGCGGGTAAATCGAATGTTCATCATATATACAAGCACCACGTTCCATCGTCGTGTTAACAAAAAATTCCAGTCGACCGCTGGCAGCACGGTTCGTTTTCAAAGGTCATTTTTTATCAAAGTTCTGTGTGTTTGCAGAGTTCACCGTATATCTGCCAGCGGCCACTGAATTTGGCGTTAGTACTCTAAATTTTCCTTAGTTACCATCCTACAAAGTATCGGCAAATAGAGAACCTTCACAGTGTTCTTGTTCGTGGCATTTCCCATCTCTCAATGGTGCTTGAAACGGTTGGGTCGGTA
>QPIN01000001.1 GCA_003666385.1 Methylococcales symbiont of Hymedesmia sp. n. MRB-2018
ATACTTTCATTGCGGCGGGTATTGTGGTCGCCTTAGTTAAATATTTATGATAATTTCGCTCTCAAGTTCCTGCTTTAATCAGATTTTCTTCAAAGAATACTATAAACCGATAATATAAACCCATTAGCAATTACGGAGTTAAAAAATGCCCACAACAATTATTACCCCCCCCCCCCGCCTTATTGCCGTTACTCTATTACTGTTATCGGGTTTTTTATTCAGTGCCGGCACACAGGCTGCGCCGCCTGTGCTAAATATTAGCACGACAAATATATCAAATTTTTTCACTACCGAGGACGGCTTGGCAGTAATCACCATAGGGTCACAGTTTAATTTTGGCGGTAGTAATGACGCCGATGGTGGAACCATCACCATACCAAGGGCACTGGATGACACTACGATTACAGTTATCCTCGCTGCCTTAGCTGTGGATAGTACAACCCTGCCGGCCAATCCACCCGCTAAGACTGTCGCGGACATCCGACGTAGCCTAGTGGAGATTGAGTTGGCTAGTACTGATGTTAACATCATGGATAACCCAGTAAAAATCTGCCTACCTCACCACGGCATAGACAACCCAGGTCTGTATTACGCTGTTAGCGGTGAATGGGATGAGTTGCCATCCCAGCGGGTTGAAGACGACCTCGTCTGTGGCGAGACAGGTAGTTTTTCACCTTTCGCCGTATTTGGTAATATCGATGTCAGCTTGAGAACCTTAACCTTGTCCGCAGGCACCTTAGACCCAGCCTTTGACAGCGATGAGACTGACTACACCGCCAATGTTATCAACACAGTAACCAGCCTGACTGTAACCGCGACGACCAGCACTGATAGCACTGCCAGCGTCACGGTGAACGGCAATTCCGTCACCAGCGGTGAAGCCAGTGCCGACATTGATCTGGATGTGGGTGCTAACACCATCACCATAGTGGTCACTGCCGCAGACGGCATCACCACTGAGGACTACACCATCATCGTCACCCGTGCCGCTGTTGACCCAGTTATCGCTACCGCCACAGTTGACGAAGCACAAATATTAAATGCGATCTTGCCACAACTACTAAGAGCAACAACAAAAATAACAAGGGACAATATTAGCAACCGTATTGACCAAGCATTTGCTAGCTCCCCAGCAGACACCGATGCCAGCCTTAATCTAGGCGGTAGCTCAAGCTTGCAAGAGCTAATCGATAACAATGCTCGCACTGCCTTACAAGACGAATTGAATATTAAGCAAATGTTTAATAATTCTTCTTTCCTTATACCGCTGAATGTAGCAGGGGATAATAACTACGGTATTAATAATATGACGCTATGGGGCAGTGGTGATTACCTTAATCTTGCAGATAATGTCTCTGCTGTTGACTGGGAGGGTGAGGTAATCGGTGGTAGTGTGGGTATTGATGCCCGTCTAAACCAAAACTTGGTCGCAGGTGCCGCCCTCTCTTACAGAGAAGGCGATGTTGACTATAAACGCGATGGTGGCAAAAATAACAGCGAAGGCACCCTGACCAATACCCTATACAGCATCCACCCTTATATTGCTTATGATTTATCACAAGGGCGTGTATGGGGCGCACTAGGCTATGGTCAAGGCGAGGTAGAAATTAACGATAAAGCAACCGACTCTGCCGAAACCAAAA
>QPIN01000056.1 GCA_003666385.1 Methylococcales symbiont of Hymedesmia sp. n. MRB-2018
GCAGCCATAACCACACCCTAGCCAGCGGTGCCAGCATCAGCCCATCCATAGAATTGGGAATACGCTATGACGATGGCAGTGGTGAGACTGGCGGCGGCATAGAGTTAGCAGGTAGCTATCGCTACAGCAGCCCCATAGGACTAGAAATGGAACTACGCGCCCACGGTTTACTGGTACATGAATCTTCTTACCAAGAATGGGGACTCAGTGGCTTAGTTAAATACCAAGCCAACAGCAGTGGTCAAGGCTTATGGTTAAGCCTACAACCAGCATTTGGCGACACTCCAGGCAATGTTGCCGATGGAGTATGGCAAAAACCCACCGTAGCTAACAATGTAAACGATGAGGATAACAGCAACAGTAGAAGGCTACAGTTAAACACCGAGCTAGGTTACGGATTGCCTGGATTCTTTGGTCGCGGCCTACTCACCCCTTACGCTGGCTTAGGTATAGCAAATGGAACACAAAGCTATAATATAGGCGGACGTTGGAAAATAGATTCTACAATGAATCTAAATCTAATAGGCGAGCATAAGAAAACAGACGACAGCATACAGTTGCGTGGTAACTTTAGGTTTTAGTGAGTAAATAACAAAGAGCCAAGGAAAAAGGAAAAATGAGGACAAAACGTCCTCATTTTTTTTGTCTGTCATTTCTTTATTTTTAAAGCCCTCGCTGTTTTTGGGTGAGGAGATTCTAAATAAATGACTTGTTATCGAGCAATACTCACGAACCATTTTTTATGTATAATCGTATTCATTTACATTTACATTACACATAAGCTATGTTTGATAACGATTATTTTGAAAGGTGGTTAGATTCTGAAGCCAGTAAGGCGATGGAAAAAATCACCAACCATGAGTCGATTGATCAACAAGAAATGATGGTTTTGGTGTTAAAAGCACAAACCAACCACATTACACAGATGGAGCAAGACTTACGAGGTGAGATGATTGCCTTGCGTGAAGATATGGACAAGCGGTTTGAACAAGTCGATAAGCGGTTTGATACAATGATTGCCAGAATGGATAAATTTATGATTTGGTCTTTTTCTAATACTTTCATTGCAGCGGGTATTGTGGTCGCCTTAGTTAAATATTTGTAACTACTCCGCTTACCTCTATTTTGTCCAATGGCCGCGTTGAAAGTGTGCATTTACACCTGTAAACCATGCCTTTACCGTCATTCCCGCGTTCGCGGGAATGACGGTGACTTGAACAAAATAGAGGGCAATCTAAATAGAATTTTTCAGGTTTTAGTCAAAATACAAGTGTAATAGTGAGCTATTGCGCGTTATTTTGGCTGACCTTTTTTATCCGTTCATGAGTTATGCTGAGTTCTCAAAGTATTACTTACTATTTTCCTAAAGGTTAAATTGATCCGTTCGCTTTTCAGTTTTTTTGTTTTTGGGATTTGATGTCGCCAATGATGCTGAATTTCGCCCCTCATTAGCAACAGGTCGCCATGCCCTAACAGTACATCTATCACCTGTTTACGTTGCTGATGTCTGAATTTAAGCAAACGCTGTTCACCCAAACTTAATGATGCGATGACAGGATTTATTCCCAGCTCTTTTTCATCATCTGCATGACAGCCCATAGAGTCAGACCCATTACGATAAAGATTTGCCATAACACTATTAAATGAACATTGATGTACTCTTTCAATATTATGCCTTATGGCTATTAATGGCTCCGTCCATGGCATTGCCTGGTGATTCACTCCTGAATATTGATAGCTAGCATCTTCATCACCATACCAACACATCAAACGCGGTACTTTTAGCCAGCGACCATAGAGAAATATCTTTTCTTCTTGCCAGACTAAATTTTGCAATAAAACATTGAATAGTTGCCAAGCGTGTTCCTCTGAGTAAAAACTTTTCACTAAATATAATTCACCATTAAAGGGTAATAAATTATTCAAAAGTGAAATGTTGTTTGCAAATAGAAACTACGACTAGGAATGGGAAAGTTTTCTATCCAGCATGACTCTAAGGGCTGAGGATTTAATAACTTCCCGATGGGTGACTCTAAAGTATATCTCAGGAAACTGGTTCTAATGATTTTTTTTATACTTCCCCCAAATATGCACATTAACAGCAGGCCCAATTTCTTCGACTTCCTCATGCTTTTTATTCTTTTCAGGAGTTTCTGAAACTTTTGTTATTTTCTCTGACTCTTTCCTTGCTTTTTGTTTTTTACTTAATCTGACTTTTTTCTTTTTCGGGCTTTTACGTGGTAAAGGAAGTGGGGTTTCATCCAGCTCAAAGCCCTCTATTTCTTCCCTTGTTAATTGAATACCATTATGTTTTTCAATCACAGAAAAATGCGGAAATTCATGGTGGGCAATTAAAGAAATAACATGCCCTGCCTGCCCTGCACGTCCTGTTCGCCCAATTCTATGCACATAATCATTGGGCGAACGTGGTAAATCGTAATTAATAACACAAGGTAATTGCTTAATATCAATACCTCTTGCTGCCACATCGGTAGCAATTAAAATACGTATTTTTCCTGCTTTAAAATCTTTTAATGCGGCAATGCGTTTAGATTGCTCTTTGTTACTGTGCATGGCAGTTGCAGCAATACTTCTGTTTTCCAGTTTTTTAAGCAGATTATCGCAAGTCCGTTTGGCACTGCAAAATATCAACACTTGTTGCCAGTCATTTTGTTCCAGTAAATGCGCCAGCAAGTCATTTTTTTGATAATGATTAATGGTAATGACTCGTTGTTCAATATCTAACTCATCAACAAACTCATCCATATTAATAATGTCTGGTTTATTGAGTACTTCACGCACTAATTGACTAATACTGTCTGGAAAAGTCGCCGTAAACATCATATTTTGACGTTTATTTGGCAGTAATTTGATAATGCGCTCAATTTCTTCCTGAAAATCCCCTTTCATTAAGCGATCCACCTCATCAATCACCAGTGCTTTGACTTGATTAAATTTGATAGCATTTTGATCGACTAAATCAAGTAATCGCCCAGGCGTAGCAACCAACACATCAGATCCTCCACGTAACGCCTGCATTTGAGGGTTGATTTTGACCCCACCATGGACACTGTGTGATTTAATTGCTGGACTGATATGAGAAGACAGTTGTGTAAATACATCGGCTACTTGTATGGCTAATTCGCGTGTAGGTACCAGCACTAATATTTGTACACAATTACTACCGACTCTTGCTGTTGCTTTAAAGCGTTTACATCGATCTATCTGGGCATAGATATTATGATTACTCATCTTATCTAATAGCGGTAAGGCAAAAGCCGCTGTTTTACCTGATCCTGTATCAGCACGAGCCAGCACATCCTTACCTTTTAATATAGCGGGTATTGTTTTAGCTTGTATATCCGTTGGCTTTTCAAAACCCATCTGTTTAATGGCCGAGAGGATTTCATCTGAAAAGGAGAATGATTCAAAATCAGCTTGAGGTGTATTTTTTTTCATAAACTTATCTCTTTCTTTATCTGCTTCAAGTATCAGCTCACAACCCACTGGTTCAACAAGTTCTGTAAATCATCTTTTTGCAAAATTTTATTATCCACCTTTAGATACGCCACATTTTCTTCAAAATGCAGCTTTACTTCTGATACACCTGTAATACCCAGTAACTCTGTGACAAAATCATCCCCTTGAGATGCATTGATATCAGCCAAAGAAATCAGCATATTGGCTAAATATTTAGGTGTGTTCATAAATAAAGCAACAATAGCCCAGCTACAACTGGCTATTGCACAAAATAAAAATACCACTTCCGCACCCATTTCACCATAAAGCCAGCCTCCACTGACACCACCAACAAAAGCACCGATAAATTGTGAACTGGAATAAGCACCCATTGCAGTGCCTTTTAAATCGCCAGGAGCCGTCTTGGATATTAATGAAGGTAATGTCGCCTCCAGCAAATTAAAACCACAGAAAAACAACGCTAAAAACCCAATAATGCCATACAAATCATCAAAGAATTTGAATAGCCCCAAATTAGCTAACATTAAGATAATAATCGCACTCACAAAGACTTTTTTCAGCTGACGGTTTTTTTCTGCGATGATGACAAAAGGTACAATAACAGCCATTGAAGTAATTAATATCGGTAAATACACCATCCAGTGTTTATCGACTGACAAACCTGCATCTCTTAATAATAAAGGTAACACTACAAAACTGGAAGTCAGACACAAATGCAAAATAAAAATACCATAATCCAGTCTTAGTAAATCAGGCGTTTTCAAAACACTAAAAAACTGAGAAGGGACTAATTGCGCATCACAATGCACAATCGATTTTTCTGGACTTGGCACAATAAACACAACCACTAAAATCGCTAATAATGCCAAAACAGCGGTTAACCAAAAAATGCCAGTGATACCCATATAACTCGCTAAAATAGGGCCCAAAGTAATCGCCACAGCAAATGAAATGCCTATACTGGCACCTATGGTAGCCATTGCTTTGGTACGATGGACTTCTTGAGTTAAGTCAGCTACCAAGGCCATTATTGCGGATGCAATAGCACCGCAACCTTGAATTGCACGACCTAATAAAACACCATAGATAGTAGTTGATACTGCGGCAATGACACTTCCTGCTGAAAAAATAATCAAACCAATAATAATGATTTTTTTACGACCAAATCTATCGGACAATAAACCAAAGGGAATTTGTAAAATAGCCTGCGATAGCCCATAAACACTAATTGCAAGACCAATTAACAGAGGTGTAGCGCTTTCCATTTGTTCAGCAAATAATGACAATACAGGCAATATCATAAACAAACCCAACATGCGTAAAGCATAAATGCTTGCTAAGGAGAAGGTTGCACGCTTTTCCAAGGGTGTCATTGGACTGGTAATATCCTGCATTTGTGCCAAAACTTAAACTCCTTTAACTTTGCTATTTGCTTATAAAAAGACGTATATTATCAGGTTCTTTAAAATTGTCGGAATTCAATGAGTGGATAAAATTAGTATTCGAGGTGCCAGAACCCATAACCTTAAAAATATAGACCTCGACTTACCCAGAGATTCACTCATTGTAATTACTGGTCTTTCTGGCTCAGGCAAATCTTCATTAGCTTTTGATACCATTTATGCAGAAGGTCAACGACGTTATGTAGAGTCACTCTCTGCCTATGCCAGACAATTTTTATCAATGATGGAAAAGCCCGATGTGGATCATATTGAAGGACTTTCTCCCGCTATTTCTATTGAACAAAAATCAACCTCGCATAACCCACGTTCCACAGTCGCTACTATTACAGAAATTTATGATTATTTAAGACTGTTATATGCCCGAGCTGGTATTCCACATTGCCCCGAACATAATATTTCTTTACAAGCGCAAACTGTTAGCCAAATGGTAGATCAAGTACTTGCACAAGAAGAGGGCGAACGCTGGATGTTATTGGCACCTGTTGTAAATCAACGAAAAGGCGAGCATATTCAACTGCTGGAAACCTTGTTGGCAGAAGGTTTTATTCGTGCTCGAATCGATGGCGAAATATACGAATTGGACGAACCACCGACTCTCGATTTAAAAAAGAAACATTCTATAGATGTCATTATTGATCGCTTTAAGATACGTGATGATATTCGACTGCGTTTATCAGAATCTTTTGAAACCGCCTTAAGAATTGCTGATGGCATTGCCATTGCCGCAACTATGGACGGCAAGAACCAGCTGTTATTTTCTGAGCGTTATGCCTGCTCACAATGTGGTTATAGTATTGCTGAGCTGGAGCCTCGTATTTTTTCTTTTAACAATCCCAAGGGAGCCTGTCCTGGATGTGATGGCTTAGGTACAAAACAAAGTTTTGACCCAGATTTAGTCGTTCATAATGCAGATATTAGCCTTTCTGGCGGTGCCATTAGAGGCTGGGATCGACGTAATGCCTATTATTACCAAATCATCCGCTCCCTAGCAGACCATTATGATTTTGATACCGAAACACCTTTTTCAAAAATCCCTAAAAACATTCAAGCGGTTATTCTTTATGGTAGTGGCAGGGAAAAAATAGATTTCCAATTCGCATCATCTTCTGCAAAAAAGCAAACCAGAACACATCCCTTTGAAGGCATTATTGCCAATATGGAAAGACGCTACCATGAAACAGAATCGCAAATGGTACGTGATGAATTAGCAAAATATTTATCCCGAAAAGTCTGTAAACAATGCAATGGTTCTCGCCTGAATACAGCGGCACGCCATGTCTTCATTAATCAGAAACCCTTGCATGAAATTACTCGTTTACCCATCAAACAAACACTGGAATTTTTTAACCAGCTACATTTACCCGGCCATCGGGGCGAAATTGCTGAAAAAATCAATAAAGAAATCCAGCAACGCTTAGAGTTTTTAGTGAATGTTGGGCTGGATTATCTAACCCTAGACAGAAATGCTGATACTTTATCTGGTGGAGAAGCGCAACGTATTCGACTAGCAAGTCAAATAGGTGCGGGCTTAGTCGGAGTCATGTATGTATTAGATGAACCTTCAATCGGCCTGCATCAACGTGATAATCAACGCTTACTCAGCACCCTTTTTCGCTTACGCGATTTAGGTAATACCGTGATTGTGGTTGAACACGATGAAGATGCAATTTTATCAGCTCAACATATAATTGATATTGGTCCAGGTGCAGGTATTCATGGTGGCAAAATCGTCGCTAAAGGAACCGCTGAAGAAATTAAAAATAACCCAGCATCATTAACTGGACAATATTTATCTGGAAAACAAAAAATTGAAATTCCAAGTTCATTAACTGCATTAAATAAAAAAAAACTAATCACTATTCATAATGCACGAGGCAATAATTTACAAAATGTAACCGTCTCTTTTCCCATTGGACTGTTAACCTGTGTCACTGGTGTTTCTGGCTCTGGAAAATCTACCTTAATCAATGACACCTTGTATCGAAATGTTGCACGTATTATTAACAAAGCCAGTTGTATACCTGCACCTTGTGATGAAATTAGTGGTTTAAATCATATTGATAAAGTAGTCGATATTGATCAAAGTCCTATCGGTCGAACACCTCGCTCTAATCCTGCCACTTATACCGGAATTTTTACCCCGGTTCGTGAACTGTTTGCTGCAACGGCTGAAGCCAGATCAAGAGGTTACACCCCTGGGCGCTTTAGCTTTAATGTTAAAGGCGGTCGCTGTGAATCCTGTAAAGGAGATGGCGTGATAAAAGTAGAAATGCACTTTTTACCTGATATTTTTGTCGCCTGTGATATCTGTCAAGGTAAACGCTATAACAGAGAAACATTAGATATTCGTTATAAGGGCAAAACCATTAACGAAATTCTAGAAATGACGGTTGAAGATGGCGCTAAATTCTTTAGTCCTGTGCCTGTATTAGCCAAAAAACTACATACTCTAATTGATGTAGGACTCAGCTATATTACCTTAGGGCAAAATGCAGTAACCTTATCCGGTGGTGAAGCGCAGCGGGTTAAACTGGCAAAAGAATTATCAAAACGCGATACAGGAAAAACCTTATATATCTTAGATGAACCAACAACAGGATTGCATTTTCACGATATAAAACAATTACTTTCAGTACTGCATACCCTTCGTGACCACGGTAACACCATCATCATTATTGAACACAATCTTGATGTCATTAAAACCGCAGACTGGGTGATTGATATGGGACCAGAAGGCGGTGCAGAAGGAGGAATGCTAGTTGCAGAAGGAACACCTGCTGAAGTATCTATAGTTGAGGACTCTTATACTGGACATTATTTAAAGCGATTTTTTGACGTTATCAAAAATTAAGAATATTAATACCATTTTCAAAAAATAAAGGCTATGACTGGACACTCAAACTATGCACACAAAATTTTTTACTAATACTAAAGAAAATACTTTATTTGAGAAATTATCGGGGGTTTTTAAACACAATTTGTCCATCAATAATTTTGATGTTTTAGTGGGTTATTTTCGTTCCTCTGGCTATTTTAAACTGCGTCCATTACTAGAAAATGTTGATAATATCCGCATTTTGGTTGGCATTGATGTTGATAAAATCACCAGCAATATGCAACAAAAAGGCTTGGCATTATTTCAGGGCGATGTTAAGCAAACCACTCAACAATGGGATAAAAAATTTATCGAAGATATACAACAATCGAAATATGATAAAGAAACCGAGCAGGGTATTTTACAATTTATTGAGGATGTTAAAAGACAAAAAATCCAGCTAAAAGCCCATCCTAGCCGTATTATTCACGCCAAAATTTATATTTTCCGCCCCGATAATTTTAACCAGCACAATGCCGGCAATGTAATCACTGGCTCATCTAATCTTAGTGAGGCGGGTTTAGGCACTAAAAAAACCCCTAATTATGAATTTAATGTGCTGCTAAACGATTATGAGGATATTCAATTTGCCACCGATGAGTTTGAGAAACTTTGGTCTGAGGGGGTGGAAATATTGCCCGAACAAGTGGAGAAAAGCAAACAAGCCACTTATTTAAACGACGACATAAGCCCTTATGAACTTTATCTAAAATGCCTGATTGAGTATTTTGCTGATGATATTGAGTTTGACCCAAATTCCATTCAAGATTTACCCGATGGGTTTAAGCGTTTATCCTACCAAATGGACGCGGTTAATGAGGGTTGGGGCATGCTCAAAAAGCATAATGGTTTTTTCTTGTCCGATGTGGTGGGCCTGGGTAAAACAATGATTGCCACTTTAATTGCCAGACAATTTTATTATCACAATAGTTATCCTGATCACCGTTCTAAAATTTTGCTGATTATTCCACCCGCCTTAAAACAAAACTGGCAAGATACACTGCAAAAATTCAAACTTGATGATGCGGTAAAAATCATCACTAACGGCAGTTTGCATAAAATTAAAAACGCCAAAGATTTTGATATGGTGATTATTGATGAGGCACATAAGTTTCGCAACGATACGGCTGAATCTTACGACCAATTACAAATTATTTGTAAAACGAAAACCTTAGATAATAAAGCCAAAAAAGTAATGCTGATTTCAGCTACGCCGCTGAATAATCGCCCCGATGATTTATACAATCAAATTTTATTATTTCAGGATGGCAATAACTCTACCCTTGATTTTTCGTTGGCAAGTTTTTTTAATAAAGCCAAAAGGCAATATAAAGAGATTTTAAAATTAGCCGATGCAAAAAAAGCTGCAATACAAACCAAAATATTATATGAAGAAATTAGGCAGCAGGTGATTGATCCACTTATGGTGCGCAGGACTCGCACTGATTTATTAGATAATGTGCGTTATAAAAAAGACTTAATTGAACATAATGTCGTTTTCCCAGAAACCACAGCACCAAAGCCTGTTTATTACCAATTAGATGCAGATTTAAATGCGTTATATGACGCAACTATTAAAAAAATTCACAACCCAGAACAAAAGCAAACAGGGTTATTGCATACGCGATACCGAGCTTTGCATTACTTAAAACCAGAATTCAAGCAAAACTACACGAGGGCTGATTTTATTGCTGATCGTTTGGTTGGTATTATGAAAACGCTACTGCTGAAACGAATGGATAGCAGTTTTTATGCTTTTAAACAAACCTTAAAGCGTTTTATAAAATCATCTGAAACCATGCTCAAGATGATTAAAAACAATCAAATCATCATTGCTCCAAAAATCAATATCAGCGACTATATTCTCAACGCCAAAGAAGAGGAGTTAATGGAGTTATTGGCGGATGAAAGCCTAACTAATCCCAATATTATCATTTGCACAAAAGATGATTTTGAAGCAGGTTTTGTTGAGGGCGTTAAGCATGATTATGAGATGTTGAAACAATTAAAATCCGACTGGGACAAAATAACTAAAGACCCAAAAATTGATGAGTTTTTAACCCAATTACCAAACTTTTTAGTAGCAGAAAACAACCCAGAACAGAAAATCATCATTTTCACCGAAAGCACTGATACCATGAATTATTTATCACAAAACATCGCAACTACCGATTTTAATGATAAAACTTTAGTGGTTAATGCCAGCAACCGCAATCAACTAAAGCAAACCATCAGTGAGAATTTTGATGCCAATATCAACGCCCAAGACAAGAAAAATGCTTATCAAATTATTCTAAGCACCGATGTTTTAGCAGAGGGCATAAACTTGCACCGTGCCAATACGGTAATCAATTATGACACCCCGTGGAACGCCACCAAACTCATGCAACGTATTGGGCGAGTCAATCGTATTGGGCAAGCGGCAAGCCATATTTTTGTGTATAACTTTTATCCCACCGCACAAATTAACGATGATATTGGGCTGGAAAAAAAGGCATTGATTAAACTGCAAGCTTTTCATAGTGCATTAGGCGAAGATTCACAAATTTATTCCACTGATGAGCAGATCGGTAGCTATGGTATTTTTGATGAAAACATTCAAGCAGAAAAAAACCAAACCCTGCCTTTTTTAGAAGAAATAAGAGGCTATAGAAAACACAATCCAGAAAACTATAAACGCATTAAAGACCTGCCCAGCAAAGTCAGAAATGCGGTTAAAAACGCCACCCATAAAGACGGCACTCTGGTTTTTGCTCGTACCGAGGACAAAGGTAGTAGCCGATTTTATATGATGCAAGCAGACCGTAAAATTGATAATTACAGCTTTATCCAAACTGCCCAATTATTAAAATGCACTCCAGACACCAAAGCCGCACCACTGCACCAACAACACTACCCACAAGTTTTATCCGCATTGGATAAGTTTCAAGGTGAAATCGAGCAAAATATCCTCGACCAAACTCAAAATAAATCGCTATCTCCGCAAGATAAAAAAGCCATTCATTTTTTAAAATCCATCACCAACCTACCTAATGCCAACCCCGATGAACGGGAAAAACTAAGCCAAGCAATTAAACAAACAGAAAATAAAGCCTTTCCAAACCTCACCAGAGACATTAATAAATTGGCAAAAAATATCAAAGGCATAAAGCCGATTGTGGTGTTAGAAAACGCCTTAAAAATTATTGGAAAATACGATATTAACCAGCATATACAAGCCGACATCGCAGAGGAAAGTGCCCAAGACACTCAGCCAATTATTGTAATATCCCAATCTTATGTCTAAAAAATTAACCACCGAAAACCGGCTATCAATCTTTAAATATCGGCTATGGGGATTAGAATTGTGAGTAAAAAAATTAAACTTTTTCAAAATCAAAAAGCTAGAACTTATTGGGATGAAAAAAATGAACTTTGGTATTTTTCCATTATTGATGTAATTGAGATATTGACAGAAAGCCCAAGACCTAGAAAATATTGGAACGCGCTAAAAGCCAAGCTTATAAATGAAGGCAGCCAACTGTCCCATGATTTGGGACAGTTGAAAATGCGAGCCACAGACGGAAAAATGCGATTAACTGATGTGGCAAATACTAAGCAATTATTACGCCTAATTCAGTCTATCCCCTCAAAAAAAGCTGAACCCTTTAAACTCTGGCTCGCCAAAGTTGGCAACGAGCGAATCCAAGAAATTAGCGACCCTGAACAATCGCTAAACCGTGCCAGAGAAAACTGGCAAAAAGCAGGCAGAAGCAAAAAATGGATTGAAAAACGCATGAGTGGGCAAGAAACCCGCAATAAACTCACCGATTATTGGCAAGAAAACGAGGTCAAAGCAGGCAAAGAATTTGCCATTTTAAGCAACATAATCCATTCAGAATGGAGCGGGCTATCTGTTGCTGACCACAAAGCCCTTAAAAATTTAGACAGCCGAAACTTACGCGATAATATGAGTGAAGCCGAGCTACTTTTTACTGCCCTAGCCGAGCTATCCACCCGCCAAATTGCCGAAACTGACGAAGCAAAAGGGCTGGAACAAAACAAAAAATCCGCCAAACAAGGCGGCACTATCGCCAAAAATGCCAAAGTTGAATTAGAAAACAAAACCCATAAAAAGATTGTTGATAGTAGTAATTTTTTAAAGCCAATAAAATTGATAAAAAAATAATGCAACTATTAGACAAACCTTACAAGCGAACAGATTATCTTGAATTTTTAAATGATACGTTTAGTTTTTCTAAAACCTTAACGGCTATTTCAATCGACAGTCAAGCGATTAAGAGTTTTGAACAATTAGGTTTTATTACCACCACAGGTCTAGGCATACATCCCGACTTCGTAGAAGTCGCCGCATTTGCCTATTGCCCACCAAACCATGCAAAATAAACCCGCAAACATCCCTACGGTAACAGGTGCTAAGGGTGGGCGAATTTTAGGTGCTATCTACCAATAAGGTATATGAATACAAATCAAAACAATTATACAATAGGCAGTTTGTTTGCTGGTGTAGGTGGTATATGTCATGCTTTCAAAGCGGTGTCTTGCGAGGTGTTATGGGCAAATGAAATAGACTCTAATGCTTGCAAAACTTATAAATTAAATAATAAAAACACTCATTTATTTGAGTGCGATATAAAAGATCTGCATCATAGAGAATTACCAAGCATAGACATTCTAACTGCCGGCTTCCCTTGTCAGTCGTTTTCACACGCTGGACATAGCAAAGGGTTTGATGATGAAAGGGGAAGGTTGTTTTTTGAAGTGCCAAAATTGCTCGCAAAATTACAGCCAAAGGCGTATTTATTAGAAAATGTTCGCGCCCTCGCCACGCACGACAAAGGCAACAGTTTAGACATTGTTAAAAATGCAATATTGCGGTTGGGGTATTCATTTATTCCCTTTGTTTTAAACGCCGCAAAATACACAAGTATACCGCAGGGCAGAGAACGTATTTATATGCTTGGATTTAGCAACGAGGCAGATTTTTACTTTGATGCTCCAACAAAAATAAACGATAAAAAGATTACTGCCTGCCCCTTGTCAAACGCATTTTACATCCCCCAAGAAACCGAAAACACCCCAAAACCAATTAAAGATTTTTTGCAAAACAATGTGGATGAAAGTTATTTTTACACAGACAAAAATAACCACATCCACAAAAAATCCGCCAAAAATGCCAAGCGGAATGACACTGTATATCAATATCGCCGCTACTATGTGCGGGATAACAAATCCAATGTTTGCCCCACGCTCACTGCTAATATGGCAGGTGGCGGACATAATGTCCCCATTATTTTAGACGGCGGGCGACCACGGAAGCTTACGCCTAAAGAGTGTTTTAATTTGCAATGAATACCCAAACACAACACAGTAGCAAACATCAAAATTATGAAATTCTTAATTTAATAGGCTATGGTTTAGCAAAATTTAACGATGATTTTGTTAAAGAATTTGGTTTTAATAGCAAGACTGCATTTTATAATTTTTGTGTTACTAATAAAATTGCCGATACAATTGGCACGGTCAAAAATCGTATGGATTTGTTTGATCCTTTTTTCCCTAATAATGACCGTAAAGGCTGGTGGCAAAAGGGGGAAGTTTATATCCATAGGAAGACTCTAATTGATGGTCTGTTTGGTGCTGAAAATGTAGTGGAATATGCCGATATTGTTAAACTGTATATGCAAGATTTTTTTAATATTAAAGACCTTGATTATCAAACAAAACCTATCATTAAAACCAAGTTTAAAAAGATGCAAGAGACTGGTTTAGAGGCGGAATTATTTTTTAAGTATAACTACAATTCTATAGATATTTTTAAAAATGGATTATTAGAGGATGCAAGGCTTTATGGTGATGGCTACGACTTCCAAATTACCAATTAACAACGCTCTTATTTAGCAGAAGTAAAAGGCATTAGAGAAAAAACTGGTAAATTTCGCCTCACCAAAAACGAATATCAAAAAGCACAAGACTATCAAAATGATTATATTATTGCCGTTGTGCTTAACCTAAATGCCAGCCCTAAAATTTTAACCTTTACAGACCCTGTTAATTGCTTGAGATTTGAGGAGAAATTCTTTAAACCCAAGATGGTAAGTGAATATTATTTAATGGATATAGTGAAATAATTATGGCTATAATCTTGCCAAAAGGAACAACAAACTATCAGGAAATGCATAATGGAGTTTCTATAATTGGTATTTCTTATTCAGACAATCAAGTTAAGCAATACTCTGAACTTGTTAAAAATGCTTGTTTTGATAGTGATGGGCAGGACGAGCTGAATGCATATATAAGCTCTATTGGTGAAACTGGTTTTACATCAACTCAATCAATCCTCACAAACATTAAAGAATGGCAATTAGGAGAGGCGCTTGCAGAAGTCCATCTTGAACAATGTTTTTCTTGTCATTTCCCATGGTCTAATCGTAGAGATTTAAAAAACCCTAAATCAAGTTTATCAGGGGCTGATTTAGTTGGTTATCATAATAGTGAATTTGCTTTTGGTGAAGTAAAAACATCAGCAGAACAAAAATCACCTCCACAAGTAACCTCTAAAAGATATGATGGATTGAGTGCACAGTTAAATAAATTATGTATCGATACAGATTTACGTCAGACAATTATTCAATATTTATTTTTTCGTCAAAAAGAAACAGTTAAATATCAAGAAGCACTGAGGACATATTTAAAAAACCAGCATAATTTTTATATATTTGGTGTCTTAGTGCGTAATACTCTGCCAAATGTAAACGATTGGAGTTATCTAAAAAATAACTTTACGGCACATAAGAAAAACAAATCTTATCTTGTTGCCTTGTATCTATCATTTGATAAATTAAGAGATTGTGTCACCAGTGGAGGTGAATCATGATTACTAATAAAATTTTACAAAAGATAGATGATCATTGGGCGGTAAAAGCTGTGGGTGATGATGATTTTCGCCGATCTATTTTACAAAGCGTAAAAGCAAAATTAGTGAGTAACGCTGTTGGCGAACAGCTTACCTTAGATCCAACCACCCATATTCTTGATGATGCGGATTTAAAGCGTCTAGCAATGGCATACGAAATGGCTGCAATTGAAGGGATGCATGATTTTATTAACCATTCAAATGATGATCTGTATGATCAATTTTTAGCAGGCTCTTTTAGGGCTTTTGAAATTAATAGAGTTTTGAATGATCCAGATGATGATTTTGCATTTATTTTTTATGTGTTACACCTGTCATCATTGGCTTGTTGTGGCGATTGTTGGACTGATTTAAAACACATCTATGATGATAAATCAGAAAAAATTGAATCTATTTTATTAAGGCAGGAAACAGAGTGGGATAAGCAAATATTGTTATGTTTATTTACTTGTTGGGTAAGTTTATTTAGAAAAAACTCTTGGAATGATTTAAGTCAAATATCAAATTCAATCAATCAATTAAGAAAAGAACAAGCACAGTATGAGCAAGAGTTTTTAAAATCAAATTCCAATAAAGAAAACCAAACTAAAGCAATAAGGTTGATGGCTCTTTATCATTGGGCAAAGGCATCTGAATTATTATCTCTATATATGCTGCAAGGAGACCCTGCTGATATTAAATCACAATTAGATAAACACTTTAATTTAGCAATTAAAATTTCAGCTGATGGCGGCGATGCTCAATTAGAAGTTTTATTGCGTTGGCTGCACGCTTGTGCAGAACAGATGATTAACGGCTCAATTTGGTGGGTTGCACGCACTATCAATTCAAAAGCAACTAAATTTATTGAAAAACTATCAAAACAGGCAAAACCACTTTTAGAGTTGCTTCCACCTCAAAGAGCAGCGCTCAAGGAAATGAATTTACTAGACCCTGCTAAAACAGCAGTGGTTGTTGATATGCCGACATCTGGTGGTAAAACTTTATTAGCTCAATTTAAAATATTACAAGCCATTAATAATTTTGGCGAAACCAAAGGCTGGGTTGCCTACATCGCACCTACTAAAGCATTAGTGTCTCAAATTACTCGGCAATTGCGTCAAGATTTTTCACCTATTGGCATTAAAGTAGAAAAATTAAGTGGTGCTATTGAGGTTGATGCTTTAGAAGAGGATATGCTCAATGATGAGGCTAGTTTTGATATTTTAGTTTCAACGCCCGAAAAAATGCAGTTAGTATTGCGTAACCATAAAATAAAAAGACCTTTATCATTATTAGTAATGGATGAAGCTCACAATATAGAGGACGAAAGTAGAGGGCTTAGAATTGAATTATTATTGGCAACAGTTAAACAACATTATCAAGCAAAAGCTAATTTTTTGTTATTAATGCCCTATGTTGAGAATGCACAAACACTATCACGCTGGTTAGCCCATGATCGTAATGCGGGTTTATCTATTAGTTTAAGCACCAGCCCATGGAAACCAAATGAACGCATTATAGGATTAGTCACAAAGCAAAAAGGTAAAAAACGCGGTGATTGGTCAATAAAATACAAAACACTAATCACCAGCCCTAAAACCATTCATTTAAAGGGCAAGCATAAAATTGGTGTCACAAAGCCTATTAATGATGTTACTTACAGCAGTGCTAATTTGTCTAAATTAGTAGCAGCTTGTGCTAAAAATTTTGCTAATCGTGGTACCAGCATTGTTGTTGTAAAAACTAAGCCAAACACTTGGAGTGTGGCAAAAACTATATTTGAAAATATTGATCCGTTTGAAAATATTTCAACAAATATTAAATTAGTGCAAAATTATCTTAAAGACGAAGTTGGAGTCGAATTTGAATTAATAAAAATGTTAGACAAAGGTATTGGTATTCATAATTCAGGTCTTTCAGATGAAATAAAATCTCTAATGGAGTGGCTTACTGAAGAAGGTGAATTGAGAGTTTTATGTGCTACCACTACAATTGCACAAGGTATTAATTTTCCAGTTTCTTCCATATTTTTACAAAGCATTGAATACCCTTATGGTAAAAAAATGTCATATAGAGAATTTTGGAATTTAGTAGGTAGAGCAGGCAGGATTGGGCAGGATAATATAGGCGTAGTTGGTATTGCTTGTGATTCAGACGAAAAAGAAAAAGAGCTAACTCACTTTGTTCAGCAAAGCACTGGAGATTTAATTTCTCGTTTAATTGGCATTCTTAAGGAGTTAGATAATCGTGGTGAATTAAATAATTTAGAAAGTATGATGTATGCTCCTCAATGGGAGGATTTTCGCTGTTATATTGCACATTTATTAAATGAGAAGAAAGAACTACAAGCAACCATAAATGAAATGGATCAAATGCTTACCAATACTTTTGGTTATAGCGAGCTAAAAAATACCAATCAAAATCATTCTGAGATATTACTTGAAGCTACTAAACAATACACACAAAGTATTGCAAAAAACATGGGTAGAGTTGCGCAAGCTGATATGACAGGATTTTCAGTAGAATCTGTTAAGAAAGCAGCACAAGAAATAGATCAATTAAAATATAAATTAACCACATCAGACTGGATGCCACAAAGTTTGTTTAGCTCAACTGATAGTAAGTTACCTGATTTGTTTAGTGTTATGTTCAAAATAGAGCAATTAAACTTTTCTCATGACGACACACAAGGCAGAAAAAAATCTCGTATGGCTGATATAGCCAAAGCATGGATTGATGGTAAAACAATCAATGAAATTGCAATTAGTTTTTTTGAAGGCAATGATTCTAAAAAAATATCTGAAGTTTATAATGCAATTTATAGCAAATTAGCTAATGGTGGTACATGGGGTTTATCTGCTTTAGCTTCAATATCTGGGCTGGATTTTGAAGCTATGTCAGACGAACAAAAAAGACAATTGAATTTAATGCCAGCAATGCTTTATCACGGCGTTAATAATGAAGAATCAGTATTGATGCGCATGAATTCAGTTCCAAGAAGTATCGCAGATTCAATCGGTAATAATTTTAAACAGCGAACAGAAAAAAGAAATATTGCAACAGCAAGAAAATACTTAAAAAGTTTACGCAACGAAGATTGGGCTATATATAAAAGTAATTTTTTAACTGGCTCAGAATATAAAAAAATATGGCAAATATTGTCTGGTGAATTAGATTAAATAAAAAATGAAAACATTAAATACCAATTTACATAAGGCTAATAAAGCCAAGAAAGATGAGTTTTATACTCAATTAGCGGATATTGAAAAAGAAGTAAAGCATTATAAAAAACACTTTAAAAATAAAGTGGTGCTGTGTAATTGTGATGATCCAAGAGTGAGTAATTTTTTTCATTATTTTTCTTACAATTTTGAAAGTTAGAGCTTAAAAAGTTGATTGCTACTTGCTATAAAAATCAACAGATGGATTTATTCAGCCAACACGATTGTGAAAAAGCCATTTATTTAGAATACGAAGGCGATAAAAATAACAACAAAATCCCTGATACTGAGGAAATTGGTATTAAGCATTTTAAAGGCGATGGTGATTTTAGAAGCGATGAATGTATAAAATTATTAAAACAAGCCGATATTGTGCTTACTAATCCGCCGTTTTCTCTGTTTAGAGAGTATGTTACACAGTTGGTAGAATACGATAAAAAGTTTTTGATTATTGGCAATATGAATGCCATAACCTATAAAGAAACTTTTAAATTGATTAAGGAAAATAAATTATGGTTAGGTGCCAGTATTCATAGTGGCGATAGAGAGTTTGGCGTTCCCAAAGATTATCCATTACATGCAGCTAGTAGTAGAATTGATGAAAATGGCAATAAATTTATCAGAGTTAAAGGGGTGCGTTGGTTTACTAATTTAGACTACAAAGAAAGACACGAAGACCTGATTTTGTATAAAACCTACAACCAAGCAGACTACCCAAAATACGATAATTACGATGCGATTAATGTGGATAAAACCAAAGAAATACCTGTGGACTATAAAGGTGCTATGGGTGTGCCGATTACCTTTATGGATAAATATAATCCTGAGCAGTTTGAGATTTTAGGGATAACTGCTGGGCGAGATGAGTTTGAGTGTCGTCCTACAAAACGCTATAAAAATGCTATCCAAGTCAATCAAAACGGCTCCACAGCAAATGGGAGTAAGGCAAATACGCGGTCAACGCTACTCTATTCCAGAAAACCCAACGGGACTTATTATACTGCTGATAATGTAAATGGATATTTATCTATACTATACGCAAGAATTTTAATCAAAAACAAAAAACTATAATGTGCAATCCATTAAACCATTTATTATTGAGCTGCGAAGCCAAAAAGTTATTTTAGATAGTGATGTGGCTAAAATTTATGGCGTAGAAACTAGAGATATTAACAAAGCAGTAAAAAATAATTTAGATAAATTTCCTAATGGTTACATTTTTGAATTAGAAGAAAATGAGAAACAAGATGTGGTGGAAAATTTCCACCACCTTGAAAAAATAAAATTTTCGATCGTATAATAATCAAAAACAAAAAACTATAATATGCAATCCATTGAACCCTTTATTATTGAACTGAGAAGCCAAAAAGTTATTTTAGATAGTGATGTGGCTAAAATTTATGGCGTAGAAACTAGAGATATTAACAAAGCAGTAAAAAATAATTTAGATAAATTTCCTGATGGCTATATTTTTAAATTATCAAAACATGAATTAGAATATTTGCGGGGGAATTTTTCCACCACAAACAATACTATGCAATTATCTAAAACCAGAGTTTTACCCAAAGCCTTTACCGAAAAAGGACTCTATATGTTAGCCACTATCATAAAATCAAAACAAGCAACAAACGCAACACTACAAATTATTGAAACTTTTGCTAAAGTGAGGGAGTTTAGCAATGTAGCCAAAAGTCTGGCAACAGAAAAAAGTGAGCTTAAAAAACAGAGCCTTATCAAGAAAAGCGGGCAACTTATTGGCGATATTCTCAATCAAGAATTTGCTGATGACACCAGTAGCGAAACAACCATTGAACTGAACTTAGCCATGATAAAAATTAAGCATAAAATAATCAAAAACAAAAAATAATGGAGATAAAACTCAAAGAAATAACAGTGGCTGATTTAGTCAAAGATTACGCCGATGATACTGCCAGCGGTCAGGTTGTGGGCTATGGCGGCAAATTAGATATTCGCCCTAAATATCAACGCGAATTTATTTACAAAGATGAGCAAAGAAGTGCCGTGATTGACACTTTAACTAAAGATTTTCCCTTAAATGTAATGTATTGGGCAGTGCGTGATGACGGTGGTTTTGAAGTGATTGATGGGCAACAACGCACTATTTCGGTATGCCAGTATGTTAATGGCGATTTTTCTTATAAAGAGTTGTATTTTAATAATCTGCAAGATGATAAGCAAGCACAAATCCTTAACTATAAACTCTCAATTTATCAGTGTAGCGGCAGCGATAGTGAAAAATTAGAGTGGTTTAAAACCATCAATATCGCAGGTGAAAAACTTACCAACCAAGAATTAAGAAACGCCGTTTATTCTGGTGCGTGGGTGTCTGATGCGAAACGATATTTTAGTAGAAATGGCTGTGCCGCTCACAATATTGCCAATAAATATTTAACAGGTTCATCAATCAGGCAAGATTATTTAGAAACTGCGATTAAATGGATTTCTGATAATAAAATTGAAGATTATATGGCAACAAATCAGCACAAACCCAAGGCAGATGAATTATGGCTGTATTTTCAAAATGTAATAAATTGGGTTGAGATAGTTTTTGCAAAATATCGCAAAGAAATGAAAGGCGTTGATTTTGGTTTTTTATACAATCAGTTTAAAGATGATAAATTTGATTCAGATAAATTAGAGGCAGAAATAGCAAAATTGATGCAAGATGACGATGTTACTAAAAAATCAGGTATTTATCCATTTGCTCTTACAGGAAAAGAAAAATACCTCAACATCCGTGCATTTACCGACAATCAAAAACGCGAGACATACGAAAAGCAAAAAGGCATTTGCAAAAAATGTAAAAAAGAATTCACCCTAGTAGAAATGGAAGCCGACCACATAAAACCTTGGCACGAAGGCGGAAAAACCATTACTAAAAATTGCCAGATGTTATGTAAAGACGATAATCGCAGGAAGTCTGGGAAGTGAAAAATATTGAATTAATGGGGACAGGCTACTTTTTAGGGTGTAATACCAATCACCAAAATAAATCACCCATCTAGCATTCATATTTGCACCAACTATAAGCACTATCTGAGCGATTTATTTTGGTGATTGGTATAATCCAGGTAAAAAAGGATAGCATCCACATTTGCATGGATTACACCCTAAAAAGTAGCCTGTCCCCATTAATACACAAAGAGGTAAAAAATGTTAAGCACTGCCCATAGAACCAATGTTGTCTTAGATGAAAACATCGTCCAAGAAGCCCTAAAACTCAGCCAAATAAAAACTAAACGTGCCTTGATAGACACCGCCCTAAAAGAGTTTATTGCCAATCATAAAAAGCCAAATATTATGGATTTATTGGGCATGGGCAGTATTGATAAGGATTATGATTACAAAGCATTACGCGGTAGAGACCACCTGCCAAAGTTAAAATAATTGTGTATTTAATAGATTCATCGGTTTGGATAGATGGCATCAACGGCAAAGCCAAGACAGTTAAATTTCTCAGACAACTGTCGCCAGAGGCATTAGGGATAAATTTACTCATTTATACTGAGGTATTGCAAGGGGCAAGCACTCAGAAATTGCTTAATGTGCAACAATCCTATTTATCGGCACAGCCTTTCTACGGCTTTCAAAACGATAAAATCAGCCATCAACAAGCGGCTAATATTTATAGAAAATGTCGTCAAAATGGCGTTACACCACGTTCCACTATAGATTGCCTCATCGCCCAATGTGCCATAGAAAATGATTTAATCTTATTACACAATGATAAAGATTTTGTAAAAATCGCCAGTGTAATGCCCAATTTACAACAAACAGCCATTTAATATGGATTTTAAGCAAGCCTACAACCAACCCAATTATCTTAATTTTTTAAGCGAAAAGTTTAATTTTTCTAAAACCTTAACGCCTATTACAATCAACAATACAGAGGTTAAAACCTTTAAGTCATTAGGATATATAACAACGGCTGATGACAAACAATTACCCGTTTTTGAAATCCACATCAAACCCAATACCAAATTATCACGCAATCGGGCTGGCTTGCGCAATCTAGTTGCCAAACAAATCCCACCAGAAGATGGCGCTTTAGCAGTTTATGTGGATGGTGAAAACAAACAGTGGCGTTTTAGTTTTATTGCCATTGAATATAAATTCACCGAAGATGGTTTAGAAAAACAGCAAACAGCCAGTAAACGCTTTACCTATCTTTTAGGTGAAAATGCCCAAATTAGAACTGCCAAACAGCGTTTTGAAACCCTTAATAAAACCTCAACATTAGCAGACTTAAAAGCCGCTTTTGCGGTTGAGCAACTTAACAAGGATTTTTATAAACAATTATACGATTGGTATAACCACGCCAAAGAAAAAGTGATTTTCCCCAATGACGAAAACGCCAAAAGCCATATTGAGGATAGTTTAATCCGCTTTTTAACACGGATTTTATTCGTCTGGTTTCTCAAAGAAAAACACCTAATTAACAAAGATTTATTTGATTTAACCAAACTCAAAAACTTGATTAAATATGAAGAAGACAGCAGTTTCTACAAAGCTATTTTACAAAATCTATTTTTTGCCACGCTAAATCGTCAAATAAAAGACCGTAGTTTTCGCCGCACCACCAATGGCAAGCCCAATAACACCAATTATTTAGCCGCCAATATTTATCGTTATCAAAATTATTTTCAAAACAACGATGAGCAAGAAATTATGGATTTATTCAAGCAAACCCCGTTTTTAAACGGCGGCTTATTTGAATGTTTAGACCGCGAGGCAACAGATGAAGAAAAATCGGCCTACGACCAAGACAAAACCGTCCGCAAAATTGGCAGTGCCATTCGCATTGATGGCCTTTCTGATAGAAAAAATAATGCATTAGATTTTGACAATGCCTTATTTTTTAACACTAACGAAACAGGCTTATGTGATTTATTCAAGCAATACCAATTTACCGTAGAAGACGCACTCACCGATGCAGGATTGCAAGCAAGCCACGCCGAAGTAACCATGGAACCCGCCACCCGCGTCGAACTCAACCTCGTCAACGCCGAAAAATTTATGAAACTAATTGAACGCCTAGAAGACCTAGACGACACCCAAGAGGTTTATCACAATGCTGATATTTCTGATGAAGTGATGGCTCAGTTATAAAATTATTCCATGCCAAAAATAAAAGACATTCCAAAAGTTGAACGCCCAAGAGAGCGATTATTGCAAAAAGGCGCTAACGCATTATCCAAAACCGACCTTTTAGCGATTTTGCTTGGAAGTGGCATTAAAGGTGTAAATGTAGAAGAGTTATCTACTCAGATTATTAATAAATTTGGCAAAAATTTTCTTAATGTCAGCATTAAAGATTTAACATCTGTTAAAGGTATCGGCGAAGTTAAGGCGCTGCAAATACATTCCGCTATTGAACTGGTTAAGCGTTTTGATGAGCCAAAAAATACCAATCAATTAACCTTTATGGATTTTTGTGCTGGGGTTGGTGGTGGTCGTCTGGCTTTAGATAACCTAGGTATGCAGTGTGTTGGATTTTCTGAAATTGATGAAAATGCTGAAAAAACTTATCGTCTATTATTCAATGATAAAGGCAAAAATTACGGTGATTTAACCAAAATAAATGCAGATAAATTGCCTGATTTTGATGTGATGATTGCAGGTTTTCCTTGTCAGGCTTTTTCTGTTTTAGGCAAGAGGCAAGGCATTTATGACAAGGTGCAAAAGAAAGGGGAAATCATTTTTCACTTGATAGAATTTTTAATTGCAAAGTCTGTTAAATTTTTTATTTTTGAAAATGTAAAGGGTTTGATAGGTCACGATAACGGCTTAACTTTAAAAATAATTTTAGATGAATTAGATAAAGCTGGATATTTTGTTAAATGGCAAATGTTAAATAGCATTGATTATGGCACGCCACAAATGAGAGAGCGTATTTATTTTGTAGGAGTAAAAAAGGAACTGTTAGGAGATAATAACTTTGATTTTGATTTTCCTCAGAAGTTGACTAAAAAATCCAATGTAACTGATTTTTTAATTGATAATGTAGAACTAGATTTTAACGATAAGCAGCAAACATACAAAACCTTTCAAAGATACTTAGAAAACAAATACAATAAAGATAAATTTAGCGTTGCAGAATTATTAAAAGAGGAAAATTTGGTTATAGATACTCGGCAATCAGATTTAAGGAAATATTACAACAGAGTGCCAACTTTAAGGCTAGGAAGACACGGTATTTTGTATGTTAGAAATGGTAAATTTAGAAAATTATCTGGTTATGAATCTTTTTTATTACAGGGGTTTGGTAAAGAAAAAGCCCAAAAAGCTAGAGACAATATTTTAGATATACACTTACTAAAACAAGCTGGCAATGCAATGACTGTTAGCACGGTTCAGGCGATTGCCGCTAAGGTGTTGAAGTTTATCAATAATTTAGAGATGGTCAATATGAACAAAAAACAAAAAATAGGTTCAAAGACAGCGAAAGACGGGTTTAAAAATGAATTGGGTGTTGTTGACGCTTTTAATTGCTGGAAAACTAATGATTCTGCTCAAAAATGGTTAATGGCTATGGATTACCATTTAGAAGATATTGAGCATGTTGAAGCCCATCAAATTAGCGGATATAAAGCAGATGTACAAGTAGAAATTAAAATATCAATCAAATTAAAACATTTAACAGATGTGCAAAACTTACAAGTTAAATTGGTAACTAATGATGAAGATAAAAAATTATCAGGCAAAAATCAAATTGATAAAAGATGGGTGGAAACCTATCAGGAATTGTGGAATATTCCTAAAAATGTGGTAAAAATTTTAAAGCACTTTACAGGCGAATTACCGCCGCATATAGATAACGCAAGAGACCCTAGGCGGATGTTTATTAATGAATTATCGCAGCAGGATAGAGTAGCATTATTTGATTTTTTAAAAGCTAATCAGTTACTAATAGTTAGTGATATATTAAAAGGTAGAGGTAAACTTGCTGCTGAATGGATGTTGGTAATTGTAAGAAATAGAGACTATAAAATCACTCACTGGGCATTAAAATCCATCAATGTTGTTTGTAATTTTTTTGGCAATGGTGAGATAGAAATATCACCACAAGGAAGCATTAAAATTGGTAAGATTTTAATGCAAAGAAAAGGCGGAGATGGTGGCAGGCCTAGTGCAAATATGTTGCAATTTAACATAGACCCAACAAAATTAATAGACATAATGTAAATCTTTTATGGGGATAGAGCAAAGGTTGTAATAACCGCAGGAAGTCTGGGAAGTGAAAAATATTAAAGGTAAAAATGAATAGCGAAGAATACGGTTGGCATATTGGCGACGAAACCAAAATTGACTAGATGGTCTATAAACTCTACAACCTAAGCACCGCTGAAATCAAAATCATTGAGGCTGAAAAATGAATAAAAAAGCAGTGAAATTTTTCAATCAAGGCAATGATTATTTTGAAGCAAAAGAATTTGATCTCGCCATTCAGAATTACAACAAAGCTATTAAATTAAAGCCCGATTCTGCTGAGGCTTTTAGCAATCGTGGGATGGCTTATGCCGATAAAGGAGAATTTGATCGTGCCATCAAAGATTTTGACCAAGCTATTAAATTAAACCCCAAGTTTGCTGAGGCTTTTAACAGTCGTGGGCTGGCTTATGACGGGAAAGGTGAACTTGATCGCGCCATTGAGGATTACAACGAAGCTATTGAATTAAACCCTAAATACGCTGAGGCTTTTAGCAATCGTGGGGTGGCTTATGGCAAGAAAAGAAAATTTGACCGTGCCATTGAGGATTACAACAAAGCTATTACATTAAACCCTGAATACGTTAAGGCTTTTTACAATCGTGGGCTGGCTTATGTCCGGAAAGGAGAACTTGATCGTGCCATCAAAGATTTTGACCAAGCTATTAAATTAAACCCTGAATACGCCGATGCTTTTAACGGTCGTGGGGTAACTTATGTTCAGAAAGAAGAACTTGATCGTGCCATCAAAGATTTTGACCAAGCTATTAAATTAAACCCTGAATACGCCGATGCTTTTAACGGTCGTGGGGTAACTTATGGCAAGAAAGGAGAAGCTGATCGTGCCATTCAGGACTTTGACCAAGCTATTGAATTAAACCCTGAACACGCTGGTGCTTTTAACGGTCGTGGATTGACTTACCGCAAAATAGGAAAAGAAAAAGAGGCAATAGAAGATTTTCAAAAGGCAAATGAATTAGATCCGACTGTTATTCCACAAAAGCAAGTTGAGGAAACAGAAAAGAAAATTGAAGAAACAAAAAAGGAAGTTAAAGAAGTCCAAGATTTTCAAAGTATTTTGACCGACTTAAAAACCGAGTATACAAAAGACGAGAAGCGGTGGTTTTGGGCAAGCACTATTTTTACTGTGCTT
Organism: Methylococcales symbiont of Hymedesmia sp. n. MRB-2018; assembly: GCA_003666385.1. Lineage (GTDB taxonomy): Bacteria > Pseudomonadota > Gammaproteobacteria > Methylococcales > Methylomonadaceae > QPIN01. Next base: position 26,321 of record QPIN01000056.1, read on the forward strand.
GTTTTTGTGGGTTTATTGGCTTTAACCTTTTACTATAAAGTGGATTATAAAATCTCATATTCCCTCTATATTTTTTCATCAATCATCACTTTTGTTGTCATTCGTCAATATACCAATGCCAAACAACTTAGGATTGAAAGCAGTAACCGCCTAGCAATGGCAAAAATGTTTGAAAAAATACAAGCAAGCAAAGACAATCAGCACTATCAAGCTTTTATACCTAAAATAATTGATAGCATCACTTACTCAATGTATAAAAACCACAAAGAATCAACAGTGAAAATTATTGAAGAATTAAAATCAATATTCAAAAAATAGACTGCCATCAACACCACGTATTAAAAACCAAAATTGATACAATAGTCTATAAAATATACAAGCTAAGCACTACTGAAATCAAAATTATTGAGGGTGAAAAATGAATAAAGAAGCAGAGAAATTTTTCAATCAAGGCAATGCTCATTTTGAAGCAAAAGAATTTGATCTTGCCATTAAAAATTACAAGCAAGCTATTGAATTAAACCCTCGATCTTGCTGAGGCTTTTAAATATAAAGAGATTATAATACCACTCGCAACCCTTGCTAAAAATAGTGGGTTTGATTGTGAATGGACATATTAAAATAAAAAAGATAATTAATAAGGATAACTATAATGGCTCAAGCAGATTTACTGGTAAATTTAGTTAAAAATGCAAGTAATGGCGACCAGTTAGGAGTGCGTAAGATTGCGCAAAATTTAATCCAAGAAGAGAAAAATAAAGGTCACAGGATATTAGCAGATAGATTGATAGAGGCACTAAAGCCAACCGTTAAAAAATCTATAAATAAAATAAGCAATAACAATTCTAATGCTGATTTATATTTTGAAACAACACCAGAAAGAGGCTTAAACAGCTTGGTATTGCCAGATAAAATTCGCGAACAAATACAAGAGCTAGTTGAAGAGCAACATAGAAGCGAGTTATTACATTCTTACAATCTAAGAGCAAGAAATAGTTTATTGTTTGCAGGCCCTCCGGGTAATGGCAAAACGACATTAGCAGAAGCATTAGCGCACGAATTGATGTATCCATTATTAGTGGTGCGTTATGAAAATTTAGTCGGTAGTTATTTAGGCGAAACCTCTGGGCGTTTAAAGTCAGTATTGGATTATGCTAAAACAATGCGCTGTGTGTTATTTTTTGATGAATTTGAAACGCTGGCAAAAGAGCGAGGCGATACACACGAAACAGGGGAGATTAAAAGAGTAGTGAGTTCACTGTTATTACAATTAGATAGCTTGCCTGATTATGTTGTAGTCGTTACTGCAAGCAATCACCCGGAGTTGTTAGATAGGGCAGTATGGCGGCGTTTTCAAGTTAGAGTAGAATTGCCATTACCCACAAGAACACAGCTAACAGATTTTATTACTCAAATAAGCAAACGCTGTAATGTTGAATTTGGACTAGCCGCAGAAACAATCGCCAAACATTTGAAAGGGTTAAATTTTGCCGAAGCCGAAGAGTTTTGTTTAGGCATTGTTAGAAAAGCCATTTTAGATAAAAAGCAAAATAACGCCAAAACTATTACCAATCTCAAATTAACCCAATATAGAAGCAGGCTAAAACCAGTCACTAATAAGGATTAATTATGGCGGATAATTTGCCTTTATTGTTTTTTCCAAATGCAAGAAGAGCAACCCCAGAAGCAGCATCAGGATTTCCACCATCTCAACCACATTTTCCAACACATAATATTCAAGCACAACGCTTAAAAACAAAAATTGATAAATTACAAGCCAGTATTAATATGGCTGGATTAGAGCCAGAAACGGTTTTGGTGATAGAAATTATAGGGCGTATTGAAAATTTTAAAAATGCAATTGATAGAACAGGTGGACTAGAGTGGATGGGGGAGTGGGATATTGATGATATTGAGGCTGATGATAATTTTTATGAGCCGCCCACAATAGGTGTTGATTTTTTCAAAAATAAAATTGATGGCATTGCCACACGAGTGCAATCCAAGGAGATTCAAGAACAACTAATAGAGATAGGATTTATTAACCACAAAGGAGAAATTATTGGCGATAATTCGTTATTAATTGGCTTTGAAAATAATATTATTGATGCAATAAATCAAGCAAAAAATAAACCTTTATCTGGTAGATTGTTTTTGTCGTTCAGTAATCAACAGGGAATGCAAGAGTTGTTATCGCTATTCAAAAAATGGCAAAAAGGCGAGCAATTTCCAATGGGTCAAACAAAGTGGCGTGATGTATTTACTCAAATTAGAGATATTCGTAAATGGGGCATTCAAGAAGCATTAAAAGACACTAGAATGGTAGAGCGTTGGAATGATGATTTTATAAACCATCCAGATGATTCAAACAAAACTTTTCAAATTGAATTGTTTTATCGCAGTAATCAAAACAAAAGATCAAATAATGAAGACAAAATAAAGCAATTATTACAAAACCAAGGTGGCGAGATTATTGCCACTATAGATAAACCAGAAATAGCTTTTCATGCAGTTAAAGCAAAATTACCTACTAATAAAATACGTGATTTATTAGATAATTTAGATTCATCAGACACAACAGATATAGAATTATTTAACTTTTCAGGCATTATGTATTGCTATCCAACGGGGCAAAATATATCTACGCCAAGTGATGATGATATTGACGCTAAACATATTGAATTAACAGAATTACCAAAATCAGATTTTCCACCTATAGTTGCCATTCTTGATGGTGTGCCAAATACTCAACATATCGCATTAAAAAATAGATTATTACTGGATGATCCTGATAATTTATCTGCCACTTATCAGACGGGTAAAAGAGGCCACGGCACAGCCATGGCATCACTGGTAATTCATGGTGATTTATCCAACCCAACAACCTTAACAAGCAATGTTTATCATTTGCCAGTTATGCAATATAAACAAGACGATGAAGGTTTTCCTGATGAAATATTTTTTGAAGATAGGATTGAGCGAGCAGTTAGGCGTATATTTGAAGGTGAAGGTGATACACCTGCACAAGCACCACATATAAAAATTATCAATATTTCATTAGGTGATCCAGATCGTCTATTTATTCATTTTCCCAGTCCATGGGCGCGACTATTGGATTATTTATCTGATAAATATCAAGTGTTGTTTTGTGTCAGTGCTGGCAACTATGTGGATGACTTTAATATGGACATCCCTTATGGAGAATTTAGTGCATTATCGAACAATGATAAAAACAAGCATATTGTAAAATGTATCAGCAAACAGTTATCACAAAGACGACTATTATCACCTGCTGAATCGTTAAATTCATTGACAATCGGTGCTTTAAATATGGATGATTCTAGCGGATTTGCACTTGCTAATAACATTGATTTATTGCCAGATAATTTATTTAGCCCTCTTTCGCGTTTTGGCTATGGATTTAGAAATTCCATAAAGCCAGAGATATATTTTGCAGGTGGTAAGCAACTATACATCTCTCCTCATGTTGATAGTGCAACAGAATGCAAGCTTAACGAATACAACATAAAACCAGGGCAACAAGTGGCAGCAGATGGCTCACAACAAGGCGAATTATCACAAACAAAATACACTGCTGGCACAAGCAATGCTTGTGCGTTAGCCACCCATAGTGGTGCTAGAATTTATGAAGTATTATCAAAATTACAAGCAGAGAATAATGAAAATATAGATGATGAGTTAATGGCGGTGCTAATTAAAGCTTTATTGGTGCATGGTGCTAAACAAGATAATGCTAGCAAGCAAATATTAAAAGAATTAAAAACTGCTAATAATTCAAGAGTATTTAAGAAAGTTATCAATCGTTATTTAGGTTATGGCTCGGTTGATATTGAGAGGGTTTTGGCTTGCACCGAGCAACGCGGCACAGTGTTAGGCAGTGGTAAAATTAAACAGAACGAAACGCATGAATATATTTTTCCAATACCTTATGGGTTGTCAGGCGAAAAAGTTTGGCGAAGCATGACTATTACTTTGGCGTGGTTTTCACCAATTAATACTAATCATAGAAATTTAAGACAAGCTAAATTAAGTTTTGAACCGCCAAAAAATAACGATTCTGTATTGAATATTAGTAGAATAGATTCAAATCATCATATAGTCAATAAAGGTACTGTTCAACATGAAATTTTGACAGGTAAAAATAAAATATTAGCCTTTCAAGATAATGAACATATCAAATTACATATAAATTGTAAAAAAGATGCAATAGAAACTTTAGATAAAGAGATATGTTACGGTCTGGCGGTTACTTTAGAGCTTGAAGATGGTGTGAGTATTGATATTTACAATCAAATTAAAAATAGAATACAACAAGTTATTCAAGTTTAAAATAATATTTTTCAAAAATAAGTCTGGCCAGAGTAAAATTTTAATAAAATCAGTTAAAATCCTCACTGCCAAAAAAGACGGCAAAGACACCACCACTTTAGAAGCCCAAATAGATAAAATAGTGTATAAACTCTACAACCTAAGCACCGCTAAAATAAAAATTATTGAGGCTGAAAAATGAATAAAAAAGCAGTGAAATTTTTTAATCAAGGCAATGATTATTTTGAAGCAAAAGAATTTGATCTCGCCATTCAGGATTACAAGCAAGCTATTAAATTAAACCCCAAGTTTACTGAGGCTTTTAGCAATCGTGGGATGGCTTATGCCGATAAAGGAGAATTTGATCGTGCCATTGAGGATTACAACGAAGCTATTGAATTAAACCCTAAATACGCTGAGGCTTTTAACGGTCGTGGGTCGGCTTATGACGGGAAAGGAGAATTTGATCGTGCCATTGAGGATTACAACGAAGCTATTGAATTAAACCCTAAATACGCTGAGGCTTTTAACAATCGTGGGGTGGCTTATGGCGAGAAAAGAGAATTTGATCGTGCCATCAAAGATTTTGACCAAGCTATTAAATTAAACCCTGAATACGCCGATGCTTTTAACGGTCGTGGGGTGGCTTATCGCAAGAAAGGAGAATTTGATCGTGCCATTCAGGACTTTGACCAAGCTATTGAATTAAACCCTGAACACGCTGAGGCTTTTAACAATCGTGGGTCGGCTTATGGCGAGAAAGAAGAGTTTGATCGTGCCATTGAGAATTACAACCAAGCCATTAAATTAAAACCTGATTTTGCTGGTGCTTTTAACAATCGTGGGACGGCTTATCGCAAGAAAGGAGAATTTGATCGTGCCATCAAAGATTTTGATCAAGCTATTAAATTAAACCCTGAATACGCTGAGGCTTTTAACAATCGTGGAACGGCTTATGCCGAGAAAGGAGAACTTGATCGTGCCATTGAGGATTACAACCAAGCCATTAAATTAAAACCTGATTTTGCTGGTGCTTTTAACAATCGTGGGTTGGCTTATGACGAGAAAGGTGAATTTGATCGTGCCATTGAGGATTACAACCAAGCTATTAAATTAAACCTCGAGTTTGCTGAGTCTTTTTATAATCGTGGGACAACTTATGGCAAGAAAGGAGAAGCTGATCGTGCCATTCAGGACTTTGACCAAGCTATTGAATTAAAGCCCGATTTTGCTAAGGCTTTACACAATCGTGGAGTGACTTATCGCAAAATAGGAAAAGAAAAAGAGGCAATAGAAGATTTTCAAAAAGCAAATGAATTAGATCCGACTGTTATTCCACAAAAGCAAGCTGAAGAAACAAAAAAGAAAATTGAAGAAACAAAAAAGGAAGTTGAAAAAGTCCAAGATTTTCAAAGTATTTTGACAGATTTAAAAACCGAGTATACAAAAGACGAGAAGCGGTGGTTTTGGGCAAGCACTATTTTTACTGTGCTTGTTTTTGTGGGTTTATTGGCTTTAACCTTTTATTATAAAGTGGATTATAAAATCTCATATTCCCTCTATATTTTTTCATCAATCATCACTTTTGTTGTCATTCGTCAATATACCAATGCCAAACAACTTAGGATTGAAGGCAGTAACCGCCTGGCAATGGCAAAAATGTTTGAAAAAATACAAGCAAGCAAAGACAATCAGCACTATCAAGCTTTTATACCTAAAATAATTGATAGCATCACTTACTCAATGTATAAAAACCACAAAGAATCAACAGTGAAAATTATTGAAGAATTAAAATCAATATTCAAAAAATAGACTGCCATCAACACCACGCATCAGAAACCAAAATTGATACAGTAGTCTATAAAATCTACAGCACTACTGAAAGCAAAATTATTGAGGGTGAAAAATAATTGTAAAATATCTCACTTATGGACATAAAAAAAGACAAACCAAAATTTTATAGGCAAAGAATATTATTGTCTTTATTGCACTTTATGGGCAAGAATATAAGCAGAACTGATCTGCACAAACACAGTTTTTTGTTTTCCGTGCAAAACCCTATGGGCTATGACTTTGTGCCTTATCAGTATGGGTGTTATTCGTTTCAGTTAGATAAGGATTTATCGGATTTATCCGAACAAGGTTTTATAGAAGTTGTGGATAAAAAAATAGGGTTGAAAGTAGATAATCCCATTATTTGGCTAAAAACAAAAGACAGCAATAGTTTATTCAAATACCCTGAAGCGCAAAAGCAATTAAAAGGCGATGAGCTGATTAAATTTGTTTATGACAATCACCCCTTTTATGCAATCAATAGCCAGATTAAAAATATTTGCGGATCTGCAACGAGAAAGAAAATCACCCAAGAGCGGAATAAACTTAGTAAAAATAATAAGGTCATTTATACGATTGGCTACGAGGGCATTAGTATTGAGGCTTATATAAACAAATTAATTAGAAATGATATTAAACTATTGCTTGATGTGCGGAAAAATCCCTTTAGCCGTAAATTCGGCTTTAGTTATAAGACACTTAATAATATTTTGCCAAAATTGGGTATTGAATACGCACATATTCCAGAGTTAGGTATTGAATCTAATAAAAGGCAAAATTTGGATGATAAGTTAGCTTATAAAAAATTATTTGATGAATATAAAACCACATTGCCTGATAAAAACAAGGCGCTTGCACAGGTATTAGATTTACAAAAAAAATACCACCGCATTGCCTTGACTTGTTTTGAAAAATATCACCGCGAATGCCATCGTCATTGTGTAAGCGATTATCTTGTAGAGCATCACAAAGTTAAGAGTATTCACTTGTAATTATGCTGACAAAAGTGCTTATTAGCATCAAAACTTATCCAACATTATCCAGTAAATATAATGAACTGGTTTGCACTGCTGGTTTTTTAGAGTGCGGCACTTGGATTAGAATTTACCCATTACCTTTCAGGGCATTGGAAGAAGACCAACAATATAAGAAATGGCAGTGGATAGAGTTAGATTTAGAACGTAATTATTCTGATAATAGACCAGAAAGCCACAAGGTAAAAAATCTGGATTCTTTAAAAGTTATTAAATCTTTAGACACAAGGCAAAATTGGTTTGAGCGTAAAGAAATTGTTAAAAAGACTGAGATATATAAAGATTTATCCGTATTGATTGACAAAGCTAATAAAAAAAACTCTTTATCACTCGCAACCTTTAAACCCACAAAAATTATTGATTTTATTGTTACGGAAGTTGATGAAAATTGGAATAATGAAAAATTAGCACTTTTAAAGGCAAAATCCCAGCAATTATCAATCTTTCAAACAAAGGAAGAAGTTAAAAAAGAGTTTGAATTAGTGGATAAATTACCTTATAAATTTTCCTATAAATTTGAAGATATAAATGGCAAACAAGCCACTTTAATGATAGAAGATTGGGAGATAGGGGCGTTGTATTGGAATTGTTTAAAAAATTGTGCAGGAGATAAAAGCAAAGCAGTTCAACAAGTAAAAGATAAATATCTTGGTTTTGTGGAAGAATGTGATGTTTTATTGTTCTTAGGGACAACAAAAAAATTTCACGGTTGGGCAAGTAATCCCTTTGTTATTATTGGCTTGTTTTATCCCAAAAAAGACAATCAAACAACATTATTTGACTTTTGTTAGTGTCTTTTATCAGCCCACAAAAGAATAAATAAATCTAATCAAAACCCACTCTCAATAATCCTATTGCTGTGCGAAAATCGGGTGAAAATATTGCTTTCTTTTTCAAGCAATGGGGAACATGGGGAGCAGATGAAAAAAAGCGTAGCAAACATCAAAATGGCAAGTTATTAAATAACAAGCTGTATCAAAATTATCCAACTATACCAATAGAAAATAGGCCTTATTGTGTTTATTCCCTGTAGGTACTACCCCTATTTATGCAAAGGTATCATCTGTTAAGTTGCAAGATGTTTACCAATGTAGCCAATATAGGTTTTTTCATCCTTTTCTATAAAATAAATCCGATACTTATTAGGCAGGCTTTTTATATGATTTTGAAAAAATTCTTTTTCACCTTCAATAGAAAACATTCGCATATTTTTTAGCGTTGGATTGTTGCAAACAGTTTGACTTTCACCACTATGATTAAAATCAGTGACTAATTTTCGCTTGGTTTCGATGTCTCGTAAGATGCTTACGGCTTGTTGAAAAATTATTTTATCTATTCTTTTTATTTGATTTTCTATTTCAGGGCAAAATTTTAAAATCTCTGGAAAGTTTTTATCTCTATTCTCCCAAAAATTATCTTGGGTGATATTGAGTTTATTTTCAGATTCTATGTTTTTAAAAAATGATTGATGTTCATTTAAATGATCAGAAAGTGAAGCGTGTTTAATGCTTATCTCATTTTCAACAATCGCATCATTAATAATTTGAGTTTTTTGGATGGATATATAAGGTTTATTCCAATGTTCATCTGTATTGAAACTAACAGCGAGTGTATCCCATATATCACAGCAGGCTAAACCACCATTGGTTGATTGTTGTTTATAAAAATACTCGCAACTATTTTGTTGTTCGCCTTGTTCTAAATCATCATCTTTAATAATAGGGGTATCAATTTTTACAATAGCATTATTAACAAAACTTTTTAGCCTAGTTCGGAAATCTCTGTTAGTTTGCTGCCCTATAAATTGCTGAAAATTCGTATTTTCTAAAATAGAATATGACTTAAAGTCATTGTTCATTCTAATTTGATTAAACCTTCGTTTTTTTAACTTCGCTAATAATTCAAAAAACTTACCAAAATTTGCAACGGCTTGATGTTCATTGAGTGGTAAAGATAGTTCATTAAAAACAGAAAAATTTACCATAATAACTTATCCAATTGACTATCCCATTCATCAAAAAAATCTTTTGGATAGTCACTTAAATCACCATTTTCACCAATATTAATGGGCTGTGCAATGGTATCTAAACTCTCTTTTTCTTTGCTAAAAAAGTAAACTTGACTTTCATCCTTGTTAATAATTTTATTTTTAGTTGCCACTCTTAAACCATTTAGAAAATGGTCGCTATGCGTTTCTACCATTATCTGCACGCCATTATGAGCGGCGATGGCGCATAATTGGGCTATTTTTGACTGTCCTTTGGGATGCAAATGAGATTCTGGATTTTCAATGATTAAAAAATCTCCAGGTTTTGATTTCAAAATTGCCACAATCACAGGCAATACATAAGTTAAACCAAACCCAACATTGAGTGGATTTTGTTCACTTGTGGTCAATAAATTTTTATCATCAGCATAATAATATTGATAAGTTAATTTAGCGCTTTGTGTGGCAGCATCAGCGTTTGCTGATATTTTTACATTATCACTAATTTCATTCAGCCATTTTTCAGTATTTTCTAAAAGATTTTGGGTTTTGCTATCTGTGTGTTTTAACGCCGAAATATTTAAAATATCATTAGATTTTTCTGCTAAATAATGGGCTGTAAACTCACCTTTTGTACCAATTGAATTATTTTCAATGGCAGTTTCTGAATATGGGAATGTTAGATCGGGTGCAATTCTATCTGTGTTTAAGTAATAAAAATGCTCCTCAAAAAAATCTATTAACTTATCGTTATTTCTCTCATCTCTATTATCATATTCAAAAGATTCTGCCTTAAATTTAGAATCAAGCTCTATGCCAGAAAAAGTATTGCTATAGCCAAACTCAAAACCAATATTTTCCCCTAAAGAGTTTTGATGTAATAAAGACTTTTTATCACCTAATTCAGTTGTAAATGTATAGGGTTTATTTATTGGCTGGTGATAAAAGTTAATATTATCTCGCATTAGCAAAAATATTTGAATAAGCGATGATTTACCACTGCTATTAACCCCTGAAATAAGGGTTAAATTACTCAAATTTAAATCAATCTCCTTGAGGCTTTTAAAGTTTTTTATTTTTATCTTGTCTAATTTCATGATGCCATTACCTCTTTAATCAAAAGATTAATAACCTTAAATCTAGTTTCTTTTGCTGTTTTTCCACTGGTGCCTTTGGTGATTGATTCAAAAAATTCTGAGTTTTCATTTAATAATAAGCCTTTTAATTTTTCAACAAAAATACTTCTGTTTTTCAATAATAATTCTTTGTTCTCCACCTTATTAAAGCAAACAGTCAAAACATCAAATAAAGACAAGTTAACCAATTTATTTTTATTTGAATCTGCAATAGAACGACTAAACCTATGATTTTCACCTAGCATTTTTTTAGAAAAATTTAGTGTCTCTATTAATTTATTTTTTAATATTTCTAACTCTTCTGTATTTTTTTTATCTAACTCTATCATCGCCAAATCTAAAAAATTTGCCATTGTTTTAAATTGTTCTTCGTGGAGTATTTGAAAAGCCATAAAGCGTAAAATCAATTCTTGTCCAGCCATTCTTTTATTGGAAATGCCCACAATTTCTTTAAAAATGCCACCCTCAGCTATTGTTTGTAAAAACTTAACCCCGTCGCCTTTTTGATTAAGTGCTTGCCTAATTTCCTGAGGTTTTAAAGAGATCCCACCTGTATTAATACGATTAAAGATAGAGTATCTAACTTCCATCGGAGTTTGTGCTTCTATTTGATAGGTAATAAACTGCGTATCATCAATAGTTCTCAACATTCCCCTGCTTAAATCGCTATATTTTTTACCATTCAACTCTATTAAAAACTCTAACCCTGATAGTTTTAGTTGTTTTTTTCCTGTTTCAACAAAAAAACTTCTAATGGTTGATATTCTTTGTAAGCCATCAATCACCATCCATTTTTCAGGGTTTTGAACATCAAAATAAAAAACAGGCAATGGTAGTTTTAATAATATAGATTCAATCAATCGGCTTTTTTGTTTATTTGTCCATAAGTTTTCGTGTCGTTGATAATCGGGAATACCTATTTCACCCTCTTTTAAGCGCTTAATGATTGATGGCAGTAATATTACTCTATTAGCAACAGTTATATCTTTAACAGAAAATGGGCTAATAATATCCTGATCGCTACCAATGTCGTCATCCGTTTTTTCTATTCTCTCTTTTTCTTCTTGGTTACTCATGCTAATTTTCTCATCTAAATATCATCTGCCATTTTATGTTTCTGATGAATTGTACAAAAAAGGCAGGAGTTAAACAAAATATCACAAGATTTTGACCTTAAATATTGTTTGACAATATTAAATTCAAGGTTTGTAAATGGTTCTTTAAGCAAAAAAGCCTTGGATAAAAAAAGAAAACTAGGACAATATGCGGTCGTCTGGGACAGTGAAAAAGTGGTGCGCATTCTGTCAACTGATAAACCAAAGACACCCACGCATTAGAAACCAAAATTGATACAATGGTGTAATCTAGCACCTCACCGAGGATGAAATCAGCATTATCGAAGGCAAAAAGTGATCTATGAATATATGTCTTATTTTTTAGACTTTAAGCTGCTATCTAATTGCTTATTCAGCAATGTATATTTAGATTTCAGTTTTAAAATCTGCAACAAAGCAACTAAATAACCAATGACAATACCAGCAAATAACTCAATTGTTAGGGCTATTGTTAAAGGTAAATTCAAGGATGTAAACCCTAAATTTATTTGTACTGAATGAAAATTCAATACTGAAAAAATTACAGCGATAAAAAAAACACTTATAAAGAAAATAAGTGCAATTATTTTAATCACTTTATTACTCTAAAATCGTGACTAATCAACTATTCTACATTTTCCGCGAGACGCATCTACTCTATCTCGTAATTCTTTCCCTGGTTTAAAATGAGGAACATGTTTGGCCGTAAGAGAAACAGCTTCACCCGTTTTTGGGTTTCGACCCATACGCGGTGCCCTATGATGCAATGAAAAACTACCAAACCCTCTGATCTCAACTCTTTCACCCGAAGATAAGGTTTCGCGTATTTGTTCGATAACACAATTCACAGCCAGTTCAACATCTTTAAATGCAAGATGAGAAAGCTGTCCAGCCAAAGCTTCAATTAATTTTGATTTTGTCACGTATTTCCCTCAAAAAAAGTGAGTGTTATACACAACGCGGATAACACTCACTTTGTTAGTGTTTTATTTCTCTATTTGTTTGAAGAGATCCCCAAAAGTAGCAGCCCCTTCACTCGTTTGTTGTCCAAACTCTTTTAAGGCACCTGTTTCTTCATCACTATCTTTCGCTTTGATTGATAATGAAATAGATTTGGTTTTTTTATCAACACCGACAAACTTAGCTTCAATCTCTTCACCTTCTGTTAATAAAGTGCGAGCATCTTCCACTCGGTCACGTTGAATTTCTGATGCACGGATATAACCTTCTATATTTTCAGATAATTCGACAACAGCACCTTTAGCATCTACTGACTTGATTTTTCCTTTCACCAAACTTCCTTTTTCATTCAAAGCAATATAGTTTTGGAATGGGTCTTGTTCTAGTTGTTTAATGCCTAGAGAAATACGCTCACGTTCTGAATCGACTGCAATAATAATAGTTTCGACTTCATCACCGCGCTTATATTGACGAATAGCTTCTTCGTCATTTTCATTCCAAGTAATATCAGAAGTATGAACCAAGCCATCAATACCACCGTCCAAGCCAATAAAGACACCGAAATCAGTAATTGATTTGATTTTTCCTGAAATTTTATCACCTTTATTGTGAGTCGCCGCAAACTCATCCCAAGGATTAGTACAACATTGTTTCATGCCTAAAGAAATGCGACGACGCTCTTCATCAATCTCAAGAATCATAACTTCAACATCATCACCTAATTGAACTACTTTAGATGGGTTAACATTTTTGTTAGTCCAATCCATTTCAGAGACGTGAACCAGACCTTCAACACCTTCTTCAATCTCAATAAAACAACCGTAATCCGTTAAGTTATTCACTTTACCATGTACCCGTGTAGCTGTTGGGTAACGCTCTGCAATTGCTTTCCATGGATCTTCCCCCATTTGTTTCATACCTAATGAAACGCGGGTTTTTTCTTTGTCAAATTTTAGAACTTTAACTTCAATTTCTTGACCAATTTCTACACATTCAGAGGGGTGGCGAACACGGCGCCATGCCATATCTGTAATGTGTAACAAGCCATCAACACCACCTAAGTCAATAAATGCACCATAATCAGTCAGGTTTTTAACTATACCTTTAACAGTAACACCCTCTTCCAGTGTTTTCAGCAACTCTTCTCTTTCTGCACTGTACTCTTTTTCTACCACAGCACGACGAGATAAAACAACATTATTACGTTTTTGGTCAATTTTTATAACTTTAAATTCAAGATCACGATCCTCAAGAACCGTAGTATCTCTAATTGGGCGAACATCGACTAATGAGCCAGGTAAGAAAGCGCGTAATGCACCAACAGTAACAGTGAATCCGCCGCGAACTTTACCATTAATACGACCAATAATGGTTTCTTCACCTTCAAAGGCTTTTTCAAGCTCTCCCCAGGCTCTGTTTTTCTTAGCTTTATCGCGAGAAAGAAGTGTTGCCCCGAGACCATCTTCAAATAAATCAAGGGCTACTTCAATTTCATCGCCTACGTTAACTTCTAGTTCACCATCAGCACTAAGAAATTGCCATTTTGGAATAACACCTTCAGACTTGGCTTGTGCACTGACAGTGACAAAGTCATTATCAATTTCTACAACAACACCAATCAACATAGCACCAGGTCGCATTTCTACCCGGACTAAACTTTCTTCAAATAATTCAGCAAAGCTCTCGCTCATCTTTTCTCTTTCCCGTACTTGTTTAAAAATCACTAAATCCATTAAATGGAATAGAAATCAACAAGTTACTTACATTAAAGTTAAATTCAAAGCCATTATATACACTATAAAATGACCACCAAAAACAGGTTCTAAGGCAAATGCCTATCAAACCGAACCCAGCTTAACACTTCTTGAATTACCTGATCTATGGATAATTCAGAAGAATCTATATAAAGAGCATCTTCCGCCTGCTTTAAAGGGGCAGATGTGCGTTCACAATCTCGTTGATCGCGTGCTTCAATCTCTTCAGTTAGCTGTGTAAGGTTAGCATTAATTCCTTTTTCTATCAACTGTTTATATCTTCTTTTCCCTCTCTCTTCAGCACTAGCTGTTAAAAAAACCTTTTTTTCTGCATCAGCAAAAACCACGGTACCCATATCTCGTCCATCAGCTACTAATCCTGGTGCCTGTCTAAAATCTTTCTGTTTTTGCAATAATATAGCTCTTACATCTGGATATGCTGCAATAATAGAGGCTGTATTTCCTGTAGTTTCAGCAGATAGTTCTGGAGTGATATCCTTGCCATTGAGTTTTACATTCAATTCAGCAGCGCACTCAAACTCTAACATCATAGACTCTGCTACTCTAACCACCTTTGCTACATTTGTTATATCTATTTCTTGCTGATTACTGGCAATAGCCAAAGAACGATAGATTGAACCACTATCTAAATAGCCCCAGCCCAATTGCATAGCAATAGCTCTACTGACCGTTCCTTTTCCAGCACCACTTGGACCATCAATTGTTAGAACAGGAATATTCATCTTAAATTTAATCCTAGCTGAGTCGCTAAATCACGAAATTCGGGGAATGAAGTGTTCACGTTTTCGCAATCATGAATGGTAATCGGTGCAGTTGCCCTCAGACCAGCAATAGAAAATGACATGGCTATGCGGTGATCACCATGAGAAATGACCTCACCACCAGTAATAGAAGCAGATGTTTTGCCTTGAATAATCATACCATCATCTGTAGGCTGGGCAGCAACACCCAATATCTGTAAACCATCAGCCATGACCTGAATGCGGTCACATTCCTTTACCCGTAACTCTTTCGCACCAGTTAACCTGGTTTGTCCCTCAGCACATGCTGCGGCAACAAATATAACTGGGAACTCGTCAATCGCCAATGGAACCAGTTCTTCAGGAATATCAATGCCTTTTAGCTGGCTGGATAACACCTGCAAATCGGCAACGAGTTCACCACCGACAGTACGCTCATTAAGCACTTCAATATTGGCCCCCATTAAGCGTAAAATATTTATAATGCCCGTACGGGTTGGGTTAATACCGACATGCTTTAAGGTCACGTCTGAATTTTCGGCAATAGAAGCACCTACTAAAAAGAAAGCTGCTGATGAAATGTCACTTGGCACATCAATATCGCACGCCGTTAATTTGCCGTTGGAATTAATATGCACTTTATCGCCATCACGTTGCACTGGATAACCAAAACCATTTAACATCCTTTCGGTATGATCACGTGTTGGAGCAGGTTCAGTGACAGATGTATCACCTGCTGCATACATCCCCGCCAGCAATAAACAAGACTTCACTTGAGCACTAGCCACTGGCATATTGTAATCAATGGCTTTTAATGACCTTGTACTGGTAATATGCAAAGGTGCTGTTCCATCGTTTTGGGTTTTAATATTTGCACCCATCGTTGCCAGCGGAGTTGTCACTCTTTTCATTGGTCTGGAAGATAATGATTCATCGCCTGTTAAAACCGTATTAAATGACTGCCCTGCTAATAAACCGCTAAGTAAGCGCATGGATGTACCTGAATTACCTAGATACAAAGGTTCTGCGGGGGCTTTTAAACCATGCTTTCCCACACCATGTATAGTCACTTCACCATTTTCCGGCCCTTCAATGGTCACGCCCATTGCACGAAAAGCTTGTAAAGTAGCCAAGCTGTCTTCTGCATTTAGAAAACCGCTAACATGGGTCACACCTTCCGCCAATGAACCTAGCATAATTGAACGATGAGATATGGATTTGTCACCAGGCAGACGAATTTCTCCGCGTAAACTTCCACCTGGCTGTACATTAAAGGTAATTGATTGCGACATAGAGTTATCAAATTGAGTAAGAAAGCGTTGCCTCGCTTGTTTGGCATAGGCAAAGGTTGCAAAAATTTGCTGGCTTTGATCATCAGCCAACATCTGCTCCATTGCTGCTAATTTTACTTGTAATTGCTGAAGCAGTGGAATTAATTCTTGTTTGTTCGCCTGACAAATATCCAACCACATAGTGGGGTCACTGGAGGCAATACGGGTAAAATCTTTAAAGCCACCCGCAGCGTATTTAAAAATTTCAACTTGCTCATCTTTTTTGCCTAATAAATCAACCAAAGAAAAAGCAAGAATATGCGGCAAATGACTGGTTGCAGCCAACACAGCATCATGATGTTCCACATTCATCTCGGTGACTTGGGCTCCTATTGCCCGCCAAAAAGTAATCATTTTACTGAGGCAATCAGAGGATGAAGATTTTATAGGTGTGACAACAACACGTTTGTTGTTAAACAAGTCTTCTTTTGAAGCTTCAACACCACTTTTTTCAGCACCTGCAATAGGATGTGCTGCTATAAAATTGGGAGGGACTTCAGAAAAAACTTTTCGTGCCGCTGCTATCACGCTTCCTTTGGTACTTCCTACATCACTGTAGATTGTTTTTTTATTCCAAAAAGGTTTAAGCAAACTGAACATCTGTTCCATAACACCCACAGGTGTACAGATAATGACACAATCAGCATGGTTAACAGCAGATTCAATATCCAAATAATATTCATCAACGACACCCAACTCTTTAGCCTTAATTAAATTGTTGATGCCACTTTGCCGACCATAAGCCACAATACAATCACATAAGCCTTGTGTACGCGCAGCTCTGGCAATAGAACCACCAATTAAACCAATCCCAATAATACAAATTTTATTAAACATTACTTAGTCAGACTCTGCTAAAACAGCTTTTAAAGCATCAATAAAAAATTGATTTTCAGCTTCTGTACCTATACTAATTCGTAAATGATTAGGCATTTCATAATTGGCCACAGGACGAACAATAACGCCTTTTTTTAATAATGCGTGATAAATTGGCATTGCTGTTTGTTGCAAATCAACAGATACAAAATTACCAAAGGATGGAATCCATGAAAGATCTAACTCAGAAAAAGCCGAGGTAAGTTGTTTCATACCTTGATTGTTCAATGCAATAGTTTGCTTTAAATAATCTGCATCATCTAATGCCGCTTCAGCCGCTACCAAAGCCAGACTATTATTATTAAAAGGTTGTCTAACACGGTTTAATAAATCTGCAATTTCAACTGACGAAATGCTATAGCCCACTCTCAAACCTGCCAAACCATAAGCTTTAGAAAAAGTACGGGTTATCATTAAATTAGGGTATTGCTTAAGCCAGTCAATGGAATTTGCTCGATCTTTATCAGCAATAAATTCATAATAAGCTTCATCCAATACACAAATGACGGTTTCTGGTAATGCACCGATAAATTCTTCCAGTGCTGTTGCAGATAATAATGTGCCTGTTGGATTATTAGGGTTTGCTATAAAAGCCAGGCGGGTTTTATTATTAACCTGCGTCAGCATAGCATCCAAATCATGGCCATATTCCAAAGCGGCTGCAATGCTTGCCGTTGCACCTACCGCCTGAGTCACTAGTGGATATACTGCAAATGAATGCTGAGAAAAAACCACTTCATCTGACGGCGTTAAAAAAGCATGGGCGACTAATTCCAATATTTCATTAGAACCATTGCCTAAAGTTATTTGTGCGCTAGAAACTTGATGCTTTTTTGCTAAAGCTTGTTTTAAAGCGAAGCCGTTACCATCTGGATAACGTGACAATTCTGTTAAGCTATTTTGAATGGCCTCTATTACTTTTGAACTAGGACCTAAAGGGTTCTCGTTGGATGCCAGTTTTACAATATTAGCTAAACCTAATTCTCTTTCTAACTCATCTATGGGTTTTCCTGGTGTATAAGGGATGAGTTTTTGTACGCCTTGAACGGCAAGTTCGGATATGGTTTTCATAGCTAATACGATAAAGATAACAACAGGAATTGAATACTAAGTATCTAATACCATTTTCAAAAATAAATGATGCAATCTAGCACTAATTTATGCAACACAGAAGATGGCAAAAAAAGACCAGTAAAAATGTTAAGAGACCTCAGCATAACTTTGGCGATGAGAAAAAAGTGATAGAATTTTTCAGGTTTTAGTCAAAATACAAGTGTAATAGTGAGCTATTGCACGTTATTTTGGCTGACCTTTTTTATCCGTTCATGCGTTATGCTGAGGTCTCGTTAAATTAATTCTGCCTAGGTACTTATATAACTGCCTTAGGATAGGAGCCTAAAATATTTAACAAATTAACGTTTTGTTTTAACAATTCCAGTGCAGCACATACCTCGCTATCCTCTTTATGTCCTTTAAAATCAATAAAAAAAACATAGTCCCATAAACCCTGTTTTGATGGACGTGATTCTATATGTGACAGACAAATGCCATGTTGCGCAAAAGATCCTAATATTTGATGTAATGAGCCCGCGTGATTACCTGTAGAAACCAGTAAGGATGTTTTATCCATTCCCGTTGATGGCGGTTCCTGCTGTCCTATAATAATAAATCGCGTAGTATTATCGCTGGCATCTTCTATATTGCTTTTTAAAATATTGAGCTGATACAAACTTGCTGCAACCTCACCAGCAATGGCCATTTTATTCTGACTATCGGCAGCTAAACGAGCCGCTTCTGCATTGCTACTCACTGCTGTGCGAACTGCATTGGGTAAATGGGTATCCAACCACTGTCTGCACTGCGCTAAAGATTGCTGATGAGAAAATACTTCAGTAATATCTTCCAGCTTTTCAACATGTCCCATCAAATTATGACGTACTCTAATTTCAACTTCACCACAGATTTTCAAAGGTGAGGTAATAAAACGATCCAGAGTATGAGTGATGACACCTTCTGTTGAGTTTTCAACAGGCACTACACCAAATTGACAATGCTGATTTTCTACTTCGGTAAAAATTTCATCAATTGTCGAGACCGGAATTGATTGTACTGCCTGACCAAAATGTTTAAACGTCGCTTGCTGAGTAAAGGTACCTTCAGGACCTAAAAAAGCAACTTCTAAAGGTTCTTCCAGTGCCAAGCAAGATGACATTAACTCTCTAAAAAAACGCGCGGAAGTGTCATCAGAAAGCGGACCAGGATTTAACTCCTTGATGCGGCGTAAAACTAAAGCTTCACGGTCTGGGCGATAAAATGTACCCTTTCCGCCTTCCGCTATTTTAGTTTTAGCCACTTCCATAGCACAAGATGCACGTTGATTGATCAATTGCAGTATTTCACTGTCAATCTTATCAATTTTGTCTCTGAGTTCTGAAAGTGGAATTATGTTAGTCATTTAATGGTGATTTAAAGCTTATGTAAGTTGGATAAGCGTTTGCGCAATCCGATAAAAATTGAAGGTGGATTACTATACTTTGCGCGGTCACGGATGCGGTTTTCTATCGGTTGATTTTTGCCTACATGGATGTAGGTAAGGGGAGTAAGCAGGAGCGGAAACTTTGTCGATAGACTGCGCGAAGTATATATCATCCATCTACCCTACAAAATTAACCGTGTGTGCGTTCAAATTCTTGCATAAAATCTATCAATGCATTAACGCCCGCCTCGGGCATCGCATTATAAATACTGGCGCGCATACCACCAACTGAACGATGCCCTTTTAATGCGCTTAAACCTTGTTGACCCGCTAATTCCAAAAAGGATTTGTCTAATTCAGCATCCGCTAATATAAAGGGTATATTCATTCTGGAACGATACGCTTTATCCACTGGGTTTGAATATAAAGAGGATGTTTCAATGGCTTGATATAACTTATCAGCCTTAATCTGGTTACGCTTTTCCATAGCGGAAATGCCACCTTCTTGCTTGATCCATTTCATCACTAAACCAACCAGATACCAATTATAAGTAGCTGGTGTATTTAACATAGAGTCATTTTTAGCTTGTTGTGCATAATCAAATACAGAAGCAATATTTTTATCTGCATTGCCAATCATGTCATCACGCACAATCACAATAGTAACGCCAGCAGGCCCCATATTCTTTTGTGCCCCAGCGTAGATGATGGCAAATTTACTGACATCAATCGCACGAGAGAGGATGTTTGAAGACATATCACAAACTAAAGGAATATCGCCAAAAGAAGGGATATCCTGAAATTCAACGCCGTTAATGGTTTCGTTATCGGTGTAATGCAAATAAGCGGCTTGCTCATCTACATTCCAGTCTACATAGTTAGGAATCGTAGTAAATTTTGAAACTTCAGAATCAGCGCAAACAATCACTTCACAATGGTTTTGCGCTTCTTTTAAGGCTTTTTTAGACCATGCACCAGTATTGACATAACAGGCTTTAGTCTTGCCATTAAGAATATTTTGAGGGATACAAGCAAATTGTCCCGTTGCCCCACCTTGTAGAAACAAGATTTTATAATTATCAGGAATATTTAGAATTTCAGTTAAATCATTCTTTAGCTCGACCGCAACAGACATAAATTCTTTACCGCGATGACTTATTTCCATCACTGACATACCGCTGCCATTCCAATCTAAAAATTCTTTCTGGGCTTTTAATAAAACTGATTCTGGTAAAGTAGACGGGCCTGCACTAAAATTAAAAATCCTGCTCATTTTTACTCTTGTTCTCCTGAATTGTCTTGTTGCTTATTTTGTTCAGAAGTGATGCTTACATCACTCTCTAAATTTTTGTCAGCAGTTGCAGTTGTATCACCATCAACAATGGCATCTTCATCTATTTCTTCGTTATCGGGTAAACCTTCAATACGATCTACACCCACTACTTTTTCTTTTTTATCTAATCGAATAACGCGAACACCCTGAGTATTGCGACCTACGACAGAAATCTCATTCACTTTGGTTCTGACTAAAATACCACCACTGGTAATAATCATAATTTCATCAGTATCGTTGACCAATGTTGCTCCCACCACAGCACCATTACGCTTTGATGTTTGAATGGCAATCATTCCCTTTCCGCCACGTTTATGCTGAGTGAATTCTTTTAATCGTGTTCTTTTACCGTAACCATTTTCCGTGGTGTTTAAGATGGTTCCTTCAGAAGCAATAATCAAAGAAATCACTGTTTGATCATCCTTTAAGCGAATACCTCGCACCCCCTTCCCTGTTCTTCCTATAGATCGTACATCACTTTCATTAAAACAATTGGCTTTGCCCGCACTACTAAACAGCAATACATTTTGCTGTCCATCAGTAATAGCCACACCCACCAAGGTATCATCATTACGCAAATCAATAGCGATTTTGCCATTGGCACGCTGTCTTTCAAATTCTTTTAATACTGTTTTCTTGACAGTACCTGTTGCAGTTGCCATAAAAATAAATTTATCATCACTATATTCTCGCACCGTTAACATGGCATTAATTTTTTCACCTTTTTCCAAAGGTAATAAATTAACAAACGGTTTACCACGAGAACCACGACTGGCTACAGGCAGGTGAAACACTTTTAACCAGTAAACCTTGCCTGCTGAAGAAAAACACAAAATAGTATCGTGGGTATTGGCAATAATTAATTTTTCAACAAAATCTTTTTCTTTGGTTGTAGTAGCTGACTTGCCACGCCCACCTCGTCTCTGAGATTTATAATCCGTTAGCGGTTGAGATTTGACATAGCCCTCATAAGACATAGTCACCACCATATCTTCTTCAGTGATTAAATCTTCTGCCGATAAATTCAAATGATCTTGAAAAATTTCAGTACGGCGATCATCCGAATATTTTTCTTTGATCTCGACTAGCTCTTCATGAATCACTTCCATCAAGCGGATATCACTACCTAGAATTTCCAAATAGCCATCAATTAATTCAAGTAACTCTTGATATTCTTTAACAATTTTTTCTTGCTCAAGTCCAGTTAAGCGATGTAAGCGTAAATCCAGAATGGCCTGTGCCTGGGCTTCTGATAACTTATACATATCATCATCTGCACCGTATTCAATTGCTAAACTTTCAGGACGCGTTCGATCAGCATCTGCATTTTCCAATAAAGCAGCTACCAAACC
The DNA here is from genome assembly GCA_003666385.1 of Methylococcales symbiont of Hymedesmia sp. n. MRB-2018. GTDB lineage: Bacteria > Pseudomonadota > Gammaproteobacteria > Methylococcales > Methylomonadaceae > QPIN01. The sequence continues at coordinate 48,577 of QPIN01000056.1, forward strand.
TAATTCCCAGTTTTTCGCTAATAAACCTTGTTTTGCTTCCGTTGGATTGGCTGATGATTTGATTAACTCAATCATTGCATCAATATTGGCAAGCGCAATCGCCAAACCTTCTAATACATGTGCTCTGTCACGGGCTTTGCGTAAAAGATAAATGCTTCTGCGGGTAACAATTTCACGTCGATGATTGATAAATGCGACTAGAATATCTTTCAGATTCATACAATAAGGTCGACCTTCACGAATCGCCACCATATTGATGCCAAACACAGTTTGTAATTGTGTTTGTTTGTACAGGTTATTTAATACTACTTCAGGTACTTCGCCTCTGCGCAATTCAATCACCATACGCATACCGTCTTTATCCGATTCATCTCGCAAGCCACTGATACCTTCAAGTCTGGCTTCTTTCACCATTTCGGCTATTTTTTCCAGCAAACGGGCTTTATTAACTTGATAAGGTAATTCGTCAACAATAATGGAGTGTCGCCCTTCGCCTCTTTCTTCAAAATGGCAGCGAGAGCGCAAATGAATTCTGCCACGCCCTGTCATATAGGCTTCATCAATACCAGAGGCACCATTGATAATACCCGCAGTAGGAAAATCCGGTCCTGGGATATATTGCATTAAATCAGCAATGCTACTGTCTGGATTATCAATTAACGCCAAGCAAGCACTGACGACTTCGGTTAAATTATGTGGTGGAATATTGGTCGCCATACCAACCGCAATACCAGATGATCCATTAATTAGCAGTGTAGGCAAACGAGTCGGCATGACTGAGGGTTCTGCTTCTGACTCATCATAGTTAGCCACAAAATCAACGGTCTCTTTATCAAGATCCGCTAAAATCTCATGGGCTATTTTAGCCATCCGTACTTCGGTATAACGCATGGCTGCTGGGGAATCACCGTCAACCGAACCAAAGTTGCCTTGTCCGTCAATCAGCATATAACGCATGGCAAAAGGTTGCGCCATGCGGACAATAGTGTCATAAACTGCAGTATCACCATGGGGGTGATATTTACCAATCACATCCCCAACTACACGTGCTGATTTTTTATAGGCTTTATTCCAGTCATTACCTAATACACTCATCGCATATAAAACGCGGCGATGCACGGGTTTAAGACCATCTCTAACATCAGGAAGTGCTCGACCAACAATAACGCTCATTGAATAGTCGAGATAAGATTGCTTCATCTCATCTTCTAGATTTACTGGTATGATTTCTTTAGCGAATTCTGACATTGATCGATTTTATTAAATTCATGCAAAGTGCATTAAGTCCCTTCAGCATATCTCATAAACCCTACAGTCCTTTTAATGAGATATAGCTCAGGCAAAAAATTTGACTATTGTAGCAAATATATACAAATAAAAGAAAAAAGGTTTTACCCTAGGGCAATCGGGCTTAAAAGCCGTTGAGATTATAATTTAGACGAGCTATTTGTCTAGTCCCTGACAGTTATCTTTTATTGCAAAAATTTAAGGAAGTATTTATTTTTCCCTGCCCACCCTCTTAGAGATTCCCCGAGCAAAGTCACTTGAATAGCAATAAGAGGCTTATACCTTTGTTTGCTGAACGCGGCATTACTTGCCCTTGGTTATTGAGAAATTACCCTATTTAGTTTTTGCAGTTTTTAGTACTTTTTGATATATTTCCACTGTACTCGGTGGAATACTGTTATTTGTTATACAGAGAAGAAAACTATGTTATTTAAAATGAAAAAAGATATTTTAACTGGTGAAATCACGGATAAACTGGTTTTTCAGAATCGCCGAAAAATAATAAAAGCAGTTACAGCAACAGCAATGGCCTCATTCATTCCTGCAAGTATGAGTGCTCAAATAAAAAAATATGCTGAAATTCCGCTTGGGCCCTATTCAGCATCGCTTCAAGTGACAGATATTGAATATGTAAAAAACTACACCAATTACTATGAATTTACCACTAATAAAAATGACTCAACTATTTTATCCAAAGCATTAAAGACCAGTCCATGGAGTGTGACTGTGGAAGGTGAAGCGGAAAAAACAGGTGTTTTTAATTTAGAGGACATCTTAAAAACAAATCCTTTGGAACAACGTATATATCGCTTTCGCTGTGTCGAAGCTTGGTCTATGGTAGTTCCATGGATAGGTTTTCCTTTAGCTAATATGTTGAAGCAGTTCAAGCCTACATCTAAAGCCAAATATGTTGAATTTACCACCATTTACAATCCCAATGTTATGCCCGGGCAAAGAGGGACGGCGCTGGAATGGCCTTATCTGGAAGGGCTTAGAATGGATGAAGCGATGCACCCATTAAGTCTAATGGCAACAGGGATGTATGATGATGAATTAGCTAATCAAAACGGGGCACCTTTACGATTGGTAGTGCCTTGGAAATATGGTTTTAAAAGTATTAAAGCCATCGTTAAAATTCGCTTTTCCGAAACCATGCCCGCTACAGCCTGGAATAAAGCTGGACCCAATGAGTATGGTTTTTATGCTAATGTAAATCCTGAAGTTCCTCATCCAAGATGGAGTCAAAGTAGAGAGCGTATTTTAGGAGCCAGTATTTTTACCCCTAAACGTAATACTGAGAAATTTAATGGTTATGGGGCACAAGTGGCTTCATTGTATTCGGCCATGGATCTAAAAAAATATTTTTAATGCGGCTATCAAAAGTTCAATGGGCAGTTATTAAAGTTATCGTCTTTATACTGTGTTTAATGCCTTTTTTGCTATTGCTAATGGACACTATTCAAGATCAATTAGGTGCTAACCCTATTGAAACCTTGCATTTTAGATTAGGCGATTGGGCATTACGTTTTTTATGTATAGGCTTGTCATTAACACCATTAAGAAAGTTATTAAAACAGAATGATTTGAGTCGTTTCCGAAGAATGCTGGGCTTATATGCTTTTTTTTATGCCAGCATGCATTTTTTGGTTTATATCGTGCTTGATTTATCTTTATCTTGGGAAGCCTTTGTTGATGAGGTTCCCAAAAGTCCATATATTTTGGTGGGCTTGCTGACTTTTATTTTGTTAATTCCTCTAGCTGTAACTTCTACCAAGGCCATGCAAAAAAGATTGGGAAAAAAATGGCTAACACTCCATAAGTTAGTTTATGTGGCAGGAGTTACAGCAATTGTCCATTATCTTTGGTTGATAAAAACGCTGACGATTGAAGCTATTTTTTATGCAAGTTTAATGTTTGTATTATTGGCTTATCGGTTGTTCACTTATTTTAAAGCGAGACGTTTGTGTTTTTGATGCTAAGAACTGAGGATTTAATAATGTCTCGGTTTTGGGGTAATGTAAACAGTCTGTTGAAACAATTAATGCGCTTTAAAACGCAAAGCAAAAATACGAACCAAGTTAATTAACTGTTGTCTAAAACTCATACAAAAAACCGCCAAAATCTTTGAAGTCATAAGAAGAGATTATAAGACCGACACTTGTTGTACTTACCTGCTTATTTATCCCTTTACCTCTAAAGATTTTCCTTTTAGATTCCAGCTATAGGGGAATGACATGAAAAAAGTTCATTTGCTATTGCACAGTTTTATTAACCTGTTTTTTCTAACATTACTATTACTTTATAGCTCCGCTGTGTCTGCCAAAAATGTATATTGCTGGGTCGATTTTTATGCAGATGCTCCTTTTAAAGGAAAGCAATTTAGGGTAACTGGCCCTGATAAATTAAAGAATTTATTAAACATAAACGGAGAAAATTGGGACAAAAGAATAGAAAGCATCAAGGTCGGTCCCAAAGCAACTTTAACGGTGTTTGAAAACAAAAATTTTAAGTTAACATTAACAGAAATGGCAAACCACCCAATATTGATGAAGTCTTTGGGAATTACAACACGAGATATATTAGAAGAATCAGAAATTATTTTTCGTGCTAATACCAAGATACATAGCTTTGGTGATTATCACTTTTATCATAAAATCAGGTCATTGAAAGTAGACTGTGTTAAATAAAATATCTCACTTTTACAGATTCACTATTCTTGGTTTTAAAGAAGCTTGAAACATGAGCAAGAAACTTTGGCAACCCTCTTTAGAAAGACAAAAAGATGCCAATATTATGCGTTTTATCGCTTTATGTAATAGAGAAGCAGAATCAGTTGCTATCCTCTTTCATAATGAACAAGGTCAATCGAAACAATACAGTTACCTCACATTCTATCAAAAAGTTTCTCAACTGGCGCAAGCCTTAGCGGCTGACGGTGTCATCAAAGGTGATCGTGTTATTGCCGTTTTACCCAATATCCCAGAAACTGTTATTGCAATGCTGGCAGCAACCAGTCTAGGTGCTATATGGAGCAGTTGTTCTCCCGATTTTGCTGTCGAAACGGTGAGCGATAGGTTCATCCAGACTAAACCCAAGGTTTTATTTGTCAGTGACAGTTATTACTTCAATGGACATGTTTTTGATCGCAGTGATCAAATTGAACTGCTGCTGAGTCATTTGGAATCTGTTACCACAGCGTACTGGTTCCTTATATCAACAAAGCTAATCCTGATCATTTTAAACAGGTGACCTTATGGGATAATTACATCAATTAGACATGGTCTTTCAATAAGCATAGAACAAACCGAGAATGAATTTTATATATTTCTTAAAATAGCCGAAAAATTAACACATGCAGATTATCAAATGATAACCCCTATAATAGATTCGGCTTTATTAGGTGTTAAAGACGCAAAAGTGAAAATCTTTGTAGACTGCTCTGAGTTGAAAGGTCTAGAATTAAGAGCGGCTTGGGATGATTTTAAACTCGGCTTAAAACATGGTGGAAAATTTGAAAAAGTAGCTATTTTAGGTAATAAAAAATGGCTGAAGTACAGCTCAAAAATTGCTTCATGGTTTATATCGGGAGAAGTAAGATATTTCGAAGATGTAAAAGAAGTTTTAATGTGGTTTCAAGAATGACAACATCAAATTGTTACATGCCGTTCTTAAAGCGACTAAAAGAAACCTCCAGACTATCCAGTAAAGGCTCACTGAGCGACGCAAACTCGACCAAGATCACAGTTGCAGCCCATATCCCTCGTTTAGCATCGTTTTTTTATACCATTTTCAAGAATAAATGGTATAAATTGCTCCTCTTACATAGGTAATGAAGAAAGCTATCTTAACCTTCTTCCCATTAGAAATTCGTAACTACTCAGCGTACTCCGTAACTGCTTAGATTGCCCTCTATTTTGTTCAAGAGCAAGGCGAAAGTGCAGAGTTTACAGGTGTAAATGCGCACTTTCAATGCGGCTATTGGACAAAATAGAGGGTAAGCTGAGTAGTTACAGAAATTTAAGAACATATTCATATCATTCTATCGAAAATCACTGTTTTACTGTTATTGATAATGAGTAGGGTCATTCACTTTCGCTTCGTTAAACCCTATAATTCTTAATCTACAAGCATCACAAACACCACATGCTAAGCCTGCTTGATCAGCACTATAGCAAGAAACTGTTTGCTGATAATCTATTCCCAAAGCCACACCTTTCTTTATAATTTCCGCTTTGCTTAATTCAATTAAAGGTGCATGTATTTTTATTTTATGGCCTTCCACTCCTGCTTTTGTCGCTAAATTTGCCAATAGCTGAAATGCTCTAATAAATTCAGGTCGGCAGTCTGGATAGCCTGAATAATCAACCGCATTAACACCAATAAATATATCGTGTACATTTAATACTTCTGCCCAGCCTAGTGCAAATGATAAAAAAACTGTATTTCTAGCAGGAACATAAGTGACAGGAATACCATCTTGTGGACTTTTTGGTACATCAATATGTTCATCTGTTAATGCTGAACCACCAATTGCTGCAAAGCCTAAATCAATAATTTTGTGTGCTTTGACTTGATAATATGTTGCGATTTTTTTTGCTGCATTTAATTCAGCATTATGTTTTTGACCATAATTAAAACTAAGTGCATAGCACTGATAATTTTGCCTTCTCAGCTCCGCCAATACGGTAATAGAATCCAGACCACCTGATAACAGGATGATTGCTTTTTTTTGCATTTCATTTGTTTAACCGCTTTTATTACCTGAATAGTGTAAGCACCTAGGCACTTAGATGAAATTAAAGTGTTTCTTGATGAATGTTACTTGCCTTGTATATCGCCCCAAAGGTATTTATGTAATTGTATTTGAAATCTTACAGGTAACTGATCTTGAATAATTTTATCCGCAAGTTCCACTGGCTTCATTGCTCCCATAACAGGTGAAAATAAAACCTCACATTGATCTGATAATGCCTTTTCTCTCATCATGGACTTTGACCATTGGTAATCTTTATCATCAGCAATGACAAATTTAAGCTGATCTTTTTTAGTTAAGTATTGGATATTTTGATATAAGTTTTTTTCTATTTCACCCGAACTTGGTGTTTTTAGATCCATCACCTTAATAACTCTTTGGTCAACCTTTGAAATATCTATTGCACCACTGGTTTCTAAAGAAACCTTATAGTCTTTGTCAGCCAATAAAGCTATTAAATCCAAGCAAGCTGATTGTGCCAACGGTTCCCCACCAGTGACTGTAACAAATTGAGTATTATATAAAGCAACCTGGTCGATAATTTCAGATAATGCCATTTTTTTACCACCGCTAAAAGCATAGGCAGTATCACAATAAGAACAGCGCAAAGGACAACCCGTTAAGCGAATAAATACGGTGGGTAAACCCACAGTATTAGATTCACCTTGCAATGAGAAAAAAATCTCTGTGATTTTTAAAGACAACTCCATTTAGCTTATTCTGTCGCCATTAACTTTAATTTTTTTGTAGCAAGATACGACGCTCTAGTACCTGGATGGCTAACAGCCACTTGTGTTAAATAATCCCTAGCTTTGGCTATATTGTTTTGTTCCAGCTCCATATAACCCAGTTTTAACAATGCATCAGGTACTTTAGGGCTTTCCCCATAATGGCTAACTACTTTAGTAAAAGCAACTTTAGCAGCCTTTGTATCCTGATTAATTTTATAAGCTTCGCCTAACCAATATTGGGAATTATCAGCATACTCACTATCAGGAAATTCAGCCAATAATGATGTAAAAGCAGCGATTGCTCGGGTATTGTGTCCATTCTTAAGCGTTTCATATGCAGATTGATATAAGTTTTTTTGATTAAATAAGATTTTTGGCACTCCCGCCTCTATACTTGAACCGCTAGTCATTGGCACTGAATATTGCACCACTCTTTGACTATCTGTTGCTACAATCATAGAGTTATCTTTGATCATGTCAGCATTTTGTGGGTTTACTGCAAGTTGACTTATTTTTTCAGAAACATCTACACCCGATAACTCCTGTATTCTCAAATCCAAATCTGAATAAATATTACCCTGGCGTTTTTTCAAGCCTACAATGGTTTGAGACTGCTCTTCAACAATACCTCTAAGCTGTTGAAGCTCACTTTGTAATTGCTCCAAACGACCCAACACTTCGTGTATGGTATGATTTGAAGGTGCTGAAGTAGCAGGATAAGTTGAGTTATCAATAACAGGAGGTAGTACTCTGGACTCAGCATAGACGCTTGAACAGATACACAAAAATATAACTGCTATTTTTTCCATTTATCGACCTTGATAAACAATTTCTACTCGGCGATTCATCTGCCAAGCGGCCTCATCCATACCATTTGATGCAGGTTTTTCTTCACCATAACTTACGACCTCAACTTGATTATTTGAGACCCCTTGCACCTTCATCATTCTTAAAATAGACTTGGCTCGTTGCTCACCTAAGGCAATATTATATTCCCTAGAACCTCTTTCATCTGCATGTCCTTCTAAAATGATATGTTCAGAAGGATGACCCAGCAAATATTGGGAATGAGCCGCAACAACACGAATAAATTCTTGCTGAACCTGACTACTGTCATACATAAAATAAATAGTTTGCTTAGACAAAGGATTTGCAGGGTTACTAAAACGAGGATCTGCTCCCGAACCAAATTGCTCACCTGAAATGTCCATTCCATTTTGATAAGCGTCAGTTGTCCCATTGGGAGTACCACCATCTAAAATACTCTGGTCTTTTTCTTCTGTAGAACTACAGGCTGATAACATAGCTGTACTCATTATAAAAGCTATTATTGTTTTATTTACTCTCATCTTTTTGTTTCTCCATTGAAATACTATTTAGTCAATTTATTATACACTTTATACTCAATACACTCTATTTTAGCTAGAACCATAGATCACACAAATAGTGCGTGGGTCACTGAGATGGTTGAGCTTTATTTTATTTTTCTGTCTATAGTCACCCTTTTAATAAACCTCAAAATTTTAATTATGGTTATAGTATTTTGTTAGCAGTTGGCAAAGCCTCAATGGGATTTACTTTTTAGAAGCCTTTGGGCAATAAATTGCCGCGACGGGTACGCGGTTTTTAGTGGTTTGTGACGTAGCTACTGGCAGTAAGAGTATTTTTTTGCCGGCTTTTTGGTTGGTCAACAAATTATCAGATGCGGTAATAAAACCATAGCCAGCACTACTTGCAAATACCACCCTCATTGCATCTGTGTTGCTGATAACACTAACAAATTCACTGCTGGCTAGCAAGCAATGTTTATTAAATCCGCAGTCCTTTTTTAGGGTGACCAAGCTGGTTCACGCACATCACCACTATCAAAAGCCATATTTTGCTGCATTCTTCCATCAATAGAAACAGCTGTTAAAACACCTTTTCTGGCACTATTTTTAGAGGCGAACAAAATCATATCACCATTCGGTGAAAAACTGGGTGACTCATCCAATCTACCCGCCGTTAACACATTGACTAACCCAGTCGCCATATCCATCACAGCTATTCGATAATCACCACGATTAGCATGCACCATCGCTAAATTTTTACCATCTGCAGAAAATCGTCCTCTGGCATTATAATCACCATCAAATGTAATACGCCTCGGACTACCCCCTCGACTAGAAATTTTATATAATTGTGGTTTTCCACCACGATCTGATGTGTAAACAATAGATTGACCATCTGGAGACCAAGTTGCTTCAGTATCAATGCCATAACTTTTAGTAACTTTTAACAAAGATCCACTCGCCAAATTTAGAACATAAATATCAGGGCTGCCATCCTTTGATAATGTCATTGCCAATCGCTTACCATCTGGTGAAAAAGCAGGCGCGCCATTAATCCCCTTAAATGAAGAAACCTTTGATCTTTTCCCTGTTGCTAAAGTCTGTATAAATATGGCTGAACGTCTATTCTCAAATGAAACATAGGCAATTTGTTTACCGTCAGGTGACCAGGTAGGCGACATTAACGGTTCAAAAGAAGACATTATCGTTTTTGGGTTAAACCCATCGACATCAGCCACGAGTAATTTATAGCGCTTTTTGTTGCCCGCTACAGAAGTACTCGTAATGTAAGCAAGATGCGTACTAAACGCACCTTTTTTACCTGTTAATTTTTCATACACTAAATCACTAATATAGTGTGCTGTTCTTCTTAATTCTTGTTCAGCAACTAATAATCGGTAGCCTAGAATTTGCTCTCCTTTATAGACATCAAATAATTGAAATTGTACTTGGTAGCGTCCAGCGACTTCACTCACTTGGCCTATAATCAAATAGTCCTGCCCTAATGCCTGCCAATTTCTATATCTCACTTTTTTAGCATTGGTAGGTCGAGTCAACATATCTGTCTCAGCCAAAATCTTAAAAAAACCACTACGACTTAAATTTGCCTTAATAACTGCGACTAAATTAATCGGTACATGAAGTGTTTTTCCTTGCCAGCCGAAAGGAACAATTGCAATAGGAACAGCCGTTTCCACACCTCCAGTGATTTCAATAACCAACTCGGCACGAGAAAAATCTGCGTATAAAATCAGAAAGCTGATGAATAGAATTTTTCTAAATAATATTGGCATAAATTAATATGAGTTTTTAAACCATTAATGACACAAAACACTCGATTAAAATATTAATCTTATGGCTCAAACCTAAAGGTAAATAATCTAAAGCGTTTTGCAAATAACGCTCTATTTTTAGGAACAGGAAGCGGTGATGCTTTACGAACAGCGTTTTCTGCTGAACGGTCAAAAATATCGTTACCGCTACTTTTAATCACAGCAACATCCATGACATCACCACTAGGTAACAATTTAACACGCACAGTGCAATTCATTCCTTTGGCTGATAAAACGGGCTTAATCCAGCGCTTAATCACCTTTTGCTGAATCGCTGCTGTTGCAGAAATAGTGGCTTGTCTATTGCTCTCTGCTCTGGCTTTTTCATCAGCCACTTGCTTATCCAGTAGTGCTTGTTTTTGCACGGCTTCAGCCTGTTGTTTTGCCAATAATTCTTTTTGCTTTTTTTGTTCGGCTATTTGCTTTTCTTTGTTTTTCTTTGCTTCAGCTTCTTGTTGTTTCTTAATTTTAGCTTTTTTGGCCGCTTCAATTGCTTTTTGTTGTTTCAGCTTTTGTTGTTTTTGTTTATCTGCCAGCTCTTTAGTTTTACGCTCCAGTGCTTTGACTTTTTGCTCTTCCAGTTGTCTTTTTTTCTTGGCATCTTGCAAAAGTTGCTGTTGTGTTTTTAGATTATCATCTAATTCCTGCCGCTTTTTTTGCTTTTTTAAACGCTTATTTTCTTCATTTTTCTTTAACCGAATAGCCTCTTCTTGTATTTTTTCATCATCCAAAATAGAGGCTCGAATAAGTTCTGGTAATGGTCTTACTTTAACAACTTCAGGTTCAGCGCTAAAATCAATACCAAACATCGCTAAAATAGCTAAGTGCAAAGTCAAGGCCAAGACAAAAGAAAGGCCGAATTTTTCATAGCTATTCATCTTATTGGAATGATTGAGTCATCAATCCAACACTAGGTACGCCCACATTTTTTAAAGCTGCCATCACCGTGACTACTTTTCCATATTCAACCGTATGATCACCTCTGATATAAATCTGAGTGTCAGGTTTATTCCTTAATACTGCTCTTACTCTCCTCAACAATACCTCAGCACTGACCGCCTCATCTTCATTTTCGCCAATGTCAATGTAAAACAGGCCCGATTTATCCACAGAAACAATAACAGGAGGCTCATTCTTTTGTTCTACTGCTACTGTATCTGCCTGAGGTAAATCAACATCTACTCCTGTTTGTACCAAAGGTGCAGTAATCATAAAAATAATCAATAAAACCAAAGTGACATCAATGTAAGGTACAACATTAATCTCAGCCATTGGTTTTCTGCCTCTAGTGCCACAACTCATATATTGTGTGCCTCTCTCTGCAATAAAACGACAAACTCATCCACAAACAGTTGATAACGCCCGGCCAATCTATCTAGCCTAGTGGTAAAACGATTATATGCGACGACTGCTGGAATCGCAGCAAATAAACCGATAGCTGTGGCTATTAATGCCTCTGCAATACCAGGTGCCACATGTGCTAATGTCGCTTGTTTAACATCACCCAAAGCACGAAATGAATTCATAATTCCCCACACTGTACCAAATAAACCTACATAAGGGCTGGTTGAACCAACCGTAGCAAGAAAAGAAAGCGTTTCATCCAGTTTATCCACTTCCCTAGTCAGCTCTATTCTCATCACTCTTTGTGCATTTTCCACCTGAACAACAGGGTCTATACCGTCTTTCTTATTCATGCGGGAATATTCTTTATAACCTGCTAAAAATATTTTTTCTATCCCTTCTGCTTCAAAATCTTGAGTAGTTAACTTCTCATACAGTGCAGCCAAATCAACTCCCGACCAGAATACTTGATCAAATTTATCAGTCACTTTAAATGCTTGATTTAACGCCTTACGCTTGAAAAAAATAAATGTCCACGACAGCACAGAAGCCATCAATAAAATAAACATAACAAATTGCACAACAAAACTGGCATTTGTTACAAGATGAAAAATTGATAAATCGTTAGTCATTGCGTAATTTTTGTAATATAAAAGTTGGAATTTTTTTAGGTGCCATGGTGTCAGCTTGCAAGCAGGCAATCCTTACATTAGCTCTACATAATGCTGTACCATTGAGTGAGGCTATCTGCTCAAAATTAAAACTCGCTTTTTTTAGTAGCGTTATTTCAGCACTAATATTAAGCAATTCATTAAAATGACCAGACCTTAAATAATCAATTTGAACCGATCTGACCGCAAAAATTAAGTTTTGTTCACTCCTTAACTGATCTTGTTCAAAACCCAATTCACGCAACATTTCAGTCCTGGCACGTTCAAAAAACTTTAAGTAGTTAGCGTAAAATACTACGCCACCCGCATCGGTGTCTTCGTAATAAACCCGAATGGGCCAGTGAAAAGCTGTCATCTCATTAATTATTATTGTTACACTTAACTTATAAGATCTCTAAAAAAAGAGTCGTATGGGATAAAATCGCATACGACTCTTTTTATTTTTGTTAGCATTCTATGCTTTTCAGCCTGTTGAAAACATGGATATTATGCGACCTCAGCATAACTCTGGCGATGAGGAAAAAGTGATAGAATTTTTCAGGTTTTAGTCAAAATACAAGTGTAATAGTGAGCTATTGCACGTTATTTTGGCTGACCTTTTTTATCCGTTTATGAGTTATGCTGAGTTCTCATTATACTTGATTCCAACCCAATCACCGCATTAAATCCAACAGAAAGTCCTAATAAAACACATTTAATTTCTTTAACTTTTAATTAAATGTTTTTCCAGAATAAGCAGGTAAAACAGGCATGGATTGTTTCGGAAACTCACCTGTCAATGCCCCTAAAAAGGCAACGATATCATCCGCTTCATCGTTAGATAAGTCTTTCCCTAATTGCATTTTCGCCATTATTTTTACCGCTCGATCTAAAGTTTTAACTTTACCATTATGAAAATAAGGTGCAGTTAAAGCAATATTCCTTAATGTAGGTACCTTCCAGAAAAACTCATCTGCTTTTTTACCAGTAACTTCAGCTAGACCTTTATCTTTTTTAAGCTTGAATTGTGCCTGAATTGAACCATTACTAATCACAGGAAATTTTTGAAATGTTCCTGGCCCATTAAAAGCAGGCCCACTGTGACAACCTGTACAGCCTATATCAACGGCCAAGTTCATACCGCGAATCTGTTGTCCAGTTAATGCTTTTTTATCACCTTTAACATATTTATCAAAAGCACTATTAGGCGTAATCAATGTTCTTTCGTAAGCAGCAATCGCTTTAGTCGCATTGTCTTTAGAAATTGAGTTTTTACCAAATGCTTTTTCAAATAATGCTTCATAGCCTTTAATACTCTTTAGACGCTTGACCACATCATCCCAGTTTTTCATACCCATTTCAATTGGGTTTGTCACAGGACCTGCTGCCTGATCTTCTAGACTGACTGCACGCCCGTCCCAAAATTGAACAGCATTAAAAGCAGCATTCCACACTGTCGGCGCACTACGACCACCCACTTGACCACCGACACCGACAGATCCACCACGGTTATCCTCACCGCCTAACATGGTATTATGACAAGAAGCACAGGACACTGTACCCGAAGAAGACATACGCGGGTCATGAAAAAGTATTTGTCCTAAAGCAACTTTCTGTGAAGTTGTAGGGTTATTGGCTGGTGCAGGTGCTTTCGCTGGTAGTGCTTGGGCTAAAGCAACAGAAGTAGAACTGGCAAATGCAAGAGCAGTTACCAATAAATGAATTTTAAACATAGTATCTCCACATGAGTGGACACGATCAAAATGCAGTCTACACTGTGAGCGGACTTTCGCCTATCAATGCTTGCTAAAATACGGACAAAAATCCGCTCTACATCACTTTTACGTGTCCAGTATTATTATTGTTAATGAACCACTGCTGAATTGTAAGGTAAGATACTACTAAGGTAAATCAAAACATCTAATTTTATACTCAAAAGAAGAAAAGAAAAATTCCAATAAAAAAGAATGTTATTGACTTGCTAAACTATATTAACGACAGTTTGCAGGAAGGTATTTAGAATCCACTGTTGTAGCTGCCGTTACAGTTCCGTCAGTATTCTTAGCTTTACACACCCATTTAATCTCTTTTACTGGTACCTCTCCCTTGGTAATAAGTGCACCACCGGATGTTGGAACCAGTTGTAAGACATTTTTACCCTCAGCACCAATAACCTTTGTATAGGTTATTGTAATTGTGCCATTTTCTTCATTTATATCAATCGAAGCAACAATATCAGTTTTAGCAGGTGGCGTATAACCAGAGTTAAAGTCACTACCAAATACAGCGTTTTCATTGACCGCTAGTTTTGCAGCCCTTGCTAAACTAACACCTTCCATTACTTTTGCTCTAATAATATAATATTGATAAGCAGGAATCGCGATAGAAGCTAGAATACCGATAATCGCAACAACGATCATCAATTCAATTAATGTAAAACCTTGCTGTATTTTTTTCATGATTTTTCCTGAATAAAAATTAAATTTGAGTAAAACTCATTGCCTTATGTCACATTATCATTATTGAGAGAACTCATTCAAACAAATAAACATTGCATCTTTTACAACTTGCTTTCGAATATTACCTCGATCCCCAAAAAAAGATCGCCCAACACACTGCTTTTCCTTGTTTTTTATTTTAAAAGCAATATAAACAGCCCCAACTGGTTTTTGCTCAGAACCACCAGTAGGACCGGCAATACCCGTAACAGCAACCGCTATATCCGCATCACTATTTTCTAATGCACCGTCAACCATCTCTAATGCAACCTGTTTGCTAACCGCACCATATTTTTCTAATGAAACCTGTTTTACCTGCAACATTTCAATTTTAGACTGATTACTATAAGTGACAAAGCCTCTATCAAACCAAGCAGAGCTTCCAGCAATATCTGTTATTGCTTGAGCAAGTCCTCCACCAGTACAAGACTCAGCAGTCACAAGCTTTAGCCCTTTGTGTTTTAATGATTCACCTAATTGTCTAGCCAACTTAACTAATTCTTTATCCATCATTCAATAAACTATTTATTTGATAGAATAATAGTATGCCTACCACAAAAAAAAATACAAGCCAGCACACCCCAATGATGCAACAATATTTACGCATCAAATCCCAACACCCGGATACCTTGGTTTTTTACCGCATGGGTGATTTTTATGAATTATTTTTTGATGATGCTGTAAAGGTCTCTGAGTTATTAAATATCACCCTGACCAGCAGAGGGCAATCTGCAGGCCAGCCTATTCCTATGGCTGGGCTTCCTCATCACGCCTCTGAAGCTTATGTTGCCAAACTGATCAAATATGGTGAGTCTATTGTATTTTGCGAACAAGTCGGAGACCCTGCTACCAGCAAAGGGCCTGTAGAACGTAAAGTCATGAGAACAGTAACACCAGGAACTGTCACCGACGAAGCATTTCTAGAAGGTCGAAAAGATAATTTTTTAGTAGCGATTTGCACTCATTCCCAAGCTATCGGTATTGCCTGTCTTGATCTTGCTAGCGGACATTTTATTTTACAAGAAGTTAAATCTGAACAACAATTACTGGCAGAAATTGAACGATTAAACCCTGCGGAATTATTATTTAGCGAAGACTTTGCCCTCCATTCTCAGTTAAAAAATCGAAGCGGCTTATGTAGAAGGCCACCCTGGCATTTTGAACTTGAAAGTGCTACACAATTAATCCTAAACCAATTCAATACCCATGATCTCAATGGCTTTGGTTGTCAGCATTTAAGCTCTGCAGTTTGTGCAGCTGGCTGTTTGTTGCAATATGTCAAAGATACACAGCAAACCGTTCTGCCCCATGTACAAGGCATCTCTATTGAACATCTTGATGAAAGTATTGCTTTAGACGCAAGTAGTCGCAGAAATCTGGAACTAGACAGCCACCCAAGTGGACAACTTCAATTTACCCTCTTTGGTGTCATGGATAAAACGGCCACTGCTATGGGAAGTCGTTGTTTACGACGCTGGATTAATCGCCCCCTTCGCTCTCACATTATTCTTAATGGACGATTTGCTTGCATTAACAGTTTCATGGAAAATCAACGCTTTATTGAAATTCAAACTATTTTACGACAAGTAGGTGATATTGAACGCATCAGTTCTCGTGTCGCATTAAAATCTGCTCGACCTCGGGATTTAGTTGTATTACGCAATACACTAAACATTTTGCCGCAATTACAAAGCCAATTAGTAGATATAGATAATCCACATATTGAAAACATCAAACAAAAAACGCAGGAACAACCCGAATTGCTGGCTTTACTTCAGTTAGCCATTATTGATAACCCACCCGTTTTAATCAGAGATGGCGGTGTTATCGCTAGCGGTTATAACCAGGAACTGGATGATTTACGGGATTTAAGCCAAAATGCTGACCAGTTTTTGATCGACATGGAAAATCGTGAAAAAGAACTCACGGGCATTACTCACTTAAAAGTAAATTACAATCGAGTGCATGGTTATTATATTGAAATATCGCGATTACATAGCGAGAAAGTGCCTAATCGTTATACCCGCAAACAGACATTAAAAAATGTCGAACGCTACATCACCGCTGAACTGAAATCATTTGAAGATAAAGTATTAAGTGCTAAAGGAAAATCATTGGCTTTTGAAAAAGCTTTATATGATGAGTTATTGAATCTTATCAATGCGCATTTATCGACATTACAGCAATGTGCATCTACATTAGCTGAACTTGATGTTTTACTTACTTTTGCTGAAAGAGCAGAAACTTTAAATTTATGTCAACCTGTATTATCTGAGAAATCAGGTCTTGAAATTGAAGACGGTAGACACCTTGTTGTTGAACAAGTTTCAGATATACCCTTTGTTGCTAATGATGTGCATTTTAATAAGCAACGTAAAATGCTTATTATTACTGGCCCTAATATGGGGGGTAAATCAACCTATATGCGACAAACTGCACTGATTGTATTAATAATGCACATTGGTTGTTTTGTACCTGCAAAATCAGCCAACTGCGGCCCTATTGATAAAATTTTTACTCGTATTGGCGCATCAGATGACTTGGCCAGTGGGCGTTCAACCTTCATGGTTGAAATGTCTGAAACAGCTAATATCCTGCACAATGCAACCGCAAATAGCCTCATTTTAATGGATGAAATTGGACGTGGAACCAGTACTTTTGATGGACTTTCTCTAGCTTGGGCTTGCGCTGTTCATCTTTCCAGAAAAACTAAAGCATTTACTTTATTTGCCACCCATTACTTTGAATTAACATCATTAGCCGATGAACATAAAAATATTCATAATGTACACCTAGATGCTATAGAACATGGCAACAAAATTATTTTTTTACATGCCGTTAAAAAAGGCCCTGCCAGCCAGAGCTATGGCTTACAAGTAGCATCTTTGGCAGGTGTTCCTCAATCAGTAATCAACAATGCTAAAAGCAAATTGCAACAACTTGAAGATAGTGCTTATCTAGTTCAGCAAACCGAATCAGGAACAAATCAGTTAGATTTATTTGTATCAAAAGAATCTCACCCCGCTGTCTGTTTACTGGAAGAAATAAAACCTGATGATTTAAGCCCAAGACAGGCATTGGATATGCTATATAGATTAAAGACATTTATTTGAAATTCTGAAACGACTTAACGCTATAACTGAGTGCTTACTACACAACTTAGACTTTTGAATGCGTAAAAACCAATGGATAATAAATTGAATGCTACCTTGTAGCTTTAATCCGGCATCTGATTCAACGTGGCTATTGGACAAAATAGAGGGTAAGCTGAGTAGTTACAGATATTTCATAAAAAAACCCTACACAACTAAATAGCTAGGGTTTTCTATGCAAGCAGAAAATAAGCGTGTTCAGATCACCTTATTTTTCTATTAAAAATACAAGTAAACCTTAATCCATTTTTTCTATTTTCTCGCCGGCTTGTTCAAAAGACCATGATGTATCATCAAAAGACTTTACAGCACCATCAAACGATTCCGAGGCTTTTTTAAAACTGTCCACATCAGTACTTGTTAATTCTAATTGTTGCTCCATTACCTTATCCACTTTAGCCTCTTTAATGTCAACTCCATCTAACAACTCTTCATCTAACAACTCATCATCTAACAACTCATCGTCATCATAAAAATCATCTTCTAGTGCCATCACATCATCAGTAACTTCAGAGTTACCATCTGTGACTAAATATTTACGATGCTGCAAAAAAGATTCTCTGGTAAAGACATAGGAATCCAAAGCAGCTTCATCGATAAACTTCAACGCACCTCCTGCATTGGCTCTGGCATTCAACATTTGAACGAGTTGAATGGGAATCCCAATATATGTTGCGGGGTTTGCAGCCGTATCAAATATACCGCCAGGAATACCTCGACTGGTACTTGGACCAAGTATGGGTAAAACCAAATAAGGTCCTTTTGGAGTACCCCATACTGCCAATGTCTGAGCAAAATCTTCTTCATGTCTTTCCAATCCAACTTCGCTAGCAACATCAATGAGACCCGCAAAACCTGCCGTGGTATTCAGTAAAAACCGACCAGAATCCTCCGCGCCCTGTTGCAATTTTCCTTGTAAAACATCATTAATGACCACATTAATGTCTTTAAGGTTATTGAAAAAATTAGCAATACCTGTTTGCACAAATTGTGGCGTTATATAGAGATAAGCCTCTGAGATAGGATGAGCAATATATTCGTCAACGCTTGCATTAAACTGAAAAATTTTACGGTTCATCCTCTCATAAGGATCAGATTCTGAGAGTTCTACCGAACTGGGGTCACCATCAATCGCTTTATTACCTGCACAACCCGATAATAAAAGTGACACTATTATTAATAATGAAGCAGAAAATACAGTTGAAAACCTTTTCTTTTGTGAATATATGAACATAACGGATAACTCCTAATTCTTATTGTTTTGTGTAATTATCAATTTTTTCGTTAATTTTTGCAATCAAAGCTTCAAATCCTTTTCGCTTTAGAATACTTGTATACTCAGATCTTTTTAATGCTAAATCACTTACGCCGTTAGCGATGATATTAATTATTCGCCAACTCTCTCCTTTTTTTTTCAGCATATAATCAAGCTTCACATCCTTATTTTTAGGAAGTTTC
The DNA here is from genome assembly GCA_003666385.1 of Methylococcales symbiont of Hymedesmia sp. n. MRB-2018. Lineage (GTDB taxonomy): Bacteria > Pseudomonadota > Gammaproteobacteria > Methylococcales > Methylomonadaceae > QPIN01. Next base: position 67,613 of record QPIN01000056.1, read on the forward strand.
AGCAGAGTATGCACGATAATACCACCTCTTGCTGTTTTATCTTCTGATTGATATTCAAAAGACTCACCCGAATATTCCTTAAAATTAAATGCGTAGGCTGAAATGCTTAATCGACTAAAAACATCGTTAAGCGTCGATTTTTGTTTATCAGACAATATATTCCATTCTTTACCCACCACAATTCGAACAATCTTGGTTAAATCATGACTCTTTACAATAGCAGGTTCTAATTGAGAATAACGCCCCTGAAAACCTAAAACAGTCCCCTCTTTCATGACATCCAAAAGCTTTAACTGAAAGTCTCCAACAATCTGTTTTGCCGTGCTTTTTTCTGTTGCTTCTCTAGTCTGTTTTGACCCAGCAATGGCAACTGAATTATTAATAGCAGAAAAAAACATCAAAAGCCCTAACAAGAACCCATAGTTTTTCAAACAATTCAAAACTATCTCCTTGACCATGAAATATTAAATATACACACTATTTTTTCCATATCTCGCTAGAAAACTACGACTCAACTTTAATCGGAATATCAGAAATAGATTGAGTTGTATCAGTTTCAACATAGGCAGGCGCTGCAACCTCCACCATATCTCCTTCTGTTTTTGGGCCACGCACAGAGACCAGCAGACCCTTTAGAGGGTTCGACAGCATATCCTCTACTGCCGTTGCTTCATAGCCACAATGTGCCATGCAATTTGCACATTTCTCATTATTTACATTGCCATATTTTTCCCAAGGCGTGGTATCCAGTAATTCTTGAAATGTATCCACATGCCCTTCATCAGCTAATAAATAACATGGTTTTTGCCAACCAAAAACATTTCGAGTTGGATTTCCCCAAGGTGTACATTCATAGGCTTGATTGCCTGCTAAAAAATCAAGATATAAACTTGAGTGATTCAAATTCCATTGGCGGTTTTTACCGATAGCAAAAATCCCTCTAAATAAATCTTTGACATCTTTCCCTTTAATAAAAACATCTTGTTGTGGCGCATGTTCATAACTAAAACCAGGTGCAATCGTCACACCCTCTACACCTAACTCTGTCACATAATCCAGAAATTCAGCCACTTCATTGGCTTTTTCTCCCTGAAACAAGGTGCAATTTACTGTCACTCTAAAACCTTTACTTAAAGCCAGTTTAATAGCTTCTACAGCAATATCAAAAACACCTTCTTGACATACAGAAGTATCGTGTCGCTCTTTGTTACCATCCAAATGTATAGAAAATGTTAAATACGGTGATGGTGTATAGTCCTTAATTTTCTTTTTTAATAATAAAGCGTTAGTACAAAGATAAACAAATTTCTTTCTTGCAACGATAGCTTTAACAATTTCAGGCATTTCTTTATGAATTAAAGGTTCCCCACCTGGTATTGAAACCATCGGTGCATTACATTCATCGACCGCATCCAAACATTCTTTAACGGAAAGACGTTTATCTAAAATTTCATCAGGATGATCAATTTTTCCACAGCCAGCGCAGGCTAAATTACACCGATATAAGGGCTCTAACATCAGAACCAAAGGATATTTTTTAACACCTTTCAGTTTTTGTTTAATTAAATAGCTACCCACTGCTAATTGCTGACGTAAAGGTACACTCACAAAGTTTCTCCAAAAAGCATAAAAATTAATTCTGTCACCATTATAAGAGATATTGGCAAAAGGAGGCATCTGCCCACACCCCTTTCTGTTGTAAAACAACAACACCACCATTAAGTCACTAATCTTGATTATTGCATAAGTTCTTGCACTTCAGTTGCTTTAAACAAGGCCTTCTGAGTTATGACTTGTACTATATGCAACGATTAATAAATAAAAAAACATCAGGGTTTATGATTTATTTATAAACCAGAATACCCTTTTATAGCTTTTTATACCACCTTTAATCACAAAAAAACAACACAACAGCAAAATCACCCCTGTCTTTTCTCAACTTCTAGGTAAAAGCAATTAAAGCATTCTTCTACCTCTAGTCATGAAAAAATTGTTAACTACATGTAAGTAAACAAAAATATATTAAACCTTCTTAAAACAAAGCTGTCGAGGCGGTTTTTAAAAACTAAACTCTAGTTATTTGCCATAAAACAACACTACTTTGCAAAACACCAACAAAACGACTATCATAGGCATATATAATTAACGAAACCCTTAACTTTAAGAGAAATATGAACGGTTCTCAAATGGATATAAATTATCCTGAATCATTACTCAGTCTACCCGACAATGAGTTTCAAGCCATTTTGCTTGAAGGGGTCTCTCGTACATTCGCTCTGACCATCCCCCAACTACCCAATAAATTATATCCTGCAGTAGCCAATGCTTACCTTCTTTGCAGGATAGTTGATACTATTGAAGACGAAGTTTCTCTTAATACACAACAAAAAGAATATTTTTGCTCAGCTTTCATTGATATAGTTAAAACAGGCAATAATGCAGATGCTTTTGCAAAAGAATTAGCACCTTTATTGTCAGAACAAACCATTCCTGCCGAACATAGCCTAATACAGCTAACAGACAGAGTGATTACAATTACCCACTCTTTTGCTTCCGAACAAATAGAAGCACTCTCCTGTTGCGTTGAAACCATGGCTAAAGGTATGCCAACTTTTCAAGCCCTGGATCTAAGTGCCGGACTCAACACCATGGCAGACATGGACAACTATTGTTATTACGTTGCTGGTTGTGTAGGTGAAATGCTAGCAAAACTTTTCTGTCATTACTCCGCAGATATTAACATTCATAAAGCTGAATTATTAACGCTTTCCACCTCCTTTGGTCAAGGACTGCAAATGACCAACATCCTCAAGGACATCTGGGATGATGCACAACGCGGTGTTTGCTGGTTACCACAAGATATTTTTACAGAAACAGGCTTTGATCTTAAAAATTTAACGGCTGAAACTAATGATGAGAATTTTCGCCTAGGTTTAGCACATTTAATCAGTATTGCTCAACAACACTTACATAACGCTCTTAAATACACCCAGCTTTTACCCAGCAATGAAACAGGCATTCGTAATTTTTGTTTATGGGCACTGGGAATGGCAGTACTGACCTTAAACAATATAAAGAAAAATCTTGATTTTAACCATTCAGATCAAGTAAAGATAACCCGCAAAGATGTTAAAAAAACCATACTTGCAAGCAAATTAACTGCACGTAGCAATATACTTTTATCTCTACTCTTTAATTTAACCAGTCGTAATCTTAATACTACTGATTGGCACTATATGCCAGCAACAGCTAAAGAATAATAAGGATACACCATGTTTGATGAAACTCGCACATCTATAGATAACAACGAAGCAAGCAATTGCTCACCCCCTATGAATCAACACAATAGTAAACTCGATAATGCTATTAAAAATGCTCAAGACAAGCTACTCAGTTTGCAAGACAAAGAGGGTTTTTGGGTCTTTGAATTAGAAGCTGACTGCTCTATTCCAGCAGAATACATTATGATGATGCATTATCTGGATGATATTGACCAAGAATTACAAAGAAAAATCGCCAATTACTTAAGATCACGACAAGCAGATGATGGTCACTACCCCTTATTCACAGAAGGTGAAAGTGATATTAGTGCCAGCATTAAAAGCTATTATGCCTTAAAACTAGCAGGAGACTCTATTGATGCTCCGCATATGAAAAGAAATCGTAAATACATTCTGAGCCAAGGTGGTGCAGCTAAAGCCAATGTATTTACTCGTATTGTCTTGGCAACATTTGAACAATTACCTTGGCACGGCGTACCCCATATTCCCGTAGAAATCATGCTACTTCCCAAATGGTTTCCTTTTCATTTAGATAAAATTGCCTATTGGTCTCGTGTAGTAATGGTGCCTTTATTTATTCTCTGTACTTTTAAAGCAACGGCAAAGAATCCAAATAAAACAGGCATCCGCGAACTTTTCCTGATTGATCCCAACAAGGAAAAACACTATTTTCCTGAACGTACTTTTCTTAACAAATGCTTTTTGGCAATGGATAAATTGGGACGCATCACTCGTCGCTTTTATCCAAAAAAACTAACCCAATATTCTATTAACCTAGCGGTTAACTGGTTTACTGAACGGCTAAATGGTGAAGATGGCTTAGGCGGTATTTTTCCAGCCATGGTCTACTCTTATGAAGCCATGCTATTACTAGATTACCCAAAGGATCATCCGCAGGTAGTCACTGCACGTAAAGCTATCGACAAATTACTCGTTATTAATGAAGATGACGCATACTGCCAACCTTGTTTGTCACCTGTTTGGGATACAGGATTAGCGATATTGGCATTACAAGAAGTCGATAAAAATGGCAATAAGGAAAGCCTGTCACGTGCCTATGATTGGTTAAAATCAAAACAACTCTCCGATGAACCTGGAGACTGGCGAGTAGCCAGGCCACATGTTGAAGGTGGCGGCTGGGCATTCCAGTTTGAAAACCCACACTATCCCGACGTTGACGATACCGCCGTGATAGCTTTTGCTATGGCAGACTCTAACTACACTGATATGGAAGAGTCGATCCATAGAGCGACACGATGGATAGTCGGCATGCAATGCAAAAATGGAGGCTATGGAGCTTTTGATGTTGACAATACTTATTATTATTTGGATGAAATTCCTTTTGCAGACCAAGGTGCATTACTAGATCCTCCAACAGCCGATGTTAGTGCTCGATGCGCCATGTTAATGGCAAAAGTTGCTCAAAATCATGATGAATATCTGCCTGCTTTAGAACGTACTATCGAATACATCCGCTCAGAACAAGAAAAAGATGGCTCATGGTTTGGTCGCTGGGGTACCAACTATATTTACGGCACTTGGTCTGTGCTATTAGGTTTAGAGCAAACCAAGCTTGCAAAAACAGACCTCTTATATACAAAAGCCGTCAGTTATCTTAAAAGCGTACAACGTGAAGATGGTGGCTGGGGTGAAGATAATAAAAGCTATTATGATATTGAAAAATACAGTGGAAAATACCATTTCAGCACCTCATTTCAAACAGCTTGGGCTGTTTTAGGTCTAATGGCTGCGGGTGAAGGTAATAGCGTAGAAGTAAAAGCAGGTATTGAATTTATTTTAGAACAACAACAAGCCAACGGTGTTTGGGATGACCCATGTTTTACTGCCCCAGGCTTTCCTAAAGTATTCTTTTTAAAATATCACGGCTACGATAAATTCTTCCCTCTGTGGGCTCTAGCACGTTATCGCAATGAATTAGCCCGCTTAAACTAAGCACCTAAGTATTGTGATTACTGGAATTGTTATTGCTTTAGCCGATGAAGTCAGCAGCCTTTCGAGCACAAAGATCGGTAAAGGTGATTGTGTTTTTATCAATGATAAAACCTTAATCACCTGCTCTGGTGCCGGCCCTAAAAATGCAGCTAAAGCGGCTCAATTATTGATTGATAAAGGGGCTGAACGACTTATCAGCTGGGGCTGTGCAGCGGCGTTAAAAACAGGTATAGATGCAGGCGACCTGATCATAGCGCAAACACTATTTGCTGAAGATAACGATCAGATCAGCATCACCTCTCTCTGGTTTCAACAAGTTCTTGAGGAATTATCAGAATTGAAGCCATTGACTGGCTCATTGGCAGAAAGTAGCCATATTGTTGCACTATCTTCAGCTAAAAAGTTAATCCACAAGCAAAACAGAGCCATTGCGCTTGATATGGAGAGCATAGCTGTCGGTAAGACAGCGCAAAAAAATGACAAAGACATTTTAGTTATTCGTTGTATTGCCGACCCAGTAACTCAAGATTTACCCCAAGCCGTTTGCTATGCACTCAGTCAACAAGGCGATATTGTGTTAAGCAAATTACTCTGCTTTCTATTAACCCATCCACAAGAATTGCCAGGTCTTATCAGACTCGGTTTAAATTTTAATGCCGCCAAGAACAAATTAAAGTTAGTGGCAAAACATCTTGATACAATAGTCAGTTTTGAGCAACAATAAGCGATTCAATGAGCGCACTTTCTTCTTCAATGATAGATCGGTTTTTATGCTACTGGGGCACTCAAGTTCTCCGCTTTCCTTGGTTACTTATATCACTGGTTTTTTTACTGACAGGAAGTAGTCTCTATTACACTGCACAAAACCTAGGTGTTAATACCAACACTGCAGAAATGCTGTCACCCGACCTGCCTTTCCAAAAAAACCGTCAACGTATTGAAGCAGAATTCCCTCAGGATGCCAATGTCATCATCTTGGTAGTTAATGCTCTCACACCTGAACAAACATCACTCGCTGCCAACACACTGGCAGATACATTAAAGCAACTAAGCAATAGTTTTTCTTCAGTTTACATTCCTACGGAAAATGATTTTTTCAGACAACAAGCTTTACTCTTTTTAGATCAAAATGAACTTGAAGATTTATCTGTTAAATTAATTGATGCACAACCATTTATTGGTTATCTATCACAAAATTATCATCTCGAAGGCTTGTTTAACATTATCAGCAAAGCCTTAAAAGAAACAGATGACAGCTTACCGATGGATCTTGAACCTTTATTGCTTGCTGTCAATAATACCTTAGCACATCAATTAAGCGGCAAACCCTATGCTGTTTCATGGCAAAACTTATTGGCGGCTAACAAACTCAATAGCAAAAGCAATCGCACCATCGTTATTGCTAGGCCTAAAATGAACTTTGACGCTATCCTACCTGCTGAACATGCTTTAACAGCGACAAGAAATACCGTCAAACTTGTCATTCAAGAAAACCCTGGGGTAAGAATTCGTATTACTGGTGAAACCGCCTTAGAGCATGAAGAACTGGAAAGTGTCAGTGAAGGTGCAGCTATTGCTGGTATCATCTCTTTATTGTTAGTCTGCATCTCCTTATGGGTTGGTTTGCGCTCCTTTAAGTTACTATTTGCAACATTTATCACACTCATTCTAGGTCTTATATTAACCGCTGGTTTTGCAACTGTCGCTATTGGACACCTTAATTTAATATCTATCGCTTTTGCGGTGTTATATATTGGACTCGGCGTTGATTATGCCATTCATATTTGTTTGCATTATCGAGAATGTCGATCCCTAGGTAAGGAAAATGGAGCGGCCATTATTGATAGCATACATACCGTAGGCTTCTCTATATTTTTATGCGCAATCACTACATCTCTGGGATTTCTAGCCTTTATTCCTACCGATTATTCTGGCGTTTCCGAACTAGGTATTATTTCTGCTGGCGGTATGTTTATTGGTCTAGTAGTATCATTAACGGTACTGCCTGCATTTTTAACAGTACTAAGAATTAAAGATGTTAAACCGATAAAACCTACCTTTAAGCTAATTTTTTTAACCACACTCCCTTTTCGTCAAAGTAAGTGCATTAAAATCTATTCATTGGTTTTTGCAGTCTATTCTTGTCTATTACTCACACAACTTGTATTTGACTCAAACCCTATTAATTTAAGAGACCCAAACAGCGAATCTGTTGCAACCATTAAAGAGTTGCTTAGGTCACAAACAGACTCACCTTTTGCACTCTCTGCATTAGCCAATGACTGGGAATCTGCTAAAAAACTAGCTCATCAACTTGAACAATTGCCTTCCGTTCATAATACAATTTTTCTGAATGACTTATTAGCAAAAAATCAAGATGATAAACTTGAAATCATCGAAGAGCTAGACCTCATTTTAGGCAACCAACTAGATAAGTTTGATGATAAATTCATTGCCACTAAGCCCAGACAAGCTTTGCTTAAATTACATGCTGATATTACTGAAATACTAGAGATAAATACCTCGCACTCTAACAAAGCAACATTAGAGCGACTACAAAACAACATCCGTCTTTTTACTAATTACTATTCAGAATACAACACTGCGCCATACCACGCGCTAGAACAAAACACTTTAGGCTTATTGCCTTACACCATGAACCGGCTTCGTACCAGCCTATCCGCTTTGCCTTATCAACTAGGCGACATACCAGATTATATTAAGACACATTGGCTGAGTCCAAATGGTTTATATAAAGTTTTAATCATGCCTGAACACGACCAGAATAAGGTTGAAAATTTAAAACAATTTGTTGCAGAAGTTCTGAGCATCGCGCCCTCAGCCTCTGGTCTTCCCGTTGCCGATCAGGCATCTGGTGTTGCTGTTGTTAACGCCTTTATTCAGGCCTTTACAGGTGCCGTCATCGCTATTTTTCTGCTATTGCTGCTGATTCTGAGAGATATAAAAAGTGCAACATTGGTCATTGGCCCTTTATTATTAGCAGCTTTATTAACTGGTGCTACAAATGTATTGCTCAATAATTCATTCAATTTTGCCAATATTATTGCATTACCCCTACTCATGGGCATGGGTGTTGATAGTGGCATTCATATCATGCACCGACTTAAATCAGGCTTATCCTGCAATAAAGAAATTCTACAAAGTAGCACTGCCCGTGGTGTCTTTTTTAGCTCTTTAACCACGATGTGTAGTTTTAGTAGTTTGGCATTTACACCGCATGTTGGTACAGCAAGCATGGGCTTATTATTAGCCGTGGGCATCTTCTTTACTTTAGTTTGTACACTCATTGTCCTTCCTGCTTTTTACGGCAATAACAATCAATAGGTATTTTTCATGTCTTTCAGTATCGCTGAACTATTTTCTGAACATTTTGATAATAAATTTGAGTTACATGAACAGCATCTCAACAAGCAAATGGTTAGAGTATTAAGAACCATTGGTTATGATAGAAACTATAAAAAAGCAGTAGGGCAATACTTATATGATGAGGATAATAATGAATACTTGGATCTACTGAGTGGCTTTGGCGTATTTGCCATAGGACGTAATCACCCAACAGTGATTAATGCACTCAAAGAAACATTGACGCTGGAACTACCTAATCTTGTACAAATGGATGTTTCATTATTAAGTGGTTTACTGGCTGAAAAAATACTAGCCACCACAGATGACAATCTCAACAAATTGTTTTTCTGTAACTCAGGCACCGAAGCTGTTGAAGCCGCTATCAAATTTGCCCGATATACCACTAAACGTGAACGAATAGTACACTGCGAACACAGCTTTCATGGTTTAACATTAGGCGCACTGTCTCTGAATGGCGAAGAAATTTTTAGAGAAGGTTTTGGCCCTTTATTACCGCATTGTAATGCAGTTCCTTTTAACGATCTGGACGCGTTAGAACAAGTATTAAGCAGTGAATGTGTTGCCGCCTTTATAGTAGAACCTGTTCAAGGCAAAGGTGTCAATGTACCAGATGATAACTATCTACCCGAAGTGGAACGCCTGTGTAAAAAATACGGCACCCTATTTATTGCTGATGAAATCCAGACTGGCTTAGGTCGTACGGGTAAATTCTGGGCGATAGATCATTGGCATGTTAAACCCGATATGATTCTAATGGCTAAAGCACTTTCTGGTGGTTTTATTCCGATTGGTGCCGTTGCTATGACTCAGAAAATTATGGACACTGTTTTTAACCGCATGGATAGAGCAGTAGTGCATGGCTCCACTTTCTCAAAAAATAATATGGCTATGGCTGCAGGGATTGCCACTTTACAAGTAATGGAAGATGAAAAACTCGTAGAAAACAGTGCCAAAATAGGTAACGACATTATTAGTTCAATCAATGCCATGGCTAACAAGTATGAATTCCTTATGGAAGCACGAGGCAAAGGGCTGATGATTGCTGTGGAATTTCAAGCGCCCAAGAGCTTAAAATTAAAAACAGCATGGGCGCTGTTAGAAGTGGCTAATAAGGGGCTTTTCTGTCAAATGGTGACTATTCCTTTGTTTAAGGATCATCACATATTGACTCAAGTTGCAGGTCATGGCATGAACGTAATCAAACTACTGCCCCCTTTAAACCTTAACCAAAAAGACAGAGACTGGATCGTTAACTCATTTGATGCCGCCATTGCAGAAACACACAAAGTTCCAGGGTCAATTTGGGACTTAGGTAAAAACCTAGCCAGTCATGCTATTAAAAAAAAATAACCACATCATAATATTATTACCACATGAAATTCAAACAACTATATGAATTATTCACAATACCCACTACTCAATAAAATCGAACTGCCTGCTGATGTGCGCAAGCTCGATAAAAAACAATTAAAAGATTTATCAGCAGAACTGCGCGACTTTCTAACGCACACAGTGAGTATTTCTGGTGGTCA
>QPIN01000055.1:0-20521 GCA_003666385.1 Methylococcales symbiont of Hymedesmia sp. n. MRB-2018
AAAGAAGAATTATTAAACATTTGCTTAATATTCAATCCGTCTTGTAACGTGGTGCGAGCATTGTTATTGATTAGCTCTTGCAAGCTTGAGCTACCGCCTAGATTAAGGCTGGCATCAGTGTCTGCTGGGGAGCTAGAAAATGCTTGGTCAATGCGGTTGCTGATATTGTCTACTGTTATTTTTGCTGTTGCTCTGAGTAGTTGTGGCAAGATCGCATTTAATACTTGTGCTTCGGCTGCGGCTACTGCTTCGGCTGTTAGTCCTAGCTTGCGTGGAACCACAATGGCGTAACCTATTATTGTACCATCTTCGCTCTCTACGGCCTCTAGTCTAATGGCGACTTCGTTGTCAGTGCCGAACCTATCTCTCCCAAGATCACCTTCTCCTCTAATACCTATCCGTAGGCTATAAGTTTTAGTTGTTGGGTCTGCTTCGGTTAGGCTTAGTTCGCCACCGATTAGGCTTAGTTCGTCATCGGTGGTTATGGTGAACAAACCATTGTCGGTGTCCCCGTCTCCATCAACCAGTGTATAGGTCTTGGTTTGAACTCTTAACCAACTGTTTTGTGTACGGCCTTGTGCTATCAGCGTTGGGGGAGTAATCACGGGGTCGTCGTCGGTAGTATCTTTTACATACCAGCGACCGAGGTTTTGCATAAAGGCGGGGGCGGCGACGAACATGAACTGCATATTCCCTACACTGGAAAGATCCCAACAGCTGATGTCTTGGTTAAAGACAGTGGCACCGTTGAACATACTGAACATAATCGTTACTTTGGAAACATCCCAGCGGGTGATGTCTTGATCAAAGGCAAAGGCACCGTTGAACATACTGCTCATATTCGTTACGCTGGAAACATCCCAGCCGCCGATGTCTCGGTCAAAGTTTCTGGCACCGCTGAACATATTGCCCATATCAGTTACTTGGGAAACCTCCCAGAGGCTGATATCCCCATTAAAGGTATTACCATTGGTACTAAAGAACATACTGTTCATATTCATTACACTGGAAACAATCCAGCTATTAAGGTCTTGGTTAAAGGCATTGGCATCTGCAAACATAAGGCTCATATCAGTTACGATAGTAAGGTCTGGCGTATCCATAGCACTCATCCTCCTTAGTGCAGAGGCACCACGAAATGCACCGTTCATAGTGGTCCATTCGGCAGCACCCCATTGCGATACGTCTGTTAATTTCTCTTTATCGGCCCCATTATTCAAGTTAAATCGAGTGATGCCTTTTGAGGCTTTTACTGTGTAGATGCCAGGGGTGGTGTAGGTGCATGTAGTAGGAGAACCGGCGGGTCCAGAAGCAGCGCCGCCCGGGCCACAGTTAAGGGTGTAGGTGCCAGAACCAGGGAAGGTGAGGATCTGATCATCCCCAGACATATCCCACACGGTAATAAAATCTTCGTGCGAGTTTGCCTGTGCGCTAGCGCTGAATAAAAAGCTTGATAGTACTAATAGAGTGGTAGCAATGAAGCGGCTTGGGGGGGGGGGTAGATATTTGTTGGGATAATGGTTGTATAGACATTTTCTTAATCTCCGTAATTTAATAATGGGGGATCAACCCATAAGGGCAACACTTTTATTTAAAAAATAGTCTTTGCCAGCTAACCTTGCAAAAACTCCAAGGGGCATTATACCCTAAACATTTCCTAGGTCTATTATTTATTAAAAGTGTATAATTATTTTTTACCTTAAATATCCTATATTTAGGTAATAACATAAATTTATCTAAAAACAGATGAGAATGTTTAAACAGAGAATAGAAAATCTACTTTGTTTTTATTCATCTATCTTTTCTTCTTGATTGCTCTCATCTGCTCCTGTTAAAAGCACTGGCTCCTCATCATTAACAAACAGAATATGCAATATAGCACCAGCTATAAATCCTCCCAGATGTTCCCACCAGGCTACATCAACAATAACACCATCAAATAATATTGATGATGTTGCATTTTGAAGTTGGATAATGGCCCAGAAACCTAAAAAAGCAATAGCGGGTAATTGAAAAAAAATAGGTAAGAAAAACAAAGGAAACCAAATTACCACACGAGCAAAAGGATACAACACCAAATAAGCACCCAATACAGCAGCAATTGCTCCCGATGCACCGACGACAGGAATAACTAATTCTGGATCAAAATACCATTGCACATAAGAAGCTATCAATCCAGATGATAGATAAAAAACAAGAAATTTAGCATGTCCCATTCGATCTTCAATACTATTGGCAAAAATCCACATAAACCACATATTAGACAAAATATGTAACCATCCACCATGTAAAAACATACTGGTAAAAAATGACAAGTGGTAGTCTGGAGCCAAGCCAAACGCGGCTGACCATTGTGGATTTGAATAGCGTATAGGCACCATGCCATAGAGATAAGTCAATTGCCTTTGTATTTCATGGGGCATCATTTCCATCAGCAGAAAAATGCTGATACAAATAGCCATAATACTCCAGCTAACATAGGGTTTACTTTTACAAGAAATGTTATCTCTAATTGGGATCATATTTTGTATTTTATCCGTATTCTTTAAATCAAGCGCACTGGGATTGACCGACCCAAGCTATATTCGTTCATCCCAGGCTTTATCTAATCGCTTAGGCGAAATGGGGTAAGCTGTTTTAAGTTGCTGTGCAAATAATGACACTCTCAACTCCTCTAAATCCCAGCGAAATTTATCTTGTTCTGGAATCACATTTTGTTTTGTTGATTTCTTTTCAACTTCTTTCCAAAATCGCTTCCAATAACGATTTAATATTTGCCTATTCTGCTGATCATCTTTTTGCTTATCTATACGGTATTCCATTGCTTTTAAATAACGCGGGATAGATTTAAGCTGATCATAAGGCGTGTATCGAATAAACCCCACATAAACCAGACAATTCATTTGCTCGGTAATATCATCAAATAATTCCTTGCCAATATTAGGCTGACTCAAGGCCTTTTTTATTGAACTCACTCTGTCCATAATGTTCACTACAATTTTTCCGATATTATTAGCAACAGCAAGCATATATTGTTTGTTATCATTCAAGCATTCATCAAATTGTAGTTGAGAGCGAATATCTCCCTCCTGTAAAAACACAGTGGCTATAATATTAAACAAAATATCTTCCCTAAAGTTTTCACCCGCTCGGTTTTTAACATAGGCGTGTGAGGACAAGTGATTGTACTGTAATTCGCTTGCATCTGTTTTAGCTAGATTCCTGATCACATATTTAGATTCTTTTCTTGTCACAGATTGAAATAATCGAACCAAACCATCATAGTGTGCCTGCTGTGCTTTAATGCGAGTGTCAAAGATACCCACACCTACTGCATCACCTTCATCAATAATGGCAGGAAAACCAATAAACGACTGCCCTTTTTGAGTAAACGCATAAGACTCAGGTAAATCATCAAAAACCCATCGAATACAGCCTGTGTAATTTAGCGCATCCGCCGCTATTTCATTAAAACTATCGCCCGCTATTGCAGTGTATTTTTCCTGTAAAATTTTTAGTTTTCGCCCATAATCCAGAGCATGTCCCTTATCATCAACCACTCGGTAGTTCATTTTTAAATGATCGGCTAGGCTTTCTCTATTCCATTGCGTTAAAGGAATGGCTTCACCCGTTAGTTTACGCAAACGCATACCCAACCAGTCATACAAAGAACCTTTCATTTCAGGTTCTATTTCTAAACAAGCTTTGGCAGTATTTGATACTGGTATAAAATGTTTGCGTACTTGTTTAGGTAATCCTTTAAGCAAGGCGATAACTTTTTCTTCTAATAAACCTGGCACTAGCCATTCAAAAGCTTGTGTTGATATTTGATTGAGTTGGTGTACGGGAATAATGGCCGTCACCCCATCTTCATCATGCCCTGGTTCAAAGCGATATTGTAATTCTATGGATAAATTACCCACCATTTTATGATCAGGGTAATCCTGCTCACTCACAGTTTCATCTTCTTGGCGAGTTAAATCTTGCTTGCTTAAAAACAGGATTTTAGGCGACTCTTTCTCTGCCGTTTTACGCCATTTATCTAAAGTAATACCATTTACTACCTGTTCAGGTAATTTCTGATGGTAGAACTGATACAGCCATTCTTCATCTTCAATTAAATCGACACGTCTGCCTTTATGCTGAATATAACCGACTTCCTCCAATAGCTTTTTATTGGCCTTAAAAAAGGGGGCATTACTATGATAATCCTGAGCAACCAGACCATAGCGAATAAAAATCTCTCGTGCCGCTTTGGGATCTATTCGCTCATAAGGAATTTTTCGTTTGGGCTGTAGAGTCAAGCCGTACAATAAAGTGCGTTCATAAATAGCACTACGCCCTGCTTTCTTTTCCCAATGTGGCTCATAATAACTGGACTTAATCAGATGTTGTGCGCTTTGTTCTATCCATTCTGGCTTAATTTTAGCTACGGTACGTGCGTACACTTTTGATGTTTCGACTTGTTCAGCAGCCATAATCCATTTAGGCTTGGCTTTATGTTGACCGGAGCCAGGAAAAATAAAAAACTTGAGATTTCTGCCACCTAGATATTGATATTGCTCATGACGAAAACCTATGTTTGATAATAAGCCAGGTAATAAAGCACAATGAATCGCTTCATAATTAGCGGCACTACTATTGGGTTTAAATTTCAACTCCCCTTTGATTACTTGCATAATCTGTGAGTGAATATCAAACCATTCCCGCATTCGGATATAAGACAAAAATTGCACTTTGCAATATTTTCTAAGTTGATTGTTTGATAATTCTTTTTTCTGTGTCGCAAACACATTCCAGATATTTAATAGGGTTAAAAAATCCGAGTCATCAATTTTAAATTGTGCATGTTTACTATCAGCTTGTTGCATTTTATCCGCAGGTTTTTCACGCGGGTCTTGAATACTCAATGCCGATACAATAATGGACACTTCTGTCAAACAATTAAGTTGATTAGCCGCTAATAGCATTCTGGCTAATTTAGGATCAGTAGGAATTTTGGCTAATTGTCGTCCCACGGCGGTTAATTTACCCTCCTTGTCTAAGGCATTGACTTCTTCTAATGACTTTTTACCATCCCGAATCATTTTATTTGTCGGTGCTTCTACAAAGGGAAAGTCTTCAATATCACCTAACTTTAAAGACATCATCTGCAAAATAACGGAAGATAAATGAGTCCTTAATATCTCAGGTTCTGTAAATTCAGCACGCGCCAGATAATCCTCTTCTGAATACAAGCGTATACAGATACCTTCAGCGACTCGACCACAACGCCCTGCCCTTTGGTTGGCACTGGCTTGTGAAATTTTTTCTATCGGTAAACGCTGAATTTTACTGCGATGACTGTATCGACTAATACGCGCATGTCCAATATCAATCACGCTTCTTATCCCTGGCACAGTCAGTGATGTTTCAGCAACATTAGTCGCTAATACAATACGCATTTTTCCTTTAGGCTTAAATACGCGCTCCTGTTCACTCACACTGAGTTTTGAATATAAAGGCAGGATTTCACAATTTTTTGGATTATGTTTTCTTAATGACTCTGCCGTTTCTCTAATTTCTCGTTCACCATTAAGAAAAATGAGGATATCCCCAGGAATATCTCTATGTAGTTCATCGACCGCATCAATAATAGCTTGTTGTAAATTGGCTGAGGTTTCATCATCTTCTTCAATCAATTCGATGGGTCTATACCGCATTTCTACTGGGTATGTACGCCCAGAAACATTAATAATCGGTGCATTATTAAAATGTTTTGAAAAACGTTCTGGGTCAATAGTCGCCGAAGTAATAATTAATTTTAAATCAGGCCGTCTAGGTAATAGCCAACGCAGATAACCTAATAAGAAATCTATATTTAAGCTACGCTCATGTGCTTCATCAATAATAAGTGTGTCATATTGATTCAAGTAAGGATCATTTTGAGATTCAGCTAATAAAATACCATCGGTCATCAACTTAACTAATGACTTATCATGGGTTTTGTCATGAAACCTGACTTTATAGCCGACAGACTGACCTATCGTTTGCCCTAGTTCTTCAGCAATTCTGTCTGCTACCGTGCGAGCGGCAATACGCCGTGGTTGGGTATGGCCAATAAAACCAGCTACACCACGACCAATCTCCAAACAAATTTTAGGAATTTGAGTGGTTTTACCAGAACCAGTTTCACCACAAAGGATTAATACCTGATTCTGCCGTATTAAATCTGCAATCTCCTCTTTTTTATCTGTAACGGGTAAATCGGCATAGTTTATGACAGGAATGCTATCTTTACGTTTCTGCCGTTTACCAATAGAGGCTTCTATTTTTTGCGATAAATCAGCCAATTTTGATTCAACATTCTGACCTTTTTGAGATTCGTTACGTAAACGATCTAATTGTCGCTTGTATTGATATTTATCAACATTAATACAGGCATTTAGCTGCTTAGATAATTGTTTAATCACAGATAGGCTGGGCATTAACAGAAACTCAACAAAATTTTTTAGGGCCTATATTAAATAGAGAGCTTAGTTTCATACGGGTAAAGTTTTAAAATATCTTTTATCGCTGGGGTTTTTACTTTTCCTTAAATGCTAAAAGTACCTAGGCATAATTAATTGCAAATAATCCTGCCCCTTTAAATTGTCTGCTGGATTTTTGTTAGGTTTGTGACGACCATTGCATTTGTAATTTACGATGATGAATAGCACAATCTCGTAAATACAGGTTCATAAGTGTTTGGTAAGGAATACCTGTTTCTTTGGTTAATGATTTAAAGTATTCAACAGAGTCGCAATCAATACGCATAGTAACTGGCTGTTTAAGATATTTCAGATAAGGATTTTTCTTTCCTTTCATTTTTGAAAAATCATAATGGTCTTTCATTTTCTTTTACTCCAATATGCTTTCGATTCATCTTTATCTGCCTTCCTAGCTGAGACAATTCTAACAACAGTTTCTTCTTCCCTAAAGCAATGACAAACCACAAGTGTTTTTAATTTAAAACTCATACCAAGTAGAAGAAAACGAACTTCACTTGCAGAATGTTCAGGATCAAAGAATTGAATTGCATATTCATCATAAAAAGCTGTTTGAGCTTCATCAAACGAAACTCCATGCTTTGAGGTATTGATCCTATCTTTGTTGTTATCCCATTCAAATTCAACTTTCTTCATAAGTACATTGTACTTATATGATTATTTATGTCAATCAGGATATTTAATCAAAACCTAACGCCCGCACCACAGGTTGCCGTAAGTGATGCGTATTTTATAGCTCTTTGCAAAATGTACATGCGATTGTTAAGGCTGTTTTTTCATGTATCATCAGGTGTACTTTTCTCACCTAAAATTGTTAAATAATAATAGACAAAAAGACATTTTGTAAGATGATTAAGCCTGTGCAACTCCCTAAATGAAGGCATACTAATTGGTCTTCAACACTTGTTAAATGCGTTATTTCAATAACTTTCTGTGTATAAATCAGCACAAACAGACAAACCTATTCAAAGTCAACAATCTCTCTTAATAAGGACGTTGCATAACTTCCTGAAGGCAATGAGAAACCCAATTGAATGCTTGAGTCTTTTTGAAATGCCCATTCTAACTGATCGGGGATAACCCGCAATGCCCGTCTACTGGCTTCCAGACCCCATTTAAACAGCCCATCAACTAAACATTCTTGGTTGTGGATAATATATTCTTCAATAGCTAAGGCATCTGCTTTTGTTTCTATTTCACCGTTACCATATAGTATGGCAGTTGGGTGAATATCCCCTTGAGCAATGCGTTGCATCAGTGAATGATCAATCTGATTGTTTTTAAAATAACTATTAGATTGATTTAAAATAAAAACATCACCAGCAATGGCTTGGTTCCAATTTTCTTGTTTAACTCTGTGAGCTAAAATCAAATTGAATAAATAGGCGCGAGCAGCAGATAAATAAATGCTACGTTTTTCGCGTTTTATCTTTGCTCCGTTAAATAATGCTATTGCTTTGTTGACATTCTGCCCTTGATGACCAAAACGCTGGGAAGCAAAGTAATTAGGAAAGCCTTTTTCTTTTATACTTTGAAGCTGTTTTTCAATTTCGCTTTTATCCCCCGTCAAATTGCGAATTTTTATTTGAAAGTCATTACCTGATAAGACACCTCGTTTAAGCTTTCTGAGATGACGTGTAGACTGTAAAACTTTAATATTTTCGGATTCCAGTTGCATCCAGTCCAAGTCGTCTTTGCTAGGCAACCATATACTGAACCATTGCGTTGTTAAACCATGCCTGTCCTTTAGACCTGCATACCCAATATCACGCTGTCTTACCCCTGCATAACGTGCTAATAAACGCGCCACATATTCCGTATTTTCGCCTTTTTTTTGAATTTGCAAGAAGGCATGTTCACCCAGACCTTTCGCTTGAAAAGACAAGTTTTCTTCGACAATAAAATCATCAGGAATTGATTTTATTGTTCCACTACTTTTGGGACTGCCATAAGCATGAGGCCAAACGGCAATTTCTATGGTTAAATTTGTAGACATTAATACCGTTTTTAATGAAATACTCTTATGACCCAAGAGTGTCAATGTATGTATTCCCACGCCCAACATTTTTAGGTGAATGTTGGGTTGCAAAAAAATATAACCCAACCCACGCGCCCCCGATCCTTAGTCCTTAGTCCTTAGTCCTTAGTCTTTAGAACCTGCTCTATTATTTCTCAATAAGAACAACTGCCTGAACAGCAACACCTTCTTTACGACCTTCAAATCCCAGCTTTTCCGTAGTGGTTGCTTTAACATTAATAAAATCAATATCAACCTGTAAATCTGCTGCAATATTGTTACACATGGCGACTATATGAGGTGCCATCTTAGGTGCTTGAGCGATAATGGTAATATCTGCATTAACTAAACGATAGCCTTTTTCTTGCACAATGCCATAAACATGGCGTAACAATACACGACTGTCTGCACCTTTAAATTCAGGGTCGGTATCAGGAAAATGTTTGCCTATATCGCCTAATGCTGCCGCTCCAAGTAGTGCATCAGATAGTGCATGTAACACCGCATCACCATCAGAATGGGCTTCTAGGCCCTGCTCATAATCAATCGTTACGCCACCGAGTATGACATCACCTTCATCAATAAAGCGATGAACATCGTAGCCCTGACCTATTCTAATCATTATCATTTTCCATTTCTTGTTGCTTCATATAAAATTCAGCCAGTGCCAAATCTTCAGGTCGGGTAATTTTAATATTATCAGCACGGCCTGCTACAATTTTGGGCTGTAAGCCTTGCATTTCCAAAGCACTGGCTTCGTCTGTTATCGCTGGATTACCTTTAGCTTGCTCTAGGGCTTTTTTTAACATGCCGTAGCGAAACATTTGAGGTGTTAAGGCTCGCCATATTACACTTCTATCCATCGTTTCTGTTATAGACACACCCGCTACATTTTTTAAAGTATCGTGTGAAGACAAAGCTAAAATCCCACCCACATCATCCTCTTTTAATGCCTTGACAAGATGAATAATGTCAGACGTTGTGATACAAGGTCTTGCCGCATCATGCACCAACACCCAATCATTATCAGATGCCTGTTTCCTTAAAGATTTTAATGCTGAAAGAACAGAATCAGCTCTTTCTTTACCCCCGTCCGCAGTCACTATTTTTTCATGCCTAGAACATTCTAATTCTGACCAATAAGGGTCTTCTTTTGAAATAGCTACGGATATAGCAGAAAAAACATCTGCTTGTAATAAGCGATTTATAGTTTGCTCTAAAACTGTTGTTGCAGCGATTGCAAGATATTGTTTGGGTTTGTCTGCTTGCATTCTTTTACCAACACCAGCAGCAGGCACTACAGCCCAATATTTTATAGGCTTTGACATATTACCTTATTAGATTGATAAAAACAGGTTCTAAGAAAAACAGAAAATACAAGCCTCTGTAAGGAGCGAGGAATTAATAATATCCTCGCTTCTAAACAGGGTAAATTTCGCTTGAGAGACTCCAGCATAATGCCTAAATCAGCGTGCAGCTGAAAGTGGCAGGGCTTTTGCGTCAGCAAAAGGCATGACGCTTTTAGCTGTTCGCTGGATTTTTTTGTTATGTTTTATTTCTTTTACCGTACTTTCCTCTAAATGTAATAGCATTTGTTCAGCAACTTTTTCTATAACCTTAACGGGAACACTATTCCCAAACTGTCTATATGCCTGAGTATTAGATACAGGTATTTTAAAATTTTCAGGAAAACCTTGAAGCCTAGCAGCTTCTCTAGGTGTTAGTTTCCGAGGATTAGAATCTTCTTGCTGTATTAATATTTCACTACCATCTTTATAGTACCTAGCAGAAATGGTATTTGTATATTCTGACTCTTCTGTGACAATTCCATACCCAAACCCTTTCCCTTTAAGTTTATTTTCTCTTTTTCTTCTTTGATGACCTGCCCAAAGTCGATCAGAGATTGTATATTTATCATTAACAATTTTTTCCAGAATATCTCCAACTCTTGTTGGTTCAAAGGTTGGGACAGGGTAATTAAACAGTATATTTTTATCTAAGAAACCTACAATATAAATTCTTTCCCTATTTTGTGGCAAGCCAAAGTCTCTTGCTCTAAGCACTTTGTATTGAACATTTGAATACCCAATTTCCCTTAACCTTTCAATAATGATATTTAATGTTTTTCCTTTGTCATGCCCTCTTAACTGTTTAACATTTTCGAGAAGAAACGCTTTTGGTTGTTTATCTTTTAAAATACGTTCAATATCAAAAAACAATGTTCCACGAGTGTCTGAAAACCCCTTTTTTAAACCAGCTTGAGAAAATGGCTGACAAGGAAAACCAGCTAACAAAATATCATGCTCTGGTATATCTTTTAAAGAAACTTTTGTTATATCTCCATAGACTGGTTCACTACCAAAATTTGCTTTATATGTTTCCGTAGAATACTTATCCCATTCACTAGTAAAAACACATTCAATACCTTGCTTAGATGATTTTTCAAACCCTAATCTAATACCACCGATACCTGCAAATAAATCTATTACTTTTAATTTTTTCATTTTCCACCCCAAAATTTCAAAATGGATGGGATTTCTTCAAATAAATAGTCTTCAAAACTAATTATATTTTTCATGGAAGCTAAAGATTCAGAGTTAGCAACCCAGTCATAAGCAACAACAATAATATTATGATTCGCCATTTCTTGAGCTTTGTTCTTAGATATTTCATCATCAACGGTGAGTAAATGTATTTCTGGAATTTTGGTTCTTTCTATTTCTTCAGCAACTTCTTGCCACCTCTCGCGTAAGGAGGTTTTCATTGTACCTATAATGGTTTTATTACGCCTTTGCTCATAACAGCTTATATTTGGAAGAATAGAATCTACTTTTTTACCTAATCCCAGCTCTGTAAATATTTTTCTCCCTGCTTTACTCTGAGAATCAAAATCATATTCTAAGATGTCATATACTTTATAGATAATTGATTCAAATGTTTTACCTGCTCTTGACCTTCTTGAGTTAGTGTTACTTAGGGATATTTTATAAATATACGGAAAAACTCTTCCTGCATACTCACCGCATAGACTACGAACCTTTGTCAAAAGTTCTTTTCCTTCCAATTCTGTGATTTTTTTATCCACGAGAAGCTCTAAAATATGCTGTGGTGTTTTTAGTGTAGTATGCAGTTCTTGCATTAAGATAACATTGAAATTCACCTCATCTTTAAGGTATTCATTCCAAACTAGCTCTCTTAATCCTAAAATGGACTTACTGACTTCTTTGTTTTTTATGTTTTGTAAGTAAACAGGCTTTTCTTTAAAGACCTTATCTACAATTTCTTGAGATGTACGAATATATTTACTTCGGCATGATTTGATTAATTTATCAAACGTCTCTTGCTCATCAACTGGAATTTCAGTTATTACGGGAAGAGGCTGATTTTTAGTCATATTCAATATATCCTAGAGATTTTTAGTTACTCCTGAATTATACAGCGTAACCAACTCTGAACAGAGCACTTCAAATTTTCTTTAAAACATAACACTAGAAATTCAGCCGACGCATTAGCGGTCGGCTGGAATGATTCGTTATGTGTCAAAATCTTAACTGCATGTTTAGTTTGAAATACATTTTTTTATCATTTTCTAAAATCAAACTTCCATATCTATGTCGTGTTGTTGATGGTGTATCAAATTTAATATTTTCAAATAAATAATCTTCTAAAGCCTCTTGTTCAATTATATGAAATGCCACTTGATCTCCATCATCTTTAACTACTATAGTTCCTTTGGCGTTATAGTGACCATCCCATTTTTTACCTGCAAAGAATCCTAGTAAAATTGCAACTAGTAGGCGTTTTATTTTTATTTCAAGAGATTGAAAGTCTTCTGAGTTAGCCGTATTTAGATTTTTGGATGATATTACTTCTTGTGTATTTTTCTTTATTGAAGAAGTTCTATTTACAAAAAATTCTATCAGCATTTTAGAAATAATTTCAGGCATATTACTATCAATTAATTCTAAATTGTATCTCATTGAATCCCTTTCAATTTTGAAAAATTCTAACTCTCCTCCAAGGTTATATATTTTTTCAATACGGTCTTTTAATTGAGTTCTTGTGTTGATTGCGTTAATTTCATCTAAGTATTTAGATGGTAGATTTTTAACTTTAAAAATAAAGTTAGTATTTCCAGATGCGTTTAATAAAGTTGGCTTACTTCCTAGGTAAGATTTAATACTAAATCCTTCATCTTTTTTATGTATATTTGCATTCTCTATATCTAATATTATGTCCGCCTTTTGATTGCTGTTTCCACCTTTAACAATCGTTATTCCTAATTTATTTTGTAATATATCAAATTGAGGAATATTAAAAGTCCCTTTACCTTCTTTGATTATAGAAGCCCAATCTTTTAATAAGTTTTTATTTAAAAAATCTGAAACCAATATCTCTTTTTCTTCTCCTGTTCTTTCATTTTTTACAATAACTTTGTCTCCTGATTCCAAGCAACAAGACTGCTCAATATGTAAAGTAGAAACTTTTGTTACTGTTAAATAATTTTCTTTATTGGCGATTAAATCTTTATCAGACATAAACAATTTTTTGTCATTAATGATTTTAAGAAATGAGTATAACTTTGTCCATTCTCCTTTATTTTTTGTATTATTATTTTCTGTTTTTAATGTAATCATATAATCTAATAATGTTTTTCCACATTCTCTAATTGCATCAATAGCAACACTATTTCCTAACTGTTTCATTGCTTGAGTATTAGATACAGGGAAATCAAATTCATCAGGAAAACCTTGCATCTTTTTAGCCTGTTCTGGCATTAATTTTTTTACTTCTCTATCAACTAAATATGCATCCCAATTTCTACGGTCGTTTATATTTGAACCTCTTCCGCCAACTCTAATAGTAAAGCCTATCTCCCTAGAACACTTACCACCCCAAACATCTGACATGTTGAACTTTAAAGGTAATTCTTTAGGGAAGCCAAAACTCTCGGATTTATCATCATTTTTAAATCCAATCATAAATGTTCTTGGTCTTAATTGAGGTAGTCCATAATCAGAGGCTTTAACTACTTTGTAATAGAAGCTATAGCCAAGTTCTTTAGTTAAAACTTCTTGAATTTTTTTAAAAGTTTTTCCATCATTATGATTTACAATGCCTCTAACATTTTCTAGAAAAAACGCTTTTGGTTTTTTTGCTTCTATAATATCTACTATATTGAAAAATAAATTACCTCTTTCAGATTTATGATTATCTGAAAAACCCTTTTTAAATCCTGCTTGGCTAAAAGGTTGGCAGGGAAACCCTGCACATAAAACATCAAAATCTGGAATTTCATCAGGGGATATAGCCCTTATATCGTCATTAAATAATCTATTTTTAAAAATATTTGGACTTATATCTTTAAAATTATGTTGGTAGGTCCTTCTTGCTTGTTCATCTATTTCAGATGAAAATACACATTTTCCACCTAACGAGTGCATTGCAATATGAAAACCACCAATACCAGCAAACAAGTCTATAAATTGGAAGTTACTCATTTTTATTTTTTTATATGTTTAAGAAGACACATAACTAAAAAATCTACTCTACCACCTGAAAAAAAGTTTCATTCTCTTTAATCATCCCTAACTCATAACGCGCTCTTTCCTCTATGGCTTCTTCACCTTTGCGTAAATCCACAACATCTGCATAGAGTTTTTCGTTACGTTCTTTTTTTAAATGTACTTCTTTTTTTAAATCATTAAGTCGTTGTTGATACTCTTCAACTTGTAGAATATTTCCATCACCAAACCATAGACGGTATTGCAACTGAAAAATCAGGAATATAGCGATGGCTATAAGAATTTTCGGAAAGTTCATAATTGACTAAATGTCATGCTCTACATAGAAATTCAAGTATAGATGTTTTCTTCCGCAACGCAGAGCATCACTAAAGACGTTCCCATGCGGAGCATGGGAACAAAAAGAAATATTACAACATTTTGTATGCGCTACGCCCTGCGTAAACTGCATTTTCGCCTAACTCGTCTTCAATTTTCATCAGACGGTTATATTTAGCAATACGATCAGAACGACTCAAAGAACCTGTTTTTATTTGACCTGTTCCTGTCGCCACCACTAAATCAGCAATGGTTGTATCTTCAGTTTCTCCTGAACGATGAGAAACCACAGCGCTATAACCTGCCTCAGAAGCCATATCAATAGCTGCTAATGTCTCAGTTAAAGTACCGATTTGATTCACTTTAATTAAAATTGAATTGGCAATTCCTTTATCAATCCCTTGTTTCAAGATAGCGGGGTTAGTAACGAATAAATCATCACCGACCAACTGGATTTTACCCGCTAATTTTTCAGTCTGGACTTTCCAGCCATCCCAATCATTTTCATCTAAACCATCTTCGATAGAAATAATAGGATATTTTTCTACCCAATCTACAAAGAAGTCTGTCATTTCTTCAGATGTTAAGCTTTTGCCTTCTGCATCTAAAACATATTTCCCCTCTTTATAATATTCAGATGCAGCTGCATCCATGCCTAAATAAATATCTTCCCCCGCTTTATACCCAGCTAATTCAATGGCCTCTAAAATCACCTCAATGGCTTCTTCGTTTGAAGAAAGGTTAGGAGCAAAGCCACCTTCATCACCTACAGTCGTTGCCAATCCTTTGCTTTTTAATACTTTAGCCAGGTTATGAAAAACTTCAGCACCGTAACGAATCGCTTCACGGAAAGTCGGGGCACCTACAGGTAAAATCATAAATTCCTGTAAATCAACGCTGTTATCAGCATGTGATCCACCGTTGATGATATTCATCATAGGCACAGGTAAAATAAATTTTCCGCTGGTATTCAAATAGCGATACAAAGGAATACCCTCTTCTTTTGCCGCTGCATGTGCGGCTGCCATAGAAACACCTAAAATAGCATTGGCACCTAAATTGGCTTTATTATCGGTACCATCTAATGCGATCATTTTTTGATCCAATGCAACTTGATTGCTTGCATCCATGCCAATAATTGCTTCACCAATAGTGGTATTTACATTTTCTACCGCTTTTAAAACACCCTTACCTAAATAACGTGTTTTATCGCCATCCCTTAATTCTATGGCTTCACGTTCACCTGTTGATGCACCTGATGGTACCATCGCAGTTCCACTGATTCCTGATGCTAAGAAAACATCTACTTCTACAGTTGGATTGCCTCGTGAATCAAGAACCTCACTTGCTTTAACACCAATAATTCTAGCCATAATCTCCTCTATAAAGTTGTTTCTATCAAACTGTTTGCTTTAACTGCCTGATCAATTGTTACTAAAGTTTCCAATAGTTCTCTCATTCTATGTAAAGGCCATGAATTAGGACCATCACTTAATGCTTCTTCAGGTTTTGGGTGAGATTCCATAAATAAGCCCGAAATACCTACAGCTATTGCTGCTCTCGCCAATACAGGAACGTGCTCACGCTGTCCATCTGAATGGGTTCCCTTACCACCTGGTAATTGTACCGAATGGGTAGCATCAAATACCACAGGACAATCTGTTTTTCGCATTTCTGCCAAACTACGCATATCTGAGACCAGATTATTATAACCAAACGATGCACCACGCTCACAAACCATAATTTGCTCATTGCCCGTTGCTTTTGCTTTAGCTGCCACATGAACCATATCCCAAGGCGCTAAAAACTGACCTTTTTTGATATTAACAGGAATACCCTGTTTCGCTACACTTTGAATAAAGTTTGTTTGTCTGGACAAAAATGCAGGGGTCTGCATAATATCCACCACGGCTGCCACCTCGTTTAAAGGCGTATCTTCATGCACATCGGTTAATACTGGCACACCGATTTGATCTTTTACTTTCTGTAAAATTTGTAAGCCTTTTTCCACACCTGGGCCACGAAAACTTTGATGTGATGAACGATTGGCTTTATCAAATGATGATTTATAGACAAAAGGTATATTTAATACATTGCAAATTTCTTTAAGCGTACCTGCTGTATCTAAAGCCATTTGCTCGCTTTCTATTACACAAGGCCCTGCTATTAAAAAGAAAGGCCTATCTATGCCTGCTTCAAAACCACATAATTTCACTACTATCCTCCTTTTTTATACTGTGCTGCTGCTTCAACAAAGCCTGAAAACAAAGGATGTCCTTTGCGTGGTGTTGAAGTAAATTCAGGATGAAACTGACAAGCTAAAAACCACGGATGATCTTTGATTTCAACAAATTCAACTAAACGACCATCCATAGATTTACCTGAAAATGTTAAACCTGCTTGTTCAAATGCTGCTATATATTTATTATTAAATTCATAACGATGTCTATGTCGTTCTGTAATCACATCTTTCTGGTATAATTTATGTGCCAATGAGCGTGGTTGCAAACGACACTTTTGTGCCCCCAAACGCATCGTTCCACCTAAATCAGAGTTTTCGTTGCGTGTTTCAAGCTGCCCATCTTCATCCATCCATTCAGTAATCAAACCGATCACTGGATGTGGCGAACTGGCTAGGAATTCTGTGCTGTGTGCACCTTCTAATCCCACCACATTTCTGGCAAATTCAATAACTGCGGATTGCATACCTAAACAAATGCCTAGATAAGGGACTTTATTTTCACGGGCATAACGAACCGTTGCCACTTTGCCTTCTATCCCTCTTTCACCAAATCCACCAGGGACTAAAATGGCATCAACATCGTTTAAGTGAGTAGTTCCATCATCTTCAATGGTTGTAGAATCAATGTATTTTATCTTGATTTTATTTCGTGTCTTAAGACCTGCATGTGTTAAAGCTTCTACCAATGATTTATAGGCATCTGAATGGTCAACATATTTACCAACGATGGCGATAGTCACTTTGTTCTGTGGATGGGTAATAGCTTCTACCACGTCTTTCCACTCTGATAAATCAGCAGCAGGAACATCTAACCGTAACTGCTTAACCACAATATCATCCAGCCCTTGCTCATTCAGCAGAATAGGAATGCGATAAATGGTATCTGCATCAATCGCTGAAATAACGGCCTTTTCAGGGACATTAGTGAATAAAGCAATTTTACTACGCTCGCTAGCAGGAATGTTTTGTTCAGAACGGCAAATCAAAATATCAGGTTGAATACCAATAGCTCTCAAGTCTTTCACAGAATGTTGTGTAGGCTTGGTTTTCAATTCTCCAGCAGATTTAATAAAAGGTACTAAAGTTAAATGTATAAAGAGTGCTTTATCTCGTCCCTGCTCTATACCAATCTGCCGTATAGTTTCAAGAAATGGTAAGGATTCAATATCACCTACCGTGCCACCAACCTCAACAATAGCAATATCTTTTCCTTCAGCACTAGCATACACACGCGCTTTAATTTCATCGGTAATATGCGGTATTACCTGAACCGTAGCACCTAAATATTCACCTTTACGCTCTTTGCGTAATACACTTTCGTAAACTTGACCCGTGGTAAAATTATTCTTTTTACCCATGGTGGTTTTAAGAAAGCGTTCATAATGCCCTAAATCCAGGTCTGTTTCTGCACCGTCCTCAGTGACAAACACTTCACCATGTTGAAATGGACTCATAGTACCTGGATCGACATTGATATAAGGATCCAGCTTTGTCATGGTTATGTTTAAACCACGCTCTTCTAAAATAGCGGCTAAAGAAGAGGCTGCTATTCCTTTGCCTAATGATGAAACCACACCGCCTGTGATAAATATAAATTTAGTCATGTATCCGAACTTGCACCTTTGACCCGAAGTAATTATTAAATTTAAAAACTCTCAATTCTACCATTATTACTGTTTTTGTCTGTCTTAAATTCACATCAAACTGGGTCTCACTTTACCCTAAAACAAGGTTTATTATCCATACAAAAAATCCACTTGCAGATAATTCCAGCCAACTGCTAACGCGGCAGCTGAATTCTAGCGTTATGCTTTCTTGGTACTTTCCTCAGCTAGAGCTTGAAAATTAATGGTAGGTAAAATTATTGGTGATAGGCCAGCATTAACGCTGAATGTAGTAAGAAAACTCCTTAAATACGGAAATATAATTGCAGGAGCATTAATGGTAACAAACTTGCCTTGCTGAAAAGTCTTGGTAATTTCGACATCTGTTTCGAATAGCCCGATGTATTCTAAAGATATGGACACACCCTTATCAGAAGTTAAAGTAACATCAAACTTAATGATAAATTTTTTTGCCTCATCAGCAGAAAATGTGCTTGTGAATTTTAAATTGAAGTTGTCTTCTAAGTCGTTTTGTTCAGTTAAGAAAGAAAGACTTAGTAACTTTGACTCGATAAATGTAATTTCCATCGTTAGGCAACTAATTTTAATCGAGGCTTACTAATCTCATGGGTAGCAGAGGGAATACTAAATTGGCTATTTGTCCAGTTTTCAACATTGTGAGCCGATAAATTAGAAATCTCAACTGAACTTATAAAGTGTGATTTGATTGCTAAACTGGAATGACCTAAGAGTTTTCTATAAATATATCTATCAGAAGACGCAAGTCGTAATAGTTTATCCATTGCCTGACTTTGAGTTACTTCAGACCGCTCATATTTTGAAAAAGCATTCTGCCCTCCACCAAATACAATTGAGGCATCTGCTTGGCTTAAATTTAATGATTTTCTGATAGCCTTTAAGGCCTCAGCAGATAGCAGTCCATCAATTTCCTTCCTAGCCTCACGAACTTTAGCCTCATTTGCTATAATTTGAGGTTTAGTAAGAAATTCACGATAGCATGAATTGCAAGTAGAATAATCAATATTGATAGAATACTCTGTACCCTTATAAGTATTTAACTCAACTTCTGAAGCGTGAACAACATCAATCGAATTGCATTTATTACATACACTCATTACTCTCTCCAGAAAACCATCATTTTAAATGAAAGGAAGCCAAATCAATCATTAATCAGTTATTGATAAGAGCAAACTTAATATAAATAGGATCAGATTCTGAGCTGCCATCCCCTGTACTCTATATGCTCATTTCTAGCAACATTTCGCACATCATCTAAATTGTAGTATGGCACCGTATTCCTCAAAAATCAACCATTATGGTTATATAATCCCTATAGCGCATAACTGTCCGTGTTAATGGCATTATTAAGTGTTTTTAATTATTAGATTTCGGAAAATAAAAAGAAACTATCAAAGTTATTAAAAGGTAAGGCTCCTATTTTTATTAATTCAAATATCGAAGCCGGTGCTTTATTATCAGGATTTATGCCGCACGCAATAAATACTCCAATACAAATAAGACCTAGCCAAAATAGCACTTGCTTTGCGAATTTAAGTCCTCCAGATATAAGAATAACAACAGTCAAGCCTTGTTTCACGAAATAAACTCTGTAGCCAGAGCCATAAAAAATTCGTAATTCGCTAACACCTTCACCAACGGGAGCTACATCAGCAAAATGACCTGTTTATAAACGGTCTATCCATGCTTGAATACGAGCTTTAGCCTCTTGTCTCTTAGACCATTAAACCAATTGACAAACACATCTGTTTTACGAACTTCTATCATTATTAACTGTAGTTCACGGCATTCTTTTTTATACAAGTTGTTTTTTTATTTATTACAGGTAAAATAATGAATATTTTAGAAAGCACTAGGCGAATTCAATCCATAAAATTCAAATGGCAAAAAAAAGAGTACGAACTTATCAA
Source organism: Methylococcales symbiont of Hymedesmia sp. n. MRB-2018 (assembly GCA_003666385.1). Taxonomy (GTDB): domain Bacteria; phylum Pseudomonadota; class Gammaproteobacteria; order Methylococcales; family Methylomonadaceae; genus QPIN01. Next base: position 20,183 of record QPIN01000055.1, read on the forward strand.
AATACGGACAATTTTATCAACATGATTTACCTCCTATGTGGAAAACTAAAATTTGAGTACCTCGCTCAAAATAGAAAAATTAATGGGTTTGATAATAAGTACCTAAGTGTCAGGATTCACCACGTTGTTCCCTATTTTCAAAAACTGCACCCCGAAACATATCGGTGATTTTATAAATGAAAGTGTTGCCCTCTTATAGGTTGAATTTGCCCCATTATCAAATTATGAAGCTTAAAAAAATGTCTACACAACAATTATTCACCCCCCCCCCCCCCCCCCCCCCCCCCCCCCCCCCCCCCCCCCCCCCCCCCCCCCCCCCCCTCCCCCCCCCTCATTACC
>QPIN01000055.1:20531-68764 GCA_003666385.1 Methylococcales symbiont of Hymedesmia sp. n. MRB-2018
AAAAATGTTCTTCCTTTTTTTTTTTTTTTTCCCCCTATATCAAAAAAAAAAAAATAAAAAAAAATCCCCACCCCCCCACCCCCCCCCCCCCCCCCCCCCCCCCCCCCGTGCCACGTGCCACGTGCCATGCGCCTAATTGCCTCTACTCTATTACTGTTATCGGGTTTTTTATTCAGCGCTAGCACACAGGCAACCTCGCATATAACAGCAGATCACACCGCTGACGACTTTGTTACCCAATGGCGGATCCCTGCGGATGATCTCATCCTCACCTTCCCCGGCGAAGGTAGCTACACCATTGATTGGGGCGATGACATTACCCAAGACATTAAAGACAGGTTCCCTACGCATACCTATGCTAGGGCTGGCGACTACACAATCACAGTCTCAAATGGGATCAAGCGCTTTAACTTAAATAATGGCGAGGATAAAGAGAAATTAAGAAACGTAGTGCAATGGGGCAGTGCTTCTTGGAGAGATATGAGGGGTGCATTTTATGGTGCAAACGAGATGACGATGAGTGCAAGCGATGCACCAGACCTTTCTGCCGTAAGCAGTATGCAAAATATGTTTCGAGGTGCCACCCGCTTTAATGGTGCCATCGATGGCTGGAATGTATCTAACGTAAACAATATGCACCAGATGTTCGGCCTTGCCATTGCCTTTAACCAAGACATCGGTAGCTGGAATGTTGGTAGGGTAACAAATATGAACGGTATGTTCGCCAGTGCCAGTGCCTTTAATCAGAACATCGGCAGATGGAACATTCGGGGGATAACGAAGATGAAACTCATGTTCCTTGGTGCCACCGTCTTTAGTCAAAACCTCGGTTCTTGGTACATTGTGCCGACCACCCGCTCGACCACCACCACACTCGATACACAAAACTACATATTAGACGGACACAGCCCGACCTATAGATTGGTTGCTGGAGACGGAGATACGAATAATGGCTTATTCGAGATAAGCGGCCCTACACTAACCCCAATCAACTCTGACCAAGCACCTGGCACTTATAACGTACGGGTGGTTGCCAGCGGGACAGCTTTGTTCGGCACCAATAACGTGGCAATGCTGTCCATAACCTTGGACAAGCCAGCCACCCCTATGGACTTTGTTACCGAATGGCAGATCCCTGCGGATGATCTCACCCTCACTTTCCCCAGCGAGGGTAGCTACACCGTTAATTGGGGCGATGGCATTATCCAAGATATTAAAGACAGTTTCCCTACACATACCTATGCCGCTCCTGGCGACTACCGAGTCATAGCCTCCAACACCATCACCCGCTTTAACTTGAATGATGGCGAAGATAAAGAGAAATTAATAAACATACAGCAATGGGGCAGTGCCTCCTGGAGCAGTATGGAGGGTGCATTTCATGGCGCAAGTGCGATGACAATGAGTGCAAGCGATGCACCAGACCTTACTGCCGTAAGTAGTATGAGCAATATGTTCCGAGCTGCCACCACCTTTAACGGCAACATCGGCAACTGGAATGTTGGGATGGTAACAAATATGGAAAGTATGTTTAACGGTGCCAGCCTCTTTAATCAGGACATCGGCGGCTGGGACGTTTCTAGCCTAACGAACATGCAGAGAATGTTCTCTGGTGCCACAGACTTTAATCAAAATCTCGGTCGCTGGTATATCGTACCGACTATTACCTTGACCACCATTACGCTGACTACACAAAATACCCTGTTAACCGAACACAACCCGAGCTATACACTGGTTGCTGGAGTAGCGAATAATGATTTATTTAGACTAAATGGCTTGAAAATAATCCCAATCAACCTTAACCAAGCACCTGGCATTTACAGCCTACGAGTGGGTGCTAGCGGATCTTTGTTCGCCACCAATAACACTCGCAACCTGACCATAAACTTCAAAACACCAACCTCTTCTGCGGATTTTGTTACTCATTGGCGGATCCCCGCAGGTGATGCTGCGGCTCGCACCCTCACCGTCAATGCCCATGGCGATTACACCATTAACTGGGGCGATGGCAACCCAACTGAGGGGACAAAAGATGATAGTACTCATATCTACAGCACCGCTGGCGACTACAGAGTCACAATCTCAAACACCATTAAGGGCTTTTACAATGCAGATAAATTAATAGACATAGCACAATGGGGTACCGCCAACTGGGAACGCCTGATCTTTAATGGCGCAAGCATGATGAGGATGAGTGCAACCGATATGCCAGACCTTTCTCGCGTAACGAGTATGGCACGTATGTTCGAAGGTACCACCCTCTTTAACGGTGCTAGCATCGGTGGCTGGGATGTATCTAACGTAAGGGATATGACGATTATGTTCGCCGATACCAGTGCCTTTAATGTTGACATTAGCAGATGGAATGTATCTCGGGTAGTGAATATGACCGGCATGTTCAGAGGTGCTAGTGCCTTTAACCAAGATATCGGCAGATGGAATGTTGGGCGAGTTACGAATATGAACAGTATGTTTTATAATGCACCTGCCTTTAACCAAGACATCAACGATTGGAATGTTGCTGGCGTAACGACTATGCAGGATATATTCTTTGGCGCCACTGCCTTTAAGCAAAACCTAGGTCGCTGGTATATTGTGCCGACCAGGATCCTCGGCACCATCGATCTGGTCACACAAAACACCGTATTAACCGCACACAGTCCAATCTATAGACTCATTGCTGGAGCTGGGGATAATAATTTATTCAGAGTAAGCGGCTCCACACTAATCCCAATTGACCTTAGCCAAGCATCTGGTACTTATAACCTTCGCGTGACTGCCAGCGGGCAAGCTTTGTTCGGCACCAATAACGTGGCAATGCTGTCCATAACCTTGAACAAGCCAGCCACCTCTATGGACTTTGTTACCGAATGGCAGATCCCTGCGGATGATCTCACCCTCACTTTCCCCAGCGAGGGTAGCTACACCATTAATTGGGGCGATGGCATTATCCAAGACATTAAAGACAGGTTCCCTACGCATACCTATGCCGCTCCTGGCGACTACCGAGTCATAGCCTCAAGACACATCACCCGCTTTAACTTGAATGATGGCGAAGATAAAGAGAAATTAATAAACATACAGCAATGGGGCAGTGCCTCCTGGAGCAGTATGGAGGCTACGTTTTGGGGGGCAAAAAATATGAGGATGAGCGCAAGCGATGCACCAGACCTTACTGGCGTAAGCAATATGCAATCTATGTTCCGGGGGGCTACCATCTTTAACGGTAACATCGGCGGCTGGGATGTTTCCAACGTAGAGGATATGAGCCATATGTTCCGGAGTACCACTGCCTTTGATCAAAGCATCAGCGACTGGGATGTTTCCAAGGTAACGAATATGTTCGATATGTTCTACCGTGCCAAGGCCTTTAATCAAGACATCAGCAGATGGGATGTTTCCAAGGTAACGCTTATGTTCGCTATGTTCACTGATGCTGCAGCCTTTAATCAAAACCTCGGTCGCTGGTATATTGTAGATACCACGGTCGCGACCATCACCACGCTGACTACACAAAACACCATGTTACGCGATCAGAATCCGGCTTATTCACTGGTTACTGGAACAGGGGATGATCACAATAGTTTATTCAGCCTAAGCGGATCTACACTGACCCCATTCAGCTCCAACCAAGCTTATGGCACTTATAACGTACGGGTGGCTGCCAACGGGGCTGTGTTCGACACTTTATTCGGCACCGCTAATGAACGCAGCCTGTCCATAGAAATCACCAACCCAGTTGCCCTTACGGACTTTGTTACCCAATGGCAGATGCCTGTGGGTGATGCGACAGCTCGCACCCTCACCTTTCCCGGCGAGGGCATTTACACCATTAACTGGGGCGATGGTAGTGCTATCGAAGCCATTACCAGCAATAACCCCACGCATACCTACGCCGACCCTGGCCACTATCAAGTGGTAGCCTCAAACACCATCGCCCGCTTTAACTTGAATAATAGCGAGGATAAAGAGAAATTAATAAACATACGACAATGGGGTGCAGCGTCCTGGACCAGCCTGGAGAACGCATTTTATGGTGCCTCAAATATGATGATGAGCGCAACCGACAAACCAGACCTTACTCGCGTAACCAGTCTGAAAAGTATGTTCCAAGATGCTACCACCTTTAACGGTGACATCAGAGACTGGAAGGTTTCCAGCGTAACGAATATGGCGGCTATGTTTGCCAATGCTAGAGCCTTTAAGCAGGAAATCGGCAGCTGGGATGTTGGGATGGTAACGAATATGAACAGTATGTTCCTCGGTGCCAGCAGCTTTAATCAGGACATCAGCGGTTGGGATGTTCGCAACGTAAAGAATATGAACTATATGTTCGCCTTTACCACCTTTAGCCAAAACCTAGGTCGCTGGTATATTGTAGATACCCCGATCGCGACCACCACCTTAAGCACCATTACGCTGACTACACAAAACCCCGTGTTAACTGCACACAGTCCAATGTATACACTGGCTACTAGAACAAAGGATAATGATTTATTCAGAATAGTCGGCTCCACACTAATCCCAGCCGACCCTAATCAAGCTTATGGTACTTATGACGTACGCGTGGCTGCCAGCGGATCTTTGTTCGGCACTGCTAATGCCCGTACCCTATCCATAGAAATCACCTACCCAGTTACCCTTATGGACTTTGTTACCGAATGGCAAATCCCTACGGGTAATAATGCGGCTCGCACCCTCACCTTCCCCAGCGAGGGGAATTACACCATTAGCTGGGGCGATGGCACTGTCGAAACCATTACAGCCAATAACCCTACGCATACCTACGTTAACGCTGGCGACTACACAGTCATAGCCTCAAAAACCATCACCCGTTTTAACTTGAATAATGGCGAGGATAAAGAGAAATTAATAAACATACGGCAATGGGGTAGCGCTAACTGGAGCAGTATGCAGGGCGCATTTTGGGGCGCCAGCAGCCTGAGTATGATGACTGCAAGCGATAAGCCAGTTCTTTCTGGCTTAACCAGTCTGGAAAGTATGTTCCGAGATGCTGCCATCTTTAACGGCGACATCGGCGGCTGGGATGTTTCTAAGGTAACGGATATGAGCAGTATGTTTTACAATGCCAGCGCCTTTAATCAAAACATCAACGGCTGGGATGTTTCCAAGGTAACGGATATGGGCGATATGTTCTTCAATAACAGCCCCTTTAATCAAGCCATCAGTGCCAGCACCTTTAATCAAGACATCAGCGACTGGGATGTTTCCAAGGTAACGGATATGGGCTATATGTTCTCTGGTGCCAGCGTCTTTAATCGGGACATCGGCGGCTGGGATGTTTCCAAGGTAACGGATATGGGCCGCATGTTCGAGTTTGCCAGTGCCTTTAATCAAGACCTCGGTCGCTGGTATATTGTACCAACCACCACCTTGATCACCACTGTACTGGCTACACAAAACGACATATTAACCGCACAGACTCCTACCTATGCACTGGTTACTGGAACAGGGAGTACTCACAATAATTTATTCAGCCTAAGCGGCCCTACACTAACCCCAAAGGATTCCAACATCGCAGTTGGCACTTATGACGTACGGATAGCTGCCAGTGGGTCTTTGTTTGGCACTAATAACGCCCGCAGCCTGTCCATAAAAATAGGCGATGCTAGATTGAATGCCTTAGCCTTGTCCGCAGGCACCTTAGACCCAGTCTTTGACAGTGCCAGGCTTGCCTACAGTGCCAGTGTTGCCAACACAGTAACCAGCTTGACCGTAACCCCGACCACCTTTGATACCGCTGCCAGCGTCACGGTGAACGGTGTTACCGTCATCAGCGGTAAAGCCAGTACCAATATCTTTCTAACGGCAGACACCACCACCATTACCCTAGTGGTTACTACCACAGACATCACCATCACTAAGGTCTACACCATTATCGTCACCCGTGCCGCTGACCCTGACCCTGATAGCTTCATCACCCAATGGCGGATTCCTGCGGGTGATGCGACAGCTCGCACCCTTACCTTCCCCAGCGAGGGGCTTTACAACATTAACTGGGGCGATGGCAGCGCTACCGAAGCCATTAAAAGCAATAACCCCACGCATACCTACGCCGACGCTGGCGACTACAAAGTCATAGCCTCCAACGCCATCACCCGCTTTAACTTGAATGATGGCGAGGATAAAGAGAAATTAAGAGAGATACAGCAATGGGGTAACGCCTCCTGGAGCAGTATGCAGGGTGCATTTTATGGTGCCTCCAATATGACCATGAGTGCAAGCGATATGCCAGACCTTACTGGAGTAAGCAATATGGAAAACATATTCCGAGATGCCGCCCTATTTAACGGTAACATCGGCAGATGGAATGTTTCCAACGTAGAGGATATGAGCCATATGTTCCGGTATGCCACTGCCTTTGATCAAAGCATCGGTGGCTGGAATGTTTCCAACGTAGAGGATATGAGCCATATGTTCCAGGGTACCACTGCCTTTGATCAAAGCATCGGTGGCTGGGATGTTTCCAGGGTAACGAATATGGGCGGAATGTTCTTAGATGCCACTGCCTTTAACCAAGGCATGAGCATCTGGGATGTTTCCAAGGTAACGAATATGAGCAGAATGTTCTTAGGTGCCAGCGTCTTTAACGGTGCCATCGACAGATGGGATGTTTCCAGCGTAACGGATATGTTTGAAATGTTCTACGATGCCCCCGCCTTTAATCAAAACCTCGCTCGCTGGTACATTGTAGGGACTGCTGCCTCGAATCGCCTCAGGCTGACTACACAAAACGACGTGTTAGCCGCACACAGTCCAATGTATACACTGGCTACTGGAACAAAGGATAATGATTTATTCAGAATAAGCGGCTCCACAGTATTCCCAATCAACCCCAACCAACCATTTGGCGCTTATGAAGTGCACGTGGCTGCTAACGGGACTTTGTTCGGCACCGCTAACGCCCGTAACCTACGCATAGATATCGCCGCTACTCCTGCGGACTTTATTACCCAATGGCGGTTCGATACAGATAATGACACCCTCACCTTCCCAGGTAGAGGCAATTACAAGATTAATTGGGGCGATGGCAGCCCGAGTGAGAACGTAAGAGGTGCTACCGACCATACCTACACCACCGCTGGTAACTACCAAGTCGTAGTCTCAAACACCATCACCCGCTTTAACTTGAATAATGGCGAGGATAAGGAGAAATTAAGAGACGTACAACAATGGGGCGACGCCTCCTGGACTAGCATGAAGACTGCGTTTTGGGGTGCAAAAAATATGAGGATGAGCGCAAGCGATGCACCAGACCTTACTGGCGTAAGCAATATGCTGTCTATGTTCCTGGGGGCTACCATCTTTAACGGTAACATCGGCAACTGGGATGTTTCCAAGGTAACGAATATGCTCCAGATGTTCTACGGTGCCAAGGCCTTTAATCAAGACATCAGCAGATGGGATGTTTCCAGCGTAACGAATATGCACAACATGTTCACCGATGCCACTGCCTTTAACCAAAACCTAGGTCGCTGGTATATTGTACCAACCTCCTCCTCGACCACCACCACCCTGCTGGCTACACAAAACACCGTGTTACGCGAACAGAATCCGTCTTATTCACTGGTTACTGGAACAGGGGATGATCACAATAGTTTATTCAGCCTAAGCGGATCTACACTAACCCCATCCAGCTCCAACCAAGCTTATGGCACTTATAACGTACGGGTGGCTGCCAACGGGGCTTTGTTCGGCACCGCTAACGCCCGCAGCCTGTCCATAGAAATCACCGACCCAGTTACCTCTATGGACTTTATTACCCAATGGGGCATCCCTGGAGGCGATAATGCCGCTCGTACCCTCACCTTCCCCGGCGAGGGTAGTTACCGCATTAACTGGGGTGATGGCACGATTGAGGACGTAAGCGGTGTTGCCAGCCATACCTACACCACCCCTGGCAACTACCGAATTATAGTCTCAAACAGCATCACCCGCTTTAACTTAGGTGGATATGGACTAAATTCAGAATATCATAAAGATAGAGGTAAATTATTAGACGTACAGCAATGGGGCACCGCCTCCTGGGTCGATATGAGTCGTGCATTTTTTGGCGCACACAGAATGAGGATAACTGCAAAAGATGCACCAGACCTTTCTGCTGTAACCAATATGTTCCAGATGTTCCAAAATGCCGGTGGCTTTAACACTGACATCAGTAGCTGGAATGTTTCCAGTGTAAGAAATATGGGCTATATGTTCGCAAATACAGCCTTTAACCAAGACATCGGCGGCTGGGATGTTTCCAACGTAAGAACTATGGGCTTTATGTTCGCAGATACAGCCTTTATCCAAGACATCGGCGGCTGGGATGTTTCCCGTGTAGAGACTATGGAAGGTATGTTCGACAGTGCCCATGCCTTTAATGCTGACATCAGCGGCTGGGATGTTTCTAAGGTAACGGATATGAGCAATATGTTCATCAATGCCAATGCCTTTGACCAAAACATCGGTAGCTGGGATGTTTCCAACGTAGTAAATATGAATCGTATGTTCCATGATGCCAGAGTCTTTAACCAAGACATCAGCCGTTGGAATGTTCGCAAGGTAACGCAGGTCTTCGAAATGTTCAAAGGTGCCAATGCCTTTAACCAAAACCTCGGTCGCTGGTATATTGTACCGATCGTCTCGAACAACCTCAGGCTGATTACACAAAACGTCGGGTTAACCTCGCGCCTCCAGCCTATCCCTGTCTATTCACTGGTTAGTGGAACAGGGGATACCGACAATCATTTATTCAGCCTAAGCGGATCTACACTAACCCCAATCAACTCTGACCAAGCACCTGGTGTTTATAATCTACTCGTGGCTGCCGGCCCGTCAAATTTGTTCGGCAGCAATAATGTCCGTAGCCTGTCCATACAACTCAACTCCCCAGTTAACTCTGTAGACTTTATTACCCAATGGAGTATTCCTGCGGGTAGTGCGACAGCTCGCACCCTCACCTTCCCTGGCGAGGGCATTTACGACATTAACTGGGGCGATGGCAATAGCAATAGGGCAAACGGTACTATCGACCATACCTACCAGATTGCTGGTGACTACACAATCATAGCCACAAACACCATCACTCGCTTTAACTTGAATAATGGCGCGGATGCAGGGAAATTAATAGACATACAGAATTGGGGCAATATCTCCTGGAGCAGTATGCAGGGTGCATTTTGGGGTGCCAGCAGCCTGAGTATGATGAGTGCAAGCGATAAGCCAGTTCTTTCTGGCTTAACCAGTCTGGAAAGTATGTTCCGAGATGCTGCCATCTTTAACGGCGACATCAGCGGCTGGGATGTTTCCAAGGTAACGGATATGAACAGTATGTTCTACAATGCCAGCGCCTTTAACCAAAACATCAACGGCTGGGATGTTTCCAAGGTAACGGATATGGGCGATATGTTCTTCAATAACAACCCCTTTAATCAAGCCATCAGTGCCAGCACCTTTAATCAAGACATCAGCGACTGGGATGTTTCCAAGGTAACGGATATGAGCTATATGTTCTCTGGTGCCAGCGTCTTTAATCGGGACATCGGCGGCTGGGATGTTTCCAAGGTAACGGATATGGCTCGCATGTTCGAGTTTGCTAGTGCCTTTAATCAAGACCTCGGCAGATGGAATGTTGAGAGGGTAACGAATATGACCAGCATGTTCGACAGTGCCAGGACTTTTAACAAGAACATCGGCAGTTGGAATGTTGAGAGGGTAACGAATATGGGCGATATGTTCGCCAGTGCCAGCGCCTTTAACCAAAACATCGGCAGATGGAATGTTAGCAACGTAATGAATATGGACAGGATGTTTGATGGTGCCGATGTCTTTAGCCAAAACCTCGGCCGCTGGTATATTGTAGATGACACCACCTTGGTCACCACTACGCTGACTACACAAAATACCGTATTAGACGCACACAGCCCGAGCTATGAACTGGTTTCTGGAGACGGAGATACCAATAATGGCTTATTCCAGATAAGCGACTTTACACTAACCCCAACCGATTTTCAGCAACCATCTGGCACTTATGAGCTGCGGGTGGGTGCCAGCGGGGCAGCTTTGTTTGGCACCAATAACGCGCTCAGCCTGTCCATAGATATCGACAATCCACACGATGCCAGCTTGAGCGATTTAAGTCTATCTGTAGGCACGCTGTTACCAGCGTTTGCAGGCGGCACTATCCGCTACACTGCCACAGTGGGCAATGAGATAAGTAGCATCACCCTAACACCGACCGTCAATAACCCCGCTGCTAGCGTAACAGTGGGCGGCGCTACCGTTATCAGCGGTACAGCTAGTGATCCAATAGTGCTGGCAGAAGGTGTCAATGCCATCAGTATTGAAGTCACCGCCGTAGACGGTATAACCATACGGGTCTACACCGTCATCGTCACTCGTGTCGCTGGCACTGATAAATTCATCACCGAATGGCAGATTCCTACGGGTGATACTCCGGCTCGCACCCTGACTTTCCCTGGTGAGGGGCTTTACACCATTAACTGGGGGGATGGCAGCCCGACTGAGAATGCAAGCGGTACTACCGACCACATCTACACCACTGGTGGCGACTACCAAGTCGTGGTCTCAAGCGCCATCACCCACTTTAACTTAAATAATGGCGTGGATAGAGGGAAATTAATAAACATACGACAATGGGGCACCGCCAACTGGACTAGCATGGAGGGTGCATTTAGTGGCGCCAGCGCGATGAGGATGAGCGCAAGCGATAGTCCAAACCTTAGTAAGGTAAGTTCCATGTCAAATATGTTCCGAGGTGCCGCAGTCTTTAACGGTAACATCAGAGGCTGGACTGTTGCCAACGTAAGCAATATGAGCGGGATGTTCTTTAGCACCGCTTTTAACCAAGACATCAGCGGTTGGGATGTTGCCAACGTAAGCGATATGAGCGAAATGTTCTCTGGCACTCCCTTTAACCAAAACATCGGCAGTTGGAATGTTGAGAGCGTAACAACTATGCAAGACATGTTCCTTGGTACTCGTGACTTTGACGGCAACATCGATAGTTGGAATGTCGAGAGAGTAACGGATATGGGCAGTATGTTCAGGGCTGCCAATGCCTTTAACCAAAATATCGGCAGTTGGAATGTTGAACAGGTCACGAGTATGCACTTCATGTTCCATAATGCGAATACCTTTAACCAAGACATCAGCAGTTGGAATGTTTCCAGCGTAACGGATATGTTGCGCATGTTCGAAGGTGCCAACGCCTTCAGGAAAAACCTCGGTCGTTGGTATGTTGATGAGAATATTAATAATGACCAAGGAATGCTACAAACAGCAAACTCTGACTATAACGGCGTTAATGATTTAAGCGTGCTTAGCTTTAACTTTGTCGCCCAGAATGCTGTTTTACGCAGTCAAAACCCAACATACGCACTGGCAACAGGTGCTGCCGCTGATGGTACGGATAATGCAAAATTCACCCTTGGCTCAGATGGTATCCTAGGTTTTAATTCAGGCATGGCAGCAGACCGTACTTATACCGTACGCATTGCCGTAGACAGCACAGACTTTGGCACAGATAACGCGATAGATTTAACAGTAGTTGTTGACGCATCCCCAACCGTAACCAGCATAGTGCGCACCACGCCGACAGATGAAATCACCAATGCCGACACACTCATCTGGACAGTAACTTTTAGTGAAAATGTACAGAATGTACGTGCTACCGACTTTACCGTCAGCGGCACCACTGCCCCACACACTGTTATAGGCTCAGACGCTGAGTATCAGGTAACCGTTACCGGCGGCGATCTAGCAAGGCTAAACGGCACTGTGACGCTGGCATTTGCGGCAAATCAGAACATTGAAGATACGGCAGCTAATGCTTTAACTGCCACCACACCCACGGCTGATAATCAGCCAAGCTATACACTAGACAACACCGATGCCAGTTTGAGTGCCTTAGCCTTGTCCGAAGGCACCTTAGACCCAGACTTTGACAGTGCCACGACTGACTACACCGCCAGCGTTGTCAATACGGTGACCAGCCTGACGGTGACCCTGACCACCACTGATCCCACTGCCAGCGTCACGGTGAACGGTGCTACCGTCACCAGCGGTGAAGCCAGTGCCGACATCCCTCTAACGGCAGGCACTACCACCACCATCATCCTAGTGGTCACTGCCGCAGACGGCACCACCACTGAGGACTACATCGTCACCGTCAACCGTGCAGCAGGTAGCGATGCCAGCTTGGATGGCTTGACCGTGTCCGAAGGTACACTAACCCCAGACTTTAACAGTGCCGGGTTTGCCTACAGGGTCAGCGTTGGCAATGACATAAGCGAGCTGAGCGTCACCCCAACTCTCACAGACTCTAATGCCACGGTCACGGTGATCGCCAACTCTGTCACCCTCCCTGTCACCAGCGGTGAAGCCAGCGACGCCATTACTCTGGCAGCAGGTGCGGATACCGAAATCGTTGTAGAAGTCACTGCCCAAGATGGCAGCAGCCCTCAGAGATACATCGTCACCGTCAACCGTGCAGCAGGTAGCGATGCCAGCTTGGATGGCTTGACCGTAGCACTAACCGCACCAGCCAATCAGGTTTACCTAGCGGGTATAGCAATCAACAACTTGATACTACCAGAGGCAACTGGTGGTGATGGAAATTACTCCTATACCCTAACCCCCCCAACTGGCGATTTGAATGGATTAGGATTAACATTTAACTCAAACACCCAAACCCTATCAGGCACCTTTAACAGGATAGTAATAGTACCGTTATCCCTAATCTATACCGTAACGGACGGCATAGGAGAAAGTACTACTGCGACTTTCACCATTGCCGCACCAAACATTTATGACAGTACTGCTAGCACGGTGCAAGCAACTTCCGTTATTAACGCGGATGACTTGAGAGTAATCATCTTAGGGCAAAGCTCTAGCAGAGATATTGAAGCCACAGACGGAACCATTACCCTACCAAGTGGACTGAGTGGCGCTACGATTACCGTCTTAGCTGATGTTAGTGAAGCCCTCCTGCCGGCCGCCAATCAACCCGATGGGACTGTCGTGGACAGCCTACGTAGCCTAGTGGATATTGATGTGACTGGTGGTAACAGTAATACTATAAGTAGAACCAACCCAGTAACCATCTGCCTACCTCATGGAGGCACAGCCGACCTAGGTTTGTATCACGCCGCTACTAACAGTGGTTGGGATCTGTTACCATCCCAGCGGGTGGAAACCAACCCCAAACTCGTCTGTGGCGATACAACTGCTTTTTCAGTTTTCGGCGCTGCTGGTAAGGCACAGAAGTTAGACGTAAACGCAGTAGCCGAAGAGCAAGTACTAAACGCGGTCTTACCACAAATACTAAGAGCAACATCAAAAATAACAAGGGATAATATCAGTAACCGCATTGACCAAGCATTTTCTAGCTCCCCAGAAGACACTGCCGATGCCAGCCTTAATCTAGGGGGTAGCTCAAACTTGCAAGAGCTAATCAATAACAATGCCCGCACTATGCTACAAAGCGGATTGAATATTAAGCAAATGTTTAATAATTCTTCTTTCCTCATCCCGCTGAATGTAGCAGAGGATAATAACTACGGTGTTAATAATATGACGCTATGGGGCAGTGGGGATTACCTTAATTTTGCAGATGATGTCTCTGCTGTTGACTGGGAGGGTGAAGTAATCGGTGGCAGTGTGGGTATTGATGCCCGTCTAAACCAAAACCTGGTCGCAGGTGCCGCTCTCTCTTACAGTGAAGGCGATGTTGACTATAAACGCGATGGTGAGAATGATAGCGGAAATAACAGCGAAGGCACCCTGAGCAATACCCTATACAGCATCCACCCTTATATTGCTTATGATTTATCACAAGGGCGTGTATGGGGCGCACTAGGCTATGGTCAAGGCGAGGTAGAAATTAACGATAAAGCAACCGACTCTGCCAAAACCGAAACCAAAAGCAGCCGCGACACCGAGCTATACAGTCTTGCCTTTGGGGGTAGTGGTGACCTATTATCCAGCGATAACTGGCTAAATATACCTGGCACCACCACCCTACGCCTTAAAGGTGAGGTATCGCTGTCTAATATTAAGGTGGACAAAAGCAATCTAAGCAATGCCAAAGCATTGTCCATAGATGCTCATCGTTACCGTGTGGCATTAGAAAGCAGCCATAAGCACACTCTAGCCAACGGTGCCAGCATCAACCCATCCATAGAATTGGGAATACGCTATGACGATGGCAGTGGTGAGACTGGTGGCGGCGTAGAGTTGGCAGGTAGCTACCATTACAGCAGCCCAATAGGACTGGAAATGGAGCTACGCGCCCACGGTTTACTGGTACATGAATCTTCTTACCAAGAATGGGGACTCAGTGGCTTAGTCAAATACCAAGCCAACAGCAGTGGTCAAGGCCTGTGGTTAAGCTTACAACCAGCATTTGGCGATACCCCAGGCAATGTTGGCGATAGAGTATGGCAGCCATCAGCAGTAACTAACTACGCAAACGATGAGGATAACAACAGCAATAGAAGCCTACAGTTAAACACCGAATTGGGCTACGGACTACCTGGATTCTTTGGTCGTGGCTTACTCACCCCTTACGCTGGCTTAAACATAACAAATGGCACACAAAGCTATAATATAGGCGGACGTTGGACAATAGATTCTATATTGAACCTAAGTCTAATAGGTGAGCGTAAACAAACAGGGGACAGTATAGAGTTGCGTGGTGACCTTAAGTTTTAGGTAACTGCTCAGCTTACTCTCTATTTTGTCTAATAGCTGCGTTGAAAGTGTGCATTTACACCTGTAAACTCCGCGTTTTCGCCTTGCTCTTGAACGCCTTGATCTTGAATAGAACAGAGGGGAATCTAAGCAGTTACGGAGTACGCTGAGTTCTCAAATTATAAAACCCCAACAATTTCAGACAACAAATTATACTATTTTAAAAAATTGTCAGAGGTTTTGGGGTAATGTATTTTGTTAATTCTTGAGCCTAAAAAGCGATAACAGCATTACTTTTAAAGTTAACCCAAAGTATATCTCCTAAATATACATTCAAATCTTTTAATGCTTGATAGGTTATTAATACCTGAAATAACTCTCCGGCTAAAACAGTCATTCTAATTTTATTTGCCTCATCCGTAATAGCTAATACTTTGCCTTGAAATTGATTGCGCATACTGGATTTTATAAGTTCTTTTGACAAAACAATTTCACGCGGATCTATAGAAACATGTTGATAATCTTTTTCACACTCTGGCAACAGAATCTGAATATTTCCAGTATTAAATAATTGCATATTAACAGTGCCATGAAACACATTGATTAAGGGGGTTTCAACTGATTTACCTTTAACCAGTGAAACAACCTCATCAGCTATCGCTATGCCCCGCAAACGATTATGGGTGCTAAATATCAAGGTTTTACTACGCTCTTTAACATAGCTACGAATAAAACTTTCCAATGCTTGTTCACTACTGTAATCAAGATAACTAAACGGTTCATCCATTAACAATATATCAGGGTCAGTAATAATAGCTCGTGCCAATGCTATTTTTTGTAACTCTCCAGCGGATAATGTTTTTGCTTGTTGATGAATTAATTCAATAATATTTAATTTTTCCAAAGTAGAATGAATCAGATCTAGTCGGTCTTCTTTCTTTATCTTATGAAACTTCAAGGTCAGATTTAGATTATTAAATACACTGCCTCTTAACATATAAGGTTTTTGTGGAAGTAAGGCTATTCTCTTCTTGAGATTGTGAATAGGCTGTTTAGCTACTGTTTGGGGGAAACATCTAAGTTGTCCACTCTGCGTTTTTTCTAAAAGGGCGAGCAAATTGAGTAGCGTACTTTTGCCACAACCATTTGGGCCAATCAAAGCGGTGCTCTTTCCCGCCTTTATATTTAATTCTGACAAGGATAAGGCCAATGTTTTACCATAAGCATACTTGACATTTCTCAACTGATAGGCATACATCATTTATAGCACCCCTATTAGCATTAAATAAACCCTCACTGTATTAGCTTTTTTTATACACACAAGATCGAATCTTAATGAATTGTTTCAAACTATTATTTACCCTCAGTATTATGCTTTACTCATTCAACAGTCAAGCAGAAAACATTCTCCGACTAGCGACCACCACCAGTACAGAAAATTCAGGATTATTAGCTGTATTAAACCCTGTTTTTGAAAAAAAGTTTAATTGCCGCCTGGATATTATTGCAGTCGGAACAGGTAAAGCATTAAAACTTGGAGAAAATGGCGATGTCGATGTGCTTTTTGTCCATGCGCCCAAAGCTGAACTCGCTTTTGTTAATGCAGGTCATGGCGTTGAGCGTACTTTTGTAATGTATAATGACTTTGTTCTAGTTGGTGCAAAAAGCGATTTAGCCAAACTCAAATCTGCTGTATCGGTGCTGGATGCACTGCAAAAAATAGCCCTGAGCAGAGCCGAATTTATATCCAGAGGCGACGATTCAGGCACCCACAAGAAAGAAAAAGCTTTATGGCAGATGGCCAACCTTGATCCTGCTGGTCCATGGTATGTGCGAGCAGGTCAAGGTATGGGTGCTGTTTTAAAAATAGCCGATGAAAAACAAGCCTATACTCTGACAGACAGGGGTACCTATCTTGCCTTCCAAGGTAAAATTGACTTGCAAATTATGTTTGAAAATGACCCGCCTTTACACAACCCCTATCACATCATCGCTGTTAATCCAGAAAAACATCCTCATGTAAAATATCAATTAGCCAAACAGTATATGGATTTTATCACCAGTGATGAAGGTCAAGCCATCATCGCTAATGTTAAAATGAAAGGACAAACATTATTTTATGCCGATGTCATCAGCCATCATGCTGATAAAACTCAAGTAAACGACGAAAAACTGAACAGTCTTTCTCTGGATTAAGTCCTTTCCATGTTATGGTTTTAGTCCATTCCAAAGTTATTTCTATAAAATTTAGTAATACCATTTTCAAGAATAAATGGTGTGATATAGTGCCTATTTTTATGCATTCAGAATGTGCAAAAATGGGTGCTAGATTATATTATTTATTCTTGAAAATGGTATAAGCTAACTCGCAATAAATAAACACCCCAGCTTGCGCAAGATTTTTATTTATATGATTAACCTATTTAGCTAAATTCCACTGCTGTAACAAACTTAATAGAGCTAGTCCTATAAAAGCGACTAAAGTCCAGCCTGGAATACTCACGCCTAAAAATGTCCATAATATATCAGCACATTCTCCAGTGCCATTAAGCATTAATTTAATAGTGTCCAGTAATGGGAAGTTTTCAAACACATACTCCAGTCCAGGGCTACATTCAAGGACTTTCTCAGGGGGTAAGTTTTGTATCCATAGGTGACGAATTGAAATGCCTGCACCCGCCAGAGCAGTGAGGGCTCCTAATATGGAATAGATTCTTAAGCCACAGTGTTTTGGATTGTGGATGGTGGCTATGAGAAAGATAATGCCTGTTGTCAAAATCATGATTCTTTGCGAAATACATAATGGGCAAGGTTCCAGTTCTTCTACAAATTGAAAATAGGCAGCTATCGCTAAGATAAGAAAACAACTGCCAAAACCCAGTAAAAACCAGATACGAGGATTAAATTTTATCAGTTGGAACATAATATACTTCAGTCGTATTAGTCGCATTATCAGTCAACACAGGCACGGGGAAGCTTGCATTGCTACTACGGGTTTGAATTGAATGGTAGGGACCGCCAACAATCTTAGCTTTTAAACCTAGGCTGGCGAATAAAAGACCTGGCAATGCAAGGCTAATAAGCAATGATTAGCCTGTGTTTATAATCATTGGTCTTCGCTAAAAAAACAGGTGGATTATGTGCCCTGAGCAAAGCGAGGAAATACTCTTGGGGTGCCAAACAACTAATCCTTGAGCGGGGGCATTGTATCTTAGTTGTGATGAAAAAACAAAAAAGCAAGGGCAATCAAGGCTATTGCAAAAAAAATGAGGCAGTTGAAGCAAGAAAATGAGAACAGTTCGGGATTATTTAAAGATTACAAATAACAAAACAAAACCTTGTTTAGCATAGTGTCTAGCCTAAGAACGCATTACCCCTGTCAAAACAGTTAAGCCTCCAGAGTTATAGCAAACTAAAACTTTCTATTTTTACAGTTAAAAACTTTGATTTTAGCGGTATAATTTGCCTTTTTTATAATCCAAAGTTAAATAATGACGACCGTTAATAGCAACAAGCTTTCCAGTGCTCGATTTGCTCAGGCAACCGATGCTTTTGTTGAAATTTTTACCGCATCTGTTGATTTTGATCAACGCATGGCATTACAAGATATTGAAGGTTCCCTAGCTCACGCCAAAATGCTTTGTAAAATTGGCATTCTGGATAAAACTGAACTGACTGATATTATTAATGGCTTAACCACGATTACTAAGGAGATTGATCAGGGCGAGTTTAATTGGTCAATAGCGCAAGAAGATGTCCATATGAACATCGAAGCTCGCCTAACTGAGTTAATCGGTATCGCCGGTAAAAAATTACATACGGGACGTTCCAGAAATGATCAGGTCGCTACTGATATTCGATTGTATTTACGCAATGAAATTAGCAATATTAGTATCCAGTTAGAACGTCTGCAATACGCTATTTTGGATTTAGCCGAGAAAGAAGCGGATACCATTATGCCTGGTTTTACCCATTTACAAGTAGCACAACCAGTGACTTTTGGTCATCATTTAATGGCTTGGTTTGAAATGCTTTCGCGCGACAAAGAACGTCTGCAAGATTGTTGTAAGCGGATTAACATTATGCCATTAGGTGCTGCTGCTTTAGCAGGTACCAGCTATCCTATTGATCGACATATGACGGCTGAGTTATTAGGCTTTTCGCGCCCATCCAATAACTCACTGGATTCTGTCAGTGATAGAGATTTTGCTATTGAATTTACTGCGGCAGGCAGTTTAATCATGATGCATTTATCCCGTTTTTCTGAAGAATTAGTGATCTGGGCAAGCACACAATTTGATTTTATAGATATACCAGATGCTTTCTGCACTGGTTCGTCCATTATGCCACAAAAGAAAAACCCGGATGTACCCGAGTTAGTACGCGGCAAATCGGGTCGTGTTGCTGGTCATTTGGTTTCATTGCTTATGCTAATGAAAGGTCAGCCGTTGGCTTACAACAAAGATAATCAGGAAGATAAAGAACCTTTATTTGATACCGCAGATACTTTGCTCAATTCATTACGTGCTTTTGCCGATATGGTGCCACATCTCGGTGCTAAAAGAGAAAATATGTATCATGCCGCTAAACAGGGTTTTGCTACTGCAACCGATTTGACCGATTATTTGGTAACTAAAGGCATGGCATTTCGTGATGCCCATGAAGTGGTAGGGCTTGCTGTACGCCTAGGGGTTGATTCTAAACGTGATCTATCCGAAATCTCCTTAGCAGAATTGCAACAGTTTTCAACTGAAATTACAGCGGACGTATTTGATATTCTAAAACTGGAAGGTTCTGTTGCTGCCAGAAAACATATTGGAGGCACAGCCCCTGATACCGTTAGACAAGCTATAAAATCAGCTAGAGAGCAAATGAATTGATCACTTTTTATATTGATTAATCATGCAAACAACGGTTGATTTTCTTCGTCATGGTGAGGTGACAGGCGGTTCTTATTACCTGGGCAGTACCGATGATTTACTCAGTCAATCAGGTTGGCAACAAATGCACAATACGGTTGCTAACCGGTGCTGGGATCAGATTATCAGCTCTCCTCTGCTTCGTTGCAGTAAATTTGCACACAATATAAGCCAACAAGATAATACACCGCTTATTATTGAAGCTGATTGGCAAGAAATTCATTTTGGTGACTGGGAAGGAAAAACAGCGACACAAATAGACGCAACAGAATTACTTTTATTCTACCAAGATCCTGTTAAATACACGCCAAAGAATGCTGAGGCGTTTGCAGAATTTATCGCTAGAATCAACCTCGCATGGGAAGGTCTACTCAAACAACACATCGGCAAACATATTTTAGTCATAACCCATGGCGGTGTCATTCGCGCCTTGTTTGCTTTATTGCTTGATTTACCTATTAATAAATTATTCAATTTACAAGTTGATCATGCAAGTTTAACCCGTTTCCAATACTTTCAAGATAAAGAAAATGCTTTTATTCAACTGCAATTTCACAACCTAAATCCTAATAAATCACCCCTATTATCTTAAGTTTACTTAATGATAATAGAAACAGTTAAAGTTCAATGCCAAAAACCCTAACACCACTGAGTTCTTAAACGGAAATCAAAAAATGGATCATAACGCTGACAACAAACGCATTGCATTTATTTGGTCAATTGCTGACGACTGTTTATTAATGACCCACTCCATTCAACATAGACCCAAATGTTTTTTTCAGCACTGTCATTTCTAGCAGGTATTGTTGTTGTTCAGCAATTTTCTGAATTACCTGATCCAATCTGGTTGTTCTGTCTTTTTTTATTGGCTTTCGTTTGGGCATATTTTCGTCATTGGTGGCTGATGTTTTTTACTATTGGCTTGTTATGGGCTATTTGTTTTGCCAGTGTACGAATGCAAGACAAATTAGCAGAACAATTTGAAGGACAGTATATTCAGCTTGAAGGTAAAGTGACAGGTTTACCACGTTATGATGAACGCCGTGTTCGTTTTGATTTCGTGGTGAGGAAAGCTGTAATCAAAAACAAAAATATAGACCTCAACAAAATCAGGCTGAGCTGGTATTTCCCCAAAGAAAAGATCAAGTCAGGTCAATATTGGCAGTTTACTGTTAAGTTAAAAAAACCGCATGGAAGAGTTAATCTTGGTGGTTTTAATTACGAACAGTGGTTGTTTATGCAAAATATTGGAGCAACGGGTTATGTCCGTGCAAAACCATTTCCCAAGCTTATTTTTACACCTCCAGTGGTTCAAAATATTGATAATATTCGGCAGTTTATTTCAGACAAACTTGATCATTTGCTTGGCAACTTCAAAAATAGAGGATTAATCAAGGCTTTGACGATTGGGGATAAGCAGGGGCTGAGTAGCCAGCAATGGCAAATTTTCAGAGATACGGGCACAGTTCATTTATTAGCGATTTCAGGGTTGCACATAGGACTGGTTTCAGCTTTTGCTTATTTTCTATTATTAAGAATTAATATCATTTTAGCGATTCGGTCACCACAGCAAATTGCTGCACTTTTTGCCATTGCTCTGGCAATTTTTTATGCAGCTTTAGCTGGTTTTTCATTACCTACACAACGTGCCTTGTTAATGCTAAGTACTGTCTTTGCAGCAATTATCTGGCAGCGTAACATAAGGACAATACATATCTTATCTATGGCTTTGTTGGCGGTGTTAGTTTTTGATCCACTGGCTGTGTTATCAGCGGGTTTTTGGCTTTCATTTCTGGCTGTTGGATTGATTGTTTTTTGTCTGGCTGGGCGTTTGCTTAAACCTAGGTATTGGAATGCTACAATAAAAGTGCATTGTATTACCGCGATGGGCTTATCTCCACTATTAGCATTTTATTTTCAACAGATTTCAATTATTTCGCCATTGGCAAATTTTTTATCGGTGCCTGTTATTAGTCTGCTGGTCGTTCCTTTATGTCTGTTGGGTGTGGTATTGATTTTTGTATACCCCCTGTTTTCTATAACCGCTTTTAATTGTGCAGATCAGATATTGCAGATCTTAAATTGGTTTTTATCAGAAATGGCCTTACTTCCATTTGCTACTGTGACACTGGCAGAACCTCCCGTTTATGTCGTTGGTTTAGCCGTATTCGGTGTTTTTTTGTTATTCTCACCCAAAGGCATTCCTGCACGCTGGCTAGCTTTTGTTTTTATTTTGCCGCTAACCTTTCAGTCTGTAGAAAAACCCGCGATGGGTGAAGTAGAAATAAATCTTCTGGATGTTGGACAAGGTTTATCTGCGGTTGTACAAACAAAAAACCGACTATTGCTGTTTGATACAGGTGCTAAATTTTCTGGGCAATATGATATGGGAAATGCTGTGGTTATTCCTTTTCTAAAACATAAAGCACTTAAAGCAATAGATACGCTTATTATTAGTCATGGAGATAATGATCATATTGGAGGTATGCGTTCTATCCTCAAGCATGTAAAAGTCAGTAAGCTGTTAACCAGTGTGTCTGAGCAATTAGTAGCATACGATGCACAGTCATGTTATGCAGGTCAATCTTGGCTATGGGACCAGGTTTTATTTGAGATTTTATCACCCCCATTAAACAACAAACTCATAGGTAAGAATAATAATTCTTGTGTGCTTAAAATCAGTGCAGGGGAAAATAGTTTATTATTAACTGGAGATATAGAAGAAAATGCAGAAAAATGGTTAATAAAACATGCTGCTGCTCAGTTAAGTAGTGATGTTTTAGTGGCACCTCACCACGGTAGTAAAACATCATCCTCGTTAGATTTTTTGGAGCATATTCAAGCAAAGTTTGTATTGATTCCAGCGGGTTATAGAAATCAGTTTTTATTTCCCCATCGGCAAGTATTAGAGCGTTATAAAAAAATGAATTCAGTGGTGCTTAACACGGCTGATGATGGTGCTTTAATAATAAAGTTAAATCCCAATAAAATAGCGGTTGAATCAATACGATCAAAACAAAAAAAATATTGGAACAATTAAATTAATTATGCTGAGTTCTCGCAATAAAAGTAACTACTCAGCGTACTCCGTAACTGCCAATAAAATCGTTTTTTTAGATAGCTGTAATAACCTAGTTCTTTACTCAGGAATTAAATAGGACTAGAATAGTCCCCAATATAAATGGGAAAACAATGTTAAAGCTGAGTAAATTAACAGATTATGCCACGGTCATCTTGAGCTACATGGCAAAAGACTATTTAAAAATGCATGCTGCATTAGAAATAGCGCAAGCGACAGGTATTACTCAACCAACAGTGAGCAAGATTCTTAAAATATTGCTTAAGGCTAATGTATTGACCTCTGTTCGTGGTGCAAAGGGTGGCTATCTATTAGCTAGAGCACCTGAAAATATAACGGTTGCAACCGTTATAGATGCATTGGAAGGGCCGATTTCTTTAACTGAATGTAGCGTATCCCACAAGAACTGTGGACAGGTTGCAGACTGTCATGTTCAGGGCAATTGGGGCATCATTAATCAGAAAATATTAGCATTGTTAGAGGCGGTAACTTTAGCGGATATGATTTTGCCAATAAAACCAATCAACGAAATTAGAATCCCCGCGAATAGCTTATTTAGATAGAGTATTTTATGTCATCAAGTGCAAAAGAAATTAAAAACCTGATTAGTCAGGATTATAAACAAGGTTTTGTAACCGAGTTAGAAGTGGAAACTTTTCCTCCAGGATTGGATGAAGAGGTCATTGCTAAACTTTCAAGGATCAAGAACGAACCTGAATTTATGCTGGAATATCGGCTCAAGGCTTTTCGACATTGGCAAACGATGAAAGAACCAGATTGGGCGCAGTTGAATATTGAAGCCATTGATTATCAATCCATTAGTTATTATTCAGCACCTAAAAAGAAAGGAGATGGCCCACAAAGTCTGGATGAAGTAGATCCTGAATTATTAGAGACTTATAAAAAGCTAGGTATACCATTAGATGAACAGGAACGTTTGGCTGGCGTTGCAGTAGATGCCGTGTTTGATAGTGTGTCTGTTGCTACGACTTTCAAAGGCAAGCTGAAGGATGCGGGGGTAATTTTTTGTCCTATTTCAGAAGCTTTACAAGAGCATCCTGAGTTAGTGAAAAAATATTTGGGTACGGTTGTGGCTGAAACAGATAATTTTTTTGCGGCGTTAAATGCCGCTGTTTTTACCGATGGTTCTTTTGTTTATATTCCAAAAGGTGTGCGTTGCCCTATGGAATTATCCACTTATTTTAGAATCAATGCAGCCAATACTGGACAATTTGAACGCACATTGATTATTGCTGATGCTGGCAGTCATGTCAGTTACCTAGAAGGCTGCACTGCGCCGATGCGTGATGAAAACCAATTGCATGCTGCGGTGGTGGAACTGGTTATTATGGATGATGCAGAAATAAAATATTCAACGGTACAAAACTGGTATCCAGGTGATGAAAATGGTGTTGGTGGTATTTATAATTTTGTCACCAAACGTGCAGAATGCCGTGGGCATAATGCCAAAGTTTCCTGGACTCAAGTTGAAACAGGTTCTGCTATTACCTGGAAGTATCCCAGTTGTGTTTTATTAGGTGATGATTCTACAGGGGAGTTTTATTCAGTGGCATTGACTAATAATTATCAGCAGGCGGATACCGGTACCAAAATGATACATATTGGTAAAAACACCAGCAGTACCATTATTTCTAAAGGTATCTCTGCTGGTAAAGCACAAAATACTTATCGCGGTTTGGTTAAAGTCGGTAAAAAGGCTGAGAATGCACGTAATTATACCCAATGTGATTCCTTATTAGTTGGCGATAAATGTGGAGCACATACTTTTCCGTATATAGAAGTCAAACAGCCTTCTGCACAAGTAGAACATGAAGCGACGACCTCTAAAATTAGCGAAGACCAGTTGTTTTTTTGTCAACAACGGGGACTTTCAGCAGAAGATGCGGTGTCCATGATTGTGAATGGCTTTTGTAAAGAAGTATTTAAGGAATTACCGATGGAATTTGCGGTAGAAGCACAAGCCTTATTAGGGATTAGTTTAGAAGGCTCAGTAGGCTAATTCAATGTAGCTTGGATAAACGCCAGTGCAATCTGACAACAAGCAAAAGAAAAGAATTGATAAAACAGGAAATACAATGCTCAACATAGAAAACCTTCACGTTAATGTCGGTGATAAAGCTATTTTAAAAGGTGTTAATTTACAAATAAAGCCAGGTGAGGTACATACCATTATGGGGCCTAATGGTGCTGGTAAAAGTACCCTTTCTCATGTGCTTTCCGGTAAAGCAGGTTATACCGTAACCCAAGGTAAAGTGACTTATATGGGAAAAGATTTATTGGGTATGGAGCCAGAACTAAGAGCGCGGGAAGGTGTGTTTCTAGCCTTTCAATATCCAGTAGAAATCCCTGGTGTCAGCAATATTTATTTAATGAAAGCGGCTTTAAATGCCAATAGAAAACATCAGGGTTTGGATGAAGTTGATGCGATGGATTTTTTAACACTGGTTAAGGATAAAATCAAATTACTGCAAATGGATGAAAAGTTTCTTTATCGAGCCGTTAATGAAGGTTTTTCAGGAGGTGAAAAGAAGCGCAATGAAATTCTTCAGGCAGCGATACTTGAACCTAAATTATGCGTATTAGATGAAACCGACTCGGGTTTAGATATTGATGCCTTAAAAATTGTAGCTAAAGGTATTAATTCCTTACGCACAGAGCAACGTTCTTTCTTAATGATTACCCATTATCAGCGAATGCTGGATTATGTTAAACCTGATTTTGTACATGTCTTAGCTGATGGTCGAATTGTTAAATCAGGTGGGCCAGAGTTAGCTTTAGAACTGGAAGCAAAAGGCTATCAGTGGGTTGGAGGGAAGGCAGCGTAATGAGTGGCTTACAAAATTATAAGACCGATTACCAGCAAATACAGGCTGACCTCCCTGGGCAGTCTTTAGCTTGGTTACAGCAGATAAGAATCGATGCTTTTAGCGTATTTTCGGATACCGGTTTTCCTTCATTAAGAGAAGAAGAATGGCGATATACCAATATTTCAGCCATAGAAAAAAAGTTATTTTCGCCCTCGACAAATGTTGACTCAAATGCAATAGATCAAGCATGGCTAGATAGTTTTTGCTTAAAAGATGCTTACACTTTAGTGATTATCAATGGCCGTTTTTCAAAAGCACATTCTTCATTAAAAGGTCTGCCGGAAACAGTTACCATTTTGAGTATGGGCGATGCTTTAGAGCAGAATCCAGAATTAGTTGAAAAATATTTGACCAAAGCCGTAGCAAATGAAGAGCATAGTTTTGTGGCCTTTAATTCAGCATGGTTTAGCGATGGATTATTTGTACATGTACCTGTAAAGCAAGTGTTAGATAAACCTGTTCAACTTATTCATCTAGTGACACAGGCTGATTGTTTGGCAGTTAGTCGAAACATACTCATTGTCGAAGACATGGCACAGGTAGAAGTGATTGAAACTTTTGTGGGTGATAGCAATGCTTATTTAACGGCTTCTGTTACAGAAATATTTGTAGAAAAGAATGCTGATTTAACACTGTATAAAATGCAAAATGAAGGTGATAAGGCTTATCATTTTGGCGGTACTTATGTAAAACAAGCAAAGCACAGTCGCTTTAAACATCATAATTTTGCCTTCGGTAGTTTATTAGCCAGAAATGATGTACATACTGATTTAGATATGGCTTCTGAATGCGATTTGAATGGATTGTATATTGGTGTAAAACGTCAGCATATCGACAATCATACCCGTATTAAGCACATGCAACCGCACGCCATTAGTAAGGAAATGTATAAAGGTATTTTAAATCAGCGTGCCAAGGGTGTTTTTCAAGGACTGGTTTTTGTTGCTGAAGATGCACAAAAAACTGATTCTGTGATGAATAATCGTAATCTATTGTTATCCAATGATGCCGAAGCGGATGCCAAACCTCAGCTAAAGATTTATGCAGATGACGTGAAATGTGCGCATGGTGTAACGGTTGGACAGTTGGATGAAAAATCAATTTTTTATTTAAAATCACGAGCCATAGATGAAGCAACCGCTCGAAATATGCTGACCTTTGCTTTTGCTAATGAAATGGTGGGTAAAGTGGATAATAAAGAACTACATACGATGTTGCTTGGGCAATTATTACAACGATTTTCACAAAAGTCTGTGGATGAGAAATGGTTGTAGGGAATGTGAATATTACAAAAATATCAGTGATTTCAATACTGATATTTTGCAGTTGAAATAAAGTGAGGACTCAGCATAACTCATAAACGAAGTAAGAATTAGAAGCTTCAAATACAATATGTTAATAATAAATTAGCAGCAACTACTCAGCTTACCCTCTATTTTGTCCGATAGCCGCGTTGAAAGTGTGCATTTACACCTGTAAACTCCGCGCTTTCGCCTTGCTCTTGAACGCCTTGATCTTGAAGAGAACAGGGGGGCAATCTAAGCAGTTACGGAGTACGCCGAGTAGTTACAATTAGCAAATCATTAAAGAAACAATACAAAATGACAACATTCCCCATAGAAAAAATCAGAGAAGATTTTCCTATATTAAAAGAAAAAATCGGTAACAACCCCTTGGTTTATTTGGACAATGCAGCGACATGCCAGAAACCACAGGCAGTGATTGACAGTATTTCTCATTTGTATATGCATGAATATGCCAATGTGCATAGAGGCGTGCATACTCTAAGTGTGAAAGCGACAGACCGATATGAAGGAGCCAGAGAAAAAGTAAAAAACTTTATTAATGCGACCAGTACAAAGGAAATTATTTTTGTAAAAGGTACCACAGAGGCGATTAACTTAATTGCCCAGAGCTTTGGTAAAACTAATATTAAAGCAGGGGATGAGATTTTAATTACCGCTATGGAACATCATTCCAATATCGTGCCTTGGCAAATACTCTGTAAAGAAACTGGCGCTGTATTAAAAGTGGCACCGATTAATTTACAAGGTGAATTGATTTTTGCAGAATTTGAACACTTAATCAGTGATAAAACTAAACTGGTTTCAGTAGTTCACATGTCCAATGCTTTAGGTACGATTAACCCTGTTAAAGCGATTATAGCCGCAGCCAAAGCTAAAAACATTGCTGTTTTATTGGATGGTGCGCAAGCTATTCCACATATATCAGTAGATGTGCAAGCACTGGATTGTGATTTTTATGCATTTTCTGGTCATAAACTTTATGCACCCTCTGGTATTGGTGTGCTATATGGCAAGCAGGCCTTATTAGAAGCCATGCCTCCGTACCAGAGCGGTGGTGATATGATTCGTAAAGTGACCTTTGAAGCCACTGAATACAATGGCTTGCCTTATAAATTTGAAGCAGGTACACCCAGTATTGCGGATGTGGTGGGTTTAGGTGCGGCGATTGATTATTTGACTGCTATTGGGATGGATAATATTGCTGCTTATGAGGCAGAGTTACTAGACTATGCTACAGAAAAAGCCAAGGGAATTGCAGCTTTAAAAATAATAGGCGAAGCCAAAGACAAAGGTGCTATTTTATCGTTTGTACTCGATAAAATTCATCCTCATGATATTGGCACCATGTTGGATAGCTTAGGTATTGCAGTCAGAGCGGGGCATCATTGTGCGATGCCAGTGATGGATTTTTTTGAAGTCCCTGCCACAGCAAGAGCTTCTTTTGCTATCTATAATAGCAAGCAAGAAATTGATGTTTTAATGAATGGCATAGAGCAACTGATTGAGGTGTTTGGCTAATGTTTGATGATTTACGGGATCTTTATCAGGAAGTGATATTTGACCATAATAGAAATCCACGCAACTTTAGAGTGATGAAAAATCCAGATAGAGAAGTCGAAGGGTTTAACCCTTTATGTGGTGATCGCTTAACTTTGTTTTTGAAGTTTCAAGGTGGTGAAATTAGTGATGTCAGTTTTCAAGGTTCAGGTTGTGCTATTTCTACGGCATCAGTTTCATTGATGACTGAAATTGTTAAAGGAAAGACAGAAAATGAAGCAGAAGAATTATTTCAACAATTTCATGCGATGACCACGGGTAAAGATGATCAAATTGACTTGGAAGCTATTGGGAAATTAGCTGTTTTGGCAGGTGTCAGAGAATACCCAGCCCGAGTAAAATGCGCGACTTTAGCTTGGCATACTTTAGATGCGGCTTTAAAGAACGAAGAAAAATCTATTTCTACGGAATAATTGGTTTTAATGTATCAGGGAAAATTAGCGATACTTTGTCAGCAACAAGATGGGTTGGATGAAGCGATTTCCCTAGCTAAAAATCTGGATGTTCCGTTATATCAAGAGTTAAGCCAGAGCACTTCCGAGTTGTATTTTCTGACATGGCGAGAGGGTTGTTTAAAACTACTGGATAGAGAACTGCTAAAAAAGGGGGGCTTATCAGTAGATATAGAGCCACGCTATGGTGAACAACATTCTTGGCCAGCACCAAAAAAAGGGGCTTTAGCACAAGCTATAGGGCGAAAGACAAAAACTATTGTTGATGCCACCACAGGTTGGGGGCAAGATAGTCTACATATTTTTCGGATGGGTTATTCACTGCGCTGTATTGAACGCTCGCCTATTATGTATGAATTATTGAAAGATGGTTTCAAGCGTTTATCTAACAAAGAATGGGTGTTGCAGTTATCGCTTAACACCCCCGAATTGTTTTTTGCTAATGCCTGTGATGTATTAGTTGCGTTAGAGGATAAACCAGAATGTATTTACATCGATCCCATGTTTCCTACGAAAAGAAAAAAGTCAGCACTGGCTAAAAAGTCGATGACAGTCTTACGTGATCTATTAGGTGATGATGAAGATAAGGAACAACTATTTGCTGCGGCAGCTAAAACAGCAACTAAAAAAGTTATTGTAAAATGTCCTGATTATGCAGAGTCGATAGCAGGTAAGCCTGATGAAAGTTTCAAAAGTAAATTACTTCGATATGATGTATACCTAACATAATAATATGACAGACTGGATAGATATTTGTGCAGAAAATGCATTGAGTGATGGAGGGCATCTTGTGCTAGATGTTGATGGAACAGAAGTTGCCGTTTTTAAAATAGAAGGTCAGTTTTATGCAATTGAAAATGTTTGTTCCCATGATGGAGCTGAAATTGCCAGTGGATTACTTGAGGGAGATGAAATTATCTGTCCTCGACATGGTGCCCGTTTTTGTTTGAAAACAGGCGAAGTAAAATGCCCACCTGCTTATGAAGATATTGATACTTTTCCGATTAAAATAGAAAATGGGCTGGTACAACTCAGAGATAGTCGCTGGGATTAATACCATTTTCAAAAAAAATAATAGATGATGGACTTTTTAGTTTGGGACATAGACCCTTTATTTATTTCATTTGGCTTTCTTAAAATACGCTGGTATGGCTTGATGTTCGCATCGGCTTTTATATCCAGTTACATCTTGATGAACTGGATGTATAAAAGAGAAGGCAAGAATATCGAAGAGATTGATAATTTACTTTGGTATGTAGCCATTGGCACTATTATAGGTGCTCGATTGGGCCATTGTTTGTTTTACGACCCCGCTTATTACTTGAGTAATCCGTTAAAAATACTGGCTTTCTGGGAAGGCGGTTTGGCTAGTCATGGAGGTATTTTGGGTATTGTATTTGCATTGTATCTTTATCAAAGGCGTGTTCCACAATCTTATGCCTGGTTTTTAGATCGAGTGGCAGTAGTCTGTGCTTTAGGTGGAACATTTATCCGTATTGGTAATTTTTTCAACTCAGAAATTGTAGGTAAGCCTGCAACCGTCCAATGGGCAGTTATTTTCAAAAGAATAGATGGCTTGCCCAGACACCCTGTTCAATTGTATGAATCCATATCCTATTTTTTTATTTTCATCCTATTGCTAACACTTTACATTACAGTAAAAGATAAAATAAGGGCGGGTGTTATTTTTGCCACCTCTTTAGTCGCTGTGTTTACAGCACGATTCTTTCTTGAGTTTGTTAAAACTCAGCAATCTGGTTATAGCCATGACTTCTGGATGACGACAGGGCAATGGTTAAGCATTCCCTTTTTTCTTATTGGATTGTGTTATATCTTATTTTCCTTTCGTAGCAAAGTTGAATAATAGCCTAGCTAACGCACAAGCAATAAACCACCCTGCTTGCAACGCCTAAGATGGATAAAAAGACCCACAAGAGTAGCTTATTTGTTGCCAGTTGCCTTAGCCGTTTTCTATAAAGTAAGCTCAGTTTTAATAACTGAGCTGTTACAATAAATGTTTAATTTTTAAATTAAAGTCGAAGCTTTTGCTTGCTGGCTTTATCAGTCGCTTAATATTCATGCAAGAAATAAATCTAATAA
Source organism: Methylococcales symbiont of Hymedesmia sp. n. MRB-2018 (assembly GCA_003666385.1). GTDB lineage: Bacteria > Pseudomonadota > Gammaproteobacteria > Methylococcales > Methylomonadaceae > QPIN01. The sequence goes on from QPIN01000055.1 coordinate 51,552, forward strand.
AAAACAGCATTGTTGAACTCGGTAAACGCGGTGCAGAGATTAAGGACTATCTCGATTATACGACTAAGAGTGAAAGGCTGGTCGAAGTATTAATGGAGCTGGAAGTCCCTGATGTATGGAGTAACCCTGCACATGCAAAAGCATTAGGTAAAGAACGGGGATTGCTGGAAAGTATTGTCAATACGGTGAACGATTTGGAGCAGGGATTAGCTGATGCCGAAGAATTGTTAGCAGTGGCAGTTGAAGAAAACGACGAAGAAACCATTGAAACAGTGATTGAAGATATACAGTTGTTTGAAGATAAGGTTGTCGCATTAGAATTTAGCCGCATGTTTTCGGGTGAAATGGATGCCAATAATGCCTTTTTGGATATTCAATCAGGCTCTGGTGGAACAGAAGCACAAGACTGGGCAGCGATGATTGAACGGATGTATTTACGTTGGGGTGAAGCTAAAGGTTTTAAGACAGAGTTACTGGAAGAATCACGCGGCGAGGTGGCAGGCATTAAAAGTGCAACGATTAAATTTGAAGGTGATTATGCTTTTGGCTGGTTGCGTACAGAAACTGGCGTTCATCGGCTGGTCAGAAAATCCCCATTTGATTCGGGTAGTAGGCGACACACTTCATTTGCCTCGGTGTTTGTTACCTCAGAGATTGATGATGATATTGAGATAGCTATTAACCCTGCTGATTTAAGAGTCGATACCTACCGTGCCAGTGGTGCAGGAGGGCAACATGTTAATAAAACAGAGTCTGCAATCCGTATTACCCATAAACCCAGTGGCATTGTGGTGCAATGTCAAAATGATCGTTCCCAGCATAAAAACAGAGATACAGCAATGAAGCAATTAAAAGCTAAATTGTATGAGCTAGAAATGTCGATACGATCAGAATCTTTGCAAGCAGTAGAGGATAGCAAATCAGATATAGGCTGGGGTAGTCAAATTCGTTCCTATGTACTGGATCAATCAAGAATTAAAGATTTAAGAACGAATGTTGAAACAGGGAATACCCAAGCCGTATTAGATGGTGATTTAGATCAGTTTATAGAAGCGAGTTTAAAGAGTGGTTTGTAAAAATAAGCCGATTGTAACTTGCCTCAATCCTATTGAATTCCAAATTTAAGAAAAATAACAAGAATATAAAAAATGTCAGAAAACCAGCAAGATCAACAAGAACAGATTCAACAACGGCGTACAAAATTAACCGCATTACGTGAAAACGGCATCGCTTTTCCAACAGATTTTCGCCGTAATGTAGTCAGTGGAGAGCTATTGGCCGAATATTCTGATAAAAGCAAAGAAGAGCTAGAAGAGCAGCCCATACGGGTTAAAGTGGCTGGCAGAATTATGACCCGGCGGATTATGGGAAAAGCCAGTTTTTGTCATATTCAGGATATGTCGGGAAAAATTCAATTATATGTGACCAGAGATACATTACCTGAAGGATTCTATAACGAACAATTCAAAAAATGGGATATTGGCGATATAGTCGGTGCTGAAGGGGTTTTATTTAAAACAAAGGTAGGCGAGTTAAGTATCAGGGTTGATGGTATTCGTTTATTGACCAAAGCCCTGCGTCCTTTGCCAGAAAAATTTCACGGCGTAGTAGACCAAGAAATCAAATACAGACAACGATATCTGGATCTGATTATGAATGCCGATTCACGCAAGACTTTTTTAATACGCTCTCAAATTGTGGCTTATATCCGTCAGTTTTTTGCCCAAAGAGATTATTTGGAAGTTGAAACACCGATGATGCAAGCGATTCCAGGGGGAGCAACAGCACGACCTTTTGCAACCCATCATAATGCCTTGGATATGGGCTTGTTTTTACGCATTGCACCTGAGCTGTATTTAAAACGATTAGTGGTAGGTGGTTTTGAGCGGGTATTTGAAATCAACCGTAATTTTCGTAATGAGGGTTTATCAACGCGGCATAACCCTGAATTTACCATGCTAGAGTTTTATCAAGCCTATGCAGAATACAGTGACTTGATGGATTTAACGGAAGCTTTGTTAAAAGGTTTGGCAGAAGATGTGGTTGGCAGTACCGTAGTGAAATATCAAGATGATGAATATGACTTCGGTAAATCATTTGACAGAATGACCGTAGTTGAATCTATTTTGCATTTTAATCCAGATTTAACGCTAGCGGATATTAATAATCGTGAAGCTGCTGTTAAAGTTTCAGAAAACTTAAATATTCCTGTTAAAGATGGCTATGGACTAGGTAAAGTGCAAATAGAAATATTTGAAAAAACAGTAGAACATCGTTTGCTGAATCCAACTTTTATTACTGCCTATCCTGTAGAAGTGTCTCCATTAGCGCGTAGAAATGATGATGATCCAGATGTTACTGATCGATTTGAATTTTTTGTCGGTGGGCGTGAAATTGCCAACGGTTTTACCGAGCTTAATGATGCCGAAGATCAAGCCGAGCGTTTTCAGCAACAAGTAAAAGAAAAAGAAGAGGGTGATGATGAAGCCATGTATTTTGATGCCGATTATATTGTTGCCTTAGAACATGGTATGCCGCCAACAGCTGGAGAAGGGATTGGTATAGATCGTTTAGTGATGTTGTTTACAGATGCACCATCAATTAAAGATGTGTTGCTATTTCCTCAAATGAGACCTAAAAGCTAAATATTAATCGTTGCATAAGGTCTCGCAGTGTAAAACATGCACCGAAGGTATTTAATAAGAAAATCATGCCGCAAGAAATTTTGCAACGATCAATAGAATGCTGATATTTGTTTATAAAGGCAGTTGGTATTATAGAATCTAAAAACGAAGATAAGCTTTTAAAAAAATACTAGCCCTTCAGAGTTCTATTGGCGGGCGAAGCAGTACTTGATAGTGATTTAAAATAATATTTTTAGGCAATAAAAAGCCCCCACTGGGAGGGCTTTGGTCGCTTAGAAGCGTAGCCTACGAAAAAACAATTTCATTGGTATGAAAAGCAATTAATAGACCTTAGTCAGTTACACTAAGGATTGGTATTATACACGAGGATTTAATATGAGCAAGAAAATTTTGGGTTTAGATTTGGGTAGCAACTCACTAGGATGGGCCTTACTTGAAGAGACAAATGGAAAGGCCAACCGTATTATTGCTATTGGTAGTCGCATATTTACTAAAGCAGTAGAAGAGAAAATTCCTACCCCAAAAAATGTAAAACGACGTGATAGCAGGCTTGGCAGGCGCGTTATACAGCGGCGATCACGCCGTAAGCAGCGCATGTTAAATTACCTTGTGTCGCTGGACTTATTACCTCGTGAGTTACAAGGTCACACTCAACCTGAAATTATTCTTAACCAACGAGGCGATCCTTATGCGTTGAGGGCAAAAAGTTTAGATACACAATTAACAGCATACGAGTTTGGGCGAGTCTTACTCCACTTTGTTGCCAGACGTGGCTTTTTGAGTACAAAGAAACAAGTGGCAGGCGACTTGATAGATGATCCAGATACCATTGTTTTTTTGAATGCGCTAGATGATACACCAACAAAAGATAAAGAAGAAACCGCGTTTAAAGCGGATATTAGCAAAGTAAAGAAAGCTATAGAGTGTGCAGGGGCAAGAACATTAGGTGAGTACTTGCACAAATTAGCACAAGGTGAGTGTAAACGAAACCGTAGCCATGAGGGTGGGCATTTGCGTACAGATAGAAAAATGTATCAAGATGAACTAGAGCTGATTTGGCAACAACAAGGTCAGTACTTTAGCCACTTACCCGATGACTTCATGGAAAAAGACCAAGGCATCAAGAAAATTATCTTTTATCAACGCCCCTTAAAACTAAAAAAAGACAGAATAGGTAAATGTTCCTTAGAACCTAAAAATAACCGTGCTCCAATGGCACGACTTGAAGTTCAACAGTTTCGCTACTTACAAGATGTAAACAATTTACAATACTTTGAACGCCATACAGATAAATGGCTGAGTATTAGTGATGATGATAAACAAAAACTGATTGAGTACTTTGAACAGAACCCTAAAATCACCATAACAGAGTTAAGGAAACAACTCGGTTTTGACAAATTGACCAAGATCAATTTAGAAGCAAAAAACCTAAAAGGCAATATCACAGCCTGTGAGATTAGATCAGTATTAGATGAACAATGGGATAATTATTCGGATGAAAGCCAGCACGCATTAGTTGAAGATTTATTATCAATAAAGAAAAAATCAGCTTTAAAGACACGGCTTACTACCCATTGGAATTTAGATAATTCAAAAGCCATAGAATTATGCTTACTTGAGTTTGAACCTAACCATAGTAATCTTTCGCTAAAAGCGATTAACAAACTGCTTCCTTTTTTACAGCAAGGGCTTATTTACAGTAAAAAAGACAAAGAAACAGGTGAGCTAGGTGCATTACAAGCGGCTGGCTACACTGACGAAATTAAAGAGCAAGAAGTGCTTAATAAATTAGCTCAACCTATTGCAACCAGCAACCCGATTGTCAATAAAGGGTTGCATGAATTAAAACGGGTGATTAATGCCATTATTAAACAATATGGGAAACCCGATGTAATTCGGATTGAAATGGCACGCGACTTAGAAATGAACACCAAGCGTTACAAAGAAAATGAAGCCAGACAAGCCAAAAACAAAAAGGAAAATGAAAAAGCAGTTGATGCCTATAGAGATTTAGAATTAGGCAAATACCCTAGCCATAATGACAAAATAAAATATCGCTTATGGCAACAACAAGACTACTTCTGCGCTTATAGCAATAAATCAATCCCATTAAGTGCTGTTTTTACTGCACAAGTAGAAATTGACCATATCTTACCCTACAAAAAATCACTGGATGATTCCTACATGAATAAAGTGCTGTGTTTTACAGCAGAAAATCGAAATAAAGGCGATAGAACACCTAAAGATGCTTGGGGTGAAAATACTGAAAAGTGGACGCAAATTACTCAAGCCATTAGTCGCTGGAAGGGTGTAGATTCAAAAGTAAAACGGTTTTATCAAACGGAAGCTGATTTACAAGAACGTGATTTTATTTCATCACAGCTTAATGATACCCGTTACATTTCAAAACTGGCTATAGATTATGTTAAGCAACTTGGTTGTGATGTATCGGTAACAAAGGGCTTTGTGGTGTCACAAATTCGTCATCAATGGGGGTTTAATGACTTGCTTGGCGAAACCAATAAAAAAGAGAGGACAGATCATCGTCATCATGCCATAGATGCTGTTGTTATTGCTGCCACATCACGCAGTTTATATACCAAAGCAGTCAATCAAATTGAGCGAGATAAACTTAAAATAGAACTGCCTTACTTAAATATAAAGGAGGAGCTTGCTGAGCGTTTAAAGCAGACCATTGTTTCACATGCCACGCAGAGGAAATTATCGGGTAGTTTGCATGAAGAAACAGGGGCAAACTATATTGGGAAACATGGAGGACTGGTTTATCGCAAGAATCTATCCCCTGATTTTACAGTTAAAAATGCCCAGAGTATTGTGGATGATACAGTGCAAGCACTCGTCCTATCTCATTTAGAAAGCTATGATAATAACTCTAAAAAAGCCTTTGCTGAAAATGTAACGCTCTACCATAAGGATGGAAAGACAGCAATAAAACGTGTCCGTGTTTTGCAGTCGAAGACTACGCCGAAAAAACTAGAACAAAACAAATTTGGTGTTAAAGACAAATCAGGCAAGACTTTTAAATATATGTCGTATGGCAACGCACACCATGTTGAAATACTAAAACACCAAGAAACAGGTAAATATAAAGGTGAATTTGTTACTATGATGCAAGCTAGTCATCGTGCCAAGGGTATTCAAAGTAAATTAAACCCAGAAGGTAAAAAATCCCCGATTGTTAAGGTAAGACATGACGATGGGTGGGAATTTATTATGGCTTTGCATATTAATGATTTGGTGAGTGTTGATGAGGAAAAAGGAGAACGTAAATATTATCGTGTTCAGAAAATAGATACACAGAATAATAAAATTGTTCTTAGAGATAATAGAGCCTCTACACTTCAAAACAAACAGCAGGAATTGAATGTATCCATCACAGTAGATAATTTTGGACGCAAAGATGTAAAATCACACAAAATAAATGCCATTGGCATAATGACTAATGATTAAACGCATTATTGATATTAGTGATGCCGCTTATCTTCATCTAAAAAACAAGCAATTATTAATAGATAAACAAGGTGAAACTGTTGGGCAAATAATAATTGAGGATTTGGGCGTGCTGATCTTGCAGCACCCAGCGATAGTATTAACCCAGCAAGTGATTATTGCCTGTCAAAAAAATAAAGTAGTTATTGTCTTTTGTGACCATAAACACCTGCCTTATTCGGTAATCTTACCGATAGCTGAAAGCCATACATTACACAATAAAATTCTTAAACAACAAATTGCAATAACGCAGCCCACAAGAAAAAGGCTATGGCAGCAAATAGTGCAACAGAAAATTATTGAACAAGCAAAAACCCTTACTGCTTTAGGTAAAAATACAAGCCGTTTAGACCGCATAGTAGCGCAAGTAAAAACAGGCGATAGCACAAATTGCGAAGCGGTTGCAGCACAAGTTTATTGGCGGTTATTATTTGGTAATGACTTTAGACGTAATGTTGATATGGAAGGAATTAATAGCCTGCTCAATTACGGTTATTCAATTATAAGGGCAGCCGTTGCAAGAAGTATCTGTGGCGCAGGACTGCACCCTACACTCGGGATTTTTCATAGTAATCAATATAATGCCCTTTGTTTGGCAGATGACATCATGGAACCTTTTAGAGCATGGGTAGATATACTCGTTTATCAACTTGCAGAACAAGGGGAATTAGAGGTAAACCAGCAAACTAAACAGGTGCTTTTAGGTCTTTTAAGTGAGTCTGTTGAATATGAAAATAAAAAAATGCCCTTTATGATTGCTATCCATTATTTAATGGCTGATTTAAAGCGTTGTTACAGCAAGGCTCAGAAAAAACTGCTTTACCCCTCACTAGAAACTAGGCTTTTTGAGTGACATTTGGCGGCATACAGACCATGTGGCTGATTGTATTATTTGATCTACCAACAGACACAAAAGAAGCGAGAAAAGAATATACCCAGTTTAGAAAATTCTTGTTAAATGATGGTTATACCATGATGCAATATTCAGTTTATATGCGTCACAGTAGTAGTGATGAAAATGCAATCGTCCATGTAAAACGAGTAAAAGCTTGTTTACCTGATGATGGTGAGGTGAGAATTATTAAAATCACCGATAAACAATTTTCAAAAATAGAAGTCTATTATGGAAAAAAGCACAAGCCAGCAGAAAAAGCACCACTTCAACTTGACTTTTTTTAAGTTGAAGTGGTGTTAATTACTATTAAATCAATAGCTTGTGTGCAGTATAGTGTAACCGACTAAGGTCTATCTGCAAATCACAACTCCTACACTGATCGGCACATCTGACGGCTCAGTGTAACCGACTAAGGTCTATCTGCAAATCACAACCTATGGGTGCAGATGCAGATGCAGGTATTGAGTGTAACCGACTAAGGTCTATCTGCAAATCACAACTGGGAAATAGCAGAAGAGGCATATAATGAGTGTAACCGACTAAGGTCTATCTGCAAATCACAACAGTAGAACTAATATAGAAAAACTTGAAATAAGTGTAACCGACTAAGGTCTATCTGCAAATCACAACATACAAATGTCTCTGGCTTTACTTCTTTTAAGTGTAACCGACTAAGGTCTATCTGCAAATCACAACATACATAATGCTCAGCAAATTCAACTTTTAAGTGTAACCGACTAAGGTCTATCTGCAAATCACAACCTGTATAAATTGCGACCCATCACCACCTTAAGTGTAACCGACTAAGGTCTATCTGCAAATCACAACAGTAAATTATCCTAATAGGCATGTTTATGAGTGTAACCGACTAAGGTCTATCTGCAAATCACAACGCAAAGGACATCCTTTGTTTTCAGGCTTTGAGTGTAACCGACTAAGGTCTATCTGCAAATCACAACACTAATTGCACTGTTGTTACAAATCCGCTAGTGTAACCGACTAAGGTCTATCTGCAAATCACAACCATCAATGGACAACACTCTATGATCACCATAGTGTAACCGACTAAGGTCTATCTGCAAATCACAACTGGACAGTCGTTGACACCATTCTCATTCCAGTGTAACCGACTAAGGTCTATCTGCAAATCACAACCTGTAGTCGTCAACATCGGCAAAAGTTTTAAGTGTAACCGACTAAGGTCTATCTGCAAATCACAACGACTTATCACATTATTAATCTGCATTTAATAGTGTAACCGACTAAGGTCTATCTGCAAATCACAACCTTGTCAGGATGCTTGACGAGGTTAGGTAGAGTGTAACCGACTAAGGTCTATCTGCAAATCACAACTCGGGGTTACGATCATAGGCCACCATTGCAAGTGTAACCGACTAAGGTCTATCTGCAAATCACAACCATTACAGGTAGCGATGTTATAATAGTTAAAGTGTAACCGACTAAGGTCTATCTGCAAATCACAACAGATGCTAAGGTCTTAAACATATTTCTATAGTGTAACCGACTAAGGTCTATCTGCAAATCACAACAGCTTGTCGTGTTTGTCGTCATTATGCTCAAGTGTAACCGACTAAGGTCTATCTGCAAATCACAACGCAAAGCAGAGCGAGATCAAAAACAAAAAGAGTGTAACCGACTAAGGTCTATCTGCAAATCACAACAGCAAAGCAGCTTGGCAAATACAGTGGGAAAGTGTAACCGACTAAGGTCTATCTGCAAATCACAACAGCAAAGCAGCTTGGCAAATACAGTGGGAAAGTGTAACCGACTAAGGTCTATCTGCAAATCACAACCTCGCACTCAGAGTAAGAAGCCTTGTCTAATAGTGTAACCGACTAAGGTCTATCTGCAAATCACAACGCGCGGTAGTAGATGTACTCGCTAATTCAGAGTGTAACCGACTAAGGTCTATCTGCAAATCACAACAGTGCCAGACAAGGGGAAAATGCAACATCAAGTGTAACCGACTAAGGTCTATCTGCAAATCACAACTGCAACTGACAATACTCAGAAAGAACAATCAGTGTAACCGACTAAGGTCTATCTGCAAATCACAACTGCAGCCCTTTGTGCCTGCCATTTTGTGCTAGTGTAACCGACTAAGGTCTATCTGCAAATCACAACAGGAACCAGAACGCACTAAAATCCGAAAAGAGTGTAACCGACTAAGGTCTATCTGCAAATCACAACCTAATTGGATACGGACAGAGGTTGAATATTAGTGTAACCGACTAAGGTCTATCTGCAAATCACAACTATTCGCTCGGTCGGATGGAACCATCACCCAGTGTAACCGACTAAGGTCTATCTGCAAATCACAACTGTAAAATGTAAGCCCTGAAACTACACTTAAGTGTAACCGACTAAGGTCTATCTGCAAATCACAACAAGAACACCTGCCCAAGTGCGTAGGCCGAGTGTAACCGACTAAGGTCTATCTGCAAATCACAACGGGAAACTCAATAAGCTTTTAGTTATTTCAAGTGTAACCGACTAAGGTCTATCTGCAAATCACAACTCTGAGCTCCTCGTTAGTTGCATTGTCAAAGTGTAACCGACTAAGGTCTATCTGCAAATCACAACCAAAAGCAGCTACAGCGTTGAGTGTAGGTGAGTGTAACCGACTAAGGTCTATCTGCAAATCACAACAGAGCTTCGATAATATCGCGAAGATCGTTGAGTGTAACCGACTAAGGTCTATCTGCAAATCACAACTGAGCCGGCACGGCTGGGATCACTACGGCAGTGTAACCGACTAAGGTCTATCTGCAAATCACAACCTCGTAAAAGAAGAATGCAAGCTTGCACAAAGTGTAACCGACTAAGGTCTATCTGCAAATCACAACCTATGGGGAAAAAAGGACAACTTTTTTAAGAGTGTAACCGACTAAGGTCTATCTGCAAATCACAACTACCGCCCCTGCCTCTAGCACCAAATGCAAGTGTAACCGACTAAGGTCTATCTGCAAATCACAACGTGCAACCCGTAGCTAAATCCTTAATATCTAGTGTAACCGACTAAGGTCTATCTGCAAATCACAACTTTGCGTGTGGTGAATATGGAGATAAAAATAGTGTAACCGACTAAGGTCTATCTGCAAATCACAACTGTTATTCAAGCAGGGTTGCCACAGCGACCAGTGTAACCGACTAAGGTCTATCTGCAAATCACAACCGTACAGATAACGCATGCGTTATCTCTACCCGTGTAACCAACCAAGGTCTATCTGCAAATCATAACCGTACAGATAACATGCGTTATCTCTACCCGTGTAACCGACTAAGGTCTATCTGCAAAGCACAGCAACCAACACATTGACTTGTAGCTACTTTATAGCCATAATATAGCCACTTTATACATAACTCATAGAGAAATTGAACATGGTAGATACTGTAATCAGGGCTAAGGTTGACCCAACTTTAAAAGATGCTTTTTATTCCGTCTGTAAAAACAATGATATAACACCATCGCAAGCTATACGGCGATTTATGAAAAATACAGTGAGTAACATTGAACCTAACCCATTAACTGTTGAAATACTGACTAATAGCCAAAGAGGAGATGATGTCCATCAAGCAAAAGATATTGATGATCTATTCAATCAATTATCAATCTAATGCTTAATATTGAATATTCTGGTCAGTTTAAAAAAGACCTAAAACTAGCCAATAAACGTAGAAAGGATTTTAAGAAAATAAAGAGGTGATGCGTTTATTAATCAGTGAAGAGCCACTTACTAGGCAGTATTTAGATCATCCTTTATCTGGAAATTGGAAAGGATACCGAGATTTACACATAGAGTTAGACTGGTTACTTATTTATCATCTTGAAGCTAAAACCATCCGTTTTGAACGTACAGATAACGCATGCGTTATCTCTACCCGTGTAACCGACCAAGGTCTATCTGCAAATCACAATAGGTGAAATAACTTTGGAATGGGCTAAAACTATGACATGGAAAACTTCTAGCCTTTTTTATCCGTTCATGAGTTATGCTGAGTTCTCATTATGTAACTATCCATTCTCAAGTTGGATAATGGGTGGGTTATTTTTTTCCAATTGCCTAAGTCTATGTATATGCTTGGACGATAAATCCTCACTCCTTACGCTTTATTGAAAGAAAAATATGGATAAAATTCAACTGCTTTATGTGGAAAATATAATCAGCAGGCAGGATCAAACTGTGCAGCAAGAATTGACCTTTTTTATGCAAATTGAAAATATCAATTTTGACAAACAGGTTGATGTAATCTGGTCTGGCGAAGATGGTATCTGGCATACTTTAATGGCTAAATATCATAGTATGAATGGCTCTGATAAAGAATATTGGCGGGTAAGCAGTGCGTTTTTACTGCAACAACAAACATTGCCTGGCAATATTGAGTTTACTATACGTTATCGAGTGTTGGGTGCTGAATATTGGGATACCAATCATGGGCAAAATTTCCTTAGTGAAGCTGATTCAGGCATTCAATTAGCGCATGGTCGCAAAGTTCAAAACATAGTTTTTGATAAGTGTTTGAATGATGATCTGTCAGCAATCCCTATTGTCGTGGCAATAGATCATACTTTTAATGCTGAAAAAGTAGGGGTTAAATGGACGCTTGATAATTGGAAAACCAGCCAGTATTCAGCTTGTCAGACAGCAAGAAATTACTGGGATAAAGTCGCTCAGAGCAATGCCAGAAATCCAAATCAGTATGGCAGTCAAATATGGGCGGGTCATATTGAGCAGACTGATTTTTTTAAACTACAGTATATTATTTGCTGCGAGAGTCATGAGCAAACCATTTGGGATAATAATGAGGCAAATAATTATTCTTTACAGCGAGAGCAACTTAAACTGTTAATTCTTAATTTACATTGCTACCAGGAAGAAAACCAGGATAAAAAGTTCACTCAGATAGCCAAAGCAATTAATGCGCTGGAAGTTGATATAGTCTGTTTACAGGAAGTCGCAGAATATTGGCGAGATGGTCAGGGTGATTGGGAATCGAATGCTGCTAAATTGATTAATGATCGCTTAACACATCCTTTTCATTTGCATACCGATTGGTCACATTTGGGCTTTGATAAATACCGAGAAGGGGTGGCTATTTTAAGTCGATTTCCTTTATCGAATCATCAATCCAGATATGTCTCCGATAGTGATGATATTTATAATATCCATTCCAGAAAAGTAGTGATGGCATGTGTCCATGTGCCTTATATGGGAGCAATCAATATTTTTTCTGCACATTTAAGCTGGATGGAAGATGGCTTTCAAGAGCAATTTCAACAGCTACATCGCTGGGCAGAGGAACATAATACAGATAATATTAAAGCCACCATGCTATGCGGCGATTTTAATATTACAGCGGGTTCTGAGGGGTATCAAACTGTGGTTGAAAATAACCATTATGATGATCAATACTTAGCAGCTAATGAACAAGCTGTTTTTGAAAAAATATTTAGAGTAAATGATGCACACTGGCAGGATTTATTGACCGATGATTATCGCATTGATTATATATTTATGAACAAATCCAGTGCATTACAAGTCACCTCTGCCAAGGTGATATTTACAGAACAAGATTATGGTCGAGTGTCAGACCATTGTGGTTATTTTATGACATTTGAACCCAAGGCAACTGGCAACAAATAAGCTACCCGTCTTGTGAGTCTTTCATCCATCTTAGGCGTTGCAACTTAGACCACATAGCCTGTTATGCTCCCTTCGTTGCACCTTAAAGATGAATAAAAATCCTGTGCAACCCAAGGTGTTTATTTATTGCGTGTTATCTAAAGTAGAAATATTAAGCGAGAAAGAAGAATAATATGGAAATAGCAGAACATTATGCCAGACCCGTTAGAGGCGAATTAGGAGGGTCTTTTGCCAGAGTAAATGACTATAATCATGAATTTTTTGTACGTTGGGGCAAGATTGAGTTTGAAATGTTTCATGGTGACAGTATTAACCTTAAAGTCATATTAAAAGCCTTCAGCAATGATAATATTTGTGAGACCTATGTAGTAGATACAGATGCCTATGATATTGAATGGGATCGGCATAAACGCAGCACCAGAGATTTTTATATACATCCTTTTTCCAGTACTTACGGACAGGTCAATTGCGTTAAAGTCTCTTTTATAGTGCATAAAGATGGGCGTTCTATAGCATCAGCGAATGAGTATATTTATATGGACTGGCCGCAGTTACAGGCCAGTCCTGATCAGCATCAGTACCGAGATATATCCCCTGATCATATTACCGAGAATCATTATAAAACTTATGAGTTAAACGCGAGTGAACTACAATCTGATGTAGACTGGATCAATCATCATTTTGACTCAATGGAACTGATTCCAAAATTCACCAAAGGCCAGCCCACACACCCGTATCACCCCAAAAGTTACATTCATCATTTGATTGATAAAGTGATGCAAACCAAGTGGGACGATCACAGCCGTTTATGCACCATTAAAGTGAGTGTTGATTGTATAGATGATGCCGATTTTGTCAGCCATTTGATTCATGCCAGTGAACAAGGGGTCTGGGTGCAATGTATTGTTGACTGGCGAAAAATGACCCTAACTAATAGTCAAAGTTATGCCCGCTTAAAACGCGCTGGCATTGAATTGATCGGGGTGGTTTGTAGCCCAAAACATGATCTGATTGAAGTTGAACCTGATATGCACACTAAATTCATCATCTTTAATGATGAAGATTGCATTTTAGGATCATTTAATATTACCTTTGACAGGTGGTGGGCTAATTGGGAGTCGGGCATGACCTTTCATTCAAAAGGGGTATGTCGATTATTGGATAATATTTTCCAAAGCCAGCGTGGTGGTGTCATACAAGCTTATGGGATCGATCCCTTTAGCTCTTTTAATTTACTCTATACCTTTGGCAGGCACAGCACTCAAAATGGGGATAATTATTTACCGCATCATGCCATTTTAGGCGAAATAAACCGTGCCAAGCATAGTATTAAAATAACCTTATTTTTGATTGGTGAGTTAGTAGGTGATCATTATGACAGTGTTATTTGTGCCTTAATCAATGCTAAAAACAGAGGGGTTTATGTTCATATCTTGTTTAACGGACACTTGGCGAGAGAGGGTAGGGTGGGTGTTGAACGCTCCATGGATGATGAATTAAACAGACCACTATTACCTGTAGTAGACAGATTGAAATCTGCATGTATAGCCGTAGGATTAGTGTATGGCAAGGATGATCATGAAGTGCCGTATTCTCCTATTCATTCCAAATATTGCATTATAGATGACTATATTGTTATTGAAGGTAGTTTTAACTGGTATAACACCTCTGTCTTTTCACATGACTTAGTAGTGATTGCTGCCAATCATGAAGTAGCAAAACCTTATTTACATGAATTTGACGAAATTCAGCAATTGTTGCGAGTTTATTATTGAGAGAACTCAGTATAACTCTGGCGATGAGAAAAAAGTGATAGAATTTTTTTATCCGTTCATGAGTTATGCTGAGTTCTCGGTTTATTAATCGTAGGGGCAACCCCCTGTGGTTGCCTTTTAATTAAGCCAATAATTGCAAAACACAAATTAGACTCTAATTATTTCACCCTATTATTCTATTATTTAACGAGGAAATCTTATGAATATTGCAGCCTCAGCCGAAACGACGCATTTTCCAATTTATGTTGCTGGTGACTTTAAAACGACTCAGCAGACATTAGAAGTTATCAATTCGTATTCAGGTACTTGTGTTTTTAGTACCTACTTGGGTGGTCAAGATGAGTTTGATAAGGCTGTCAATTCAGCCTGTGCAGTACAAGAAACCATGCGTGACTTACCCATTTATCAGCGCTTCCAGATATTAATGGATATTGCCAATAAATTACAGGCTGAACGCAGCAAGATAGCTAAAATTATTTCACTAGAAGCTGCCAAGCCTTTAAAACTAGCATTAGCAGAAGTTGATCGTTCAATTCAGACTTTTGTGGTATCTGCGGAAGAAGCGAAACGCATACCCGGTGAAGTTATAAGTATTGATTGGACAGAGACCAGTGCTAATAAAGATGCGATTGTTAAGTATTTTCCTGTCGGTGTGGTTGCCGCGATTGTACCGTTTAATTTTCCCTTGAACTTGGCGGCACATAAGATTGCACCTGCCATTGCAGCAGGTTGTCCTATTGTGCTTAAACCCGCTTCCAAAACGCCTATTACAGCTTTGTTTCTAGCTCAAATTATTGATCAAACAAGTTTACCCAAAGGTGCTTTTTCTGTGTTACCTATGGACAGAAAAGTGGGTAATCAATTAGTGACTGATCCACGCTTTAACTTACTAAGTTTTACTGGATCAGCGGATGTTGGTTGGGAAATGAAAAAGAATGCAGGTAAGAAAAAAGTGATTCTGGAATTAGGTGGTAATGCAGGATTAATTGTAGATAAAGATGCCAATATTGAACGTGCCGTCACCAAAGCAGTGAATGGTGCCTTTTCCTTTGCAGGACAAACCTGTATTCATACACAACGTATTTATGTGCATAGCCAATGTTTTGACACATTTATTGATCAGTTTAAACAAGGCTTGTTGGCGTTAAAAATAGGCGCTCCAGAACAAGCGGATACCGATTTTTCATCCATGATTGATAAAAATAACGCCAAGCGCATAGAATCCTGGGTTAATGAAGCGGTCGTATCAGGTGCTGATGTGGTTTGCGGCGGAATACGGACAGGTACAGTTTATCCACCCACTGTATTGACTAATACCAAAAATGATATGAAAGTCTGTTGCTTAGAAGCCTTTGCACCCATAGTCATCATAGAAAAATTTACCGATTTCAAACAAACAATCAGTGCTATTAATGCTTCTGATTTTGGTCTTCAAACAGGTATTTTTACCCATGATAATCGTAAAATAAATTACGCCTTTATGCATTTGCATGTTGGAGGGGTCATTATTAATGATGCTCCGACATTTCGTGCAGATCACATGCCGTATGGTGGTGTTAAAGATTCAGGCTTAGGCAGAGAAGGGCCTAAATATGCTATTTTCGATATGATGGAGCCAAAAGTATTAGTTAATGACTATACGGATAGTCTTTAGTAAGACAACTGGCAACAAAGAATATAAGAATATAAGGGAGAATATAAGGGGACGCTACCCTTTATATTTCTTATACCAGGGAAAAGGGTAGTGAAGTTCCCCCCATTATTATTAATCGTAGGGGCAACCCCTTGTGGTTGCCCTTAATTAAGCCAATAATTGCAAAACATAAATTAATTCTACTCTTGTATCTGACCCCTAATTTTCCCCATATTGCTATGTATTAACACAACACCTGCTGTATAATCCCCCTCTTATTTTTGCAAGATTAACATTATGAGTGAAACCAAAGTAGATGACATGCTTGTCGAAATGATCGAGCCTAAAATCAAAGAAATAGAACAGCGTTTTAGCGATGGTAAAGGCTTAACACAAGACGACATCAACACCTTACTGCTCAAATCCCAATACAATCACATCAATCATTTAGATGACAAATTAAATGAAGTAACCGCTAGTGTTATAGGGCTGGAAGGCAAGTTTAACATTCTTGAAGGCAGGTTTGATATTCTTGAAGGCAAGTTTGAATTACTAAAAACAGACCTTGAAGGTAAGTTTGAATTACTAAAAACAGACCTTGAAAGCAAGTTTGAATTATTAAAAACAGACATTGAAGTTACCATTCAAAAAGCACTCAATAAAAATATGCTTGTCCTTGTTGCCGCTATGGGTTTTTTCTTAACCTTGTCAAAATTGATTGATAAACTTTAAAAAGTGTGTCTCGCACCCCCCAAGCTGGAGCTGGGAACGAGCAAAAAAGGGTAGCGCCCCCTTTCCCCCCATTATTATTAATCGTAGGGGAAACCCCTTGTGGCTGCCCTTAATTAAGCCAATAATTGCAAAACATAAATTAACTCTACTCTTGTATCTGACCCCTAATTTTCCCCATATTGCTTTGTATTAACACAACACCTGCTGTACAATCCCCCTCTTATTTTTGCAAGATTAACATTATGAGTGAAACCAAAGTAGATGATATGCTTATCGAAATGATTGAGCCTAAAATCAAAGAAATAGAACAGCGTTTTAGCGATGGTAAAGGCTTAACACAAGACGACATCAACACCT